>NZ_JAFUMA010000094.1 GCF_017483025.1 Anaerotignum sp. | reverse complement strand
TTTTTAGGTTTTACAAAGAAATCCAATTTTTCATGCAAATTACTTTCTGGATTTCTTTCAATCCAATATCTCCCCAAAGAGTTATCTACCATATATCGAACTACCCAATCCGTAGTAAACAACTGTGTTGCCGCAGGGATGTCTGCTTTCTTTACAGTACCTTTATAAATATTGATGATTTCATCATGCTTTTCAGAGATGTAATACTGATACATCCAGCCAATAATCTCTACCTGACCTTCCTTTTCGATATCAAAGCTTTCCTCTTCAATATCATGTACCAGATGCCATACGACGCCTTCCTGATCTGTAAAAGAAATAGTCAGCAACAGTTCCGTATAGTCATTTGTTTTTTCGAACAACTGAGGCAGGATTTCATGCAACTTATTACACTGCTTGATAAACAGCATACGGAACAATTCATCCAGCTTATTTTCATCCTTCAGCTGCATGATTCTTTCTGTTTCCGCATCTGTAAATTCCATATCTGTATCGAATGGAGTTGTTACAAAGTCAGGTTCGTTTTTCGCTGAATTTTCAGAAGAAAGCACACGGATTCTGGAGGGCAGATAGTCATTCACTTCCATAAAACGAATAGCAATCAGACGGTTGAACCATGTGTAGGCGATTTCTTCAATGATTGCTTTGAAAGCTGTAGCATAATCACTCCCCTGCTCTTTTTCACGGATCGTTTTCACCAGAGCATTTCTCTGGTCGATGTCTTTGCCTGCCACCTGAGCATAATCCTTTGTACCAATGTCAAAAAACTGCAGGTCACGGGTAGACTGAGGCAATGGTTCAGCGATACCTTTTTCGCTGACACCAATCAGTCCCGCTTTATATGTAATATCATCGATCAGTTTTCTTCTTGCCCATACAGCAAAGTTTTTAATTGCGGTTTTATTCATAGATTTTCACCTACTTACCTTAGAATTCAATGTGTAGAACAGTATCTTCTTCCAACTGTGCCAGTAATTTCTTTTCCAATTCGGCAATATATTTTTTCACATCGTCGGCTGTTTCTACCTGCCAGCTTGTCTGTGTATTTACAGATTTAATGGATACTACCTTATTTTTCTTTACTTTCGGCTGAGGTTTCACTTCAACCTTAGAAGTATCTTCTGTTTTTCCGCTATCTTTTTTAGGTTCTTTTAAATCCGGAGGTGTTAATACTACTGTATCAACCACAACCATTTTCGCTTCTGTATCTGCAATTTCTTTCAGGAAACGAACCTTAAGTGCATCCGCTTCGTATTTATAGTTCTGTAATGTAGCCAAATTATTACAAGATTCCGCTTTATTGGTGAGGTTCTGGAATACTTCAATATATTTATCTTTCAGTTTCCCTTCACACTGCTTTCCTACCAACTCATCCATAACACGTTTTTTCTGTTCCTGGATCACTTCCAGAACAGGTGCACATGTTTTTTCCAACAGATCATTGTAAAGATCCGCATATGTATCCAGCAGATTAGGCAGTTTAAAGATTTCTTTATAAGGTTTTGCCATCTTCAGGATACTCTTGATTTGACGAACTGTATCTTCGATCTTTTCATCAACGATATAAGAACGGCTATCTTCAAAAATATCAATCAGGCGGATTGCTTTGTTAAAGATATTGATCTGTTCTCCAGTAAAGAAGTTTTTCACCGGCTCAAAATCTTCTGCAAAATCAAGGTAATCATCCCTATTTTTATCAATCGTATTAAAGAATTCTGTTGTGCTATTAAGTTGGATCACATCATTCATCAGCTTTTTACCATCGGATACAAGGTCTTTACCGGGGTATTTAGGCTGATTTTTATAATGGATCTCCAGTTTTTCCAGATCGGATTTAAAGTCTTTTGCACGACCCACAAAGCTGCTCATCAGAGCATCATCATCTTCACTAATAGAAGTAGCTCCAAACAGTTCTTTCATTACTTCGCGTACAGCTTTTTTCTGTTTTTCACTGGCATGAACACGTTTTTCAGTCATCAGTTTTTCATTATTTTCTTTACGAGTAATAAATCTGATGATGTCATCAACGGATTTTGTCAGTAAGGAAACAGGTTCACTATTCATATAGAACGCGATTTCACTGTCTTTGAACAGTTTTGCTACCAGCCAATGCACATCGGCCTCTACAAAACCATAGGGAGGCTTCATAAAACGATCCAGTAATGTTTTCATAGAAGTCTTCATATGCTTCTGTGTATTCAGCGCGATATAGTCTTTGACATCGTTCAGCGCAAGACTATTGGATGTGTGTGCTGCATCAGCAATAGAGATCTGTTTATTGTCCTGGAACAGTTTTTTGATGTCCCCCTCGCCCATAGGCGCATCGATATAGGACAATTTATGATAAACAGCTGCTACCAATTTACCCAAAGCATCATTGATACGGGTAGACACTTCTTTGCCGCTGCCCTGTACTTTATCGCCATTTGTATAAATCATTGCCGCTTTCAAAGATTCTTCCAAGAACAGTTTCGCTGCGCTATTTCTTTCACGCAGTTCTACTTTCTTCGCCTCTTTGATCTGTTCATATTTTGTTACTGTATTCATAGAATCCAGACGGATAAATTTTTCAATCTGCAAAGAGGAACGAATTTCATCCAGGAAAGTTCTATCTTCAGGCAGCACAACAAGAACACTTTTGCTCTGCTGAGCAGAAAGCATTCTCATAGTTGTTTCATCGCCAACTTCATCACTATCAGGCGTCAGGATCTTCAGAGTGATTTCATGGTTCTGATTCGCTTTATAAGGTTTATCATCTACGATCTGATTAAATGCAAAGGCATATCTACCGTTATGTGCAGGATAACGATATTTTTTTTCGTCAAACAGACCATCAAAAATCAGTTCAGATACTTTTGCAGTTACTTCTGTGGACTCAACCTGCTGAGAAACAATTGCTCTATTGATTTCCTGTTCTTCATCAGTAAGGAAAACATAAATCTCCCCGTTCTTCTGGATCAATGTCTGTCTAGCCAGTCGTTTCAGGGCATCCTGAACCTTTTCCGCTAGAGCCATACGGTCATCATCAACATGAGAAACCATCAAGCTTGTAATGTTTTCAACATTTGCTTTGATTTCCTTTACATACTTGATCATAAACAGTGTTTTCAGCACATTGATATCAAAGCACTCATCTGCACGATCTGGATTCAGATATTCATTATCCAGAGCTTTGATAATTACGCCTTTATGAGAGTGATCCAGGAACTGTTCCAGCGCATCATAGAACATATGGAAAGGAACAACCGCACCTGTTTCATCATTCTTAACACGCATTGCGGATTCTTTGAACAATGCCAGCATAGAACGTTCGCCTTCAGACAGGTGTTTACCGGAAGCACCATGGGTACGAATAGAAGTCAGCACACTCCCCAGCAGATTAAACTGGTAAGGGATAAAAGGATATACTTCAGAGAAGTTATTCTTATCGGAGTACAGTTTCTTTTCGATACCATCGTTAAACAGGATCAGGTTCTTAATGATCGTTTCTTTGGTATCATAGTACATTGTCAGTGTTTCTTTTGCTGTATCATTTTTCTTCAAGATTCTTTCTTTGATAACCTGGTCAACATTGGCTGCAGACAAAGAAAGTCTTGTATCAAATCGGCCCTGAATCTTAGAGAAGTCATTGCCCTTTGTTTTTGTAATGGAATCAATATCCTGCTGGCTGGTAACGATGATCCACGCCTTACCTTTGCATGCAGTACCAAGATCTTCTGTTACTGTCTGCAGGTTCAGCATCAGTTTGGAATCATCACCAATATACTGGCCGATTTCGTCTACCAGGAATACAACATGATGGTTATTGCCTTTGCGTTCGATGTATTTACGAACCATATCTGCGAAGCGTTCGATGCTGATGTTATATTCACCTGTCGCTTTTTCACACCAGTTACGAGCTGCATCTTCGCTCATAAAGTCCATATCTACCAATACATCCACTACATCGTCCTGAATAAAGTCAAAGTCGTTTCTAGCTTCTACCCATTCGGAGCCAAAGGATTCTTCAAATTTTTCTTTAAATTCTTCAAATCTATCGTTTTCAGACAGATTACGTTCCAGATCGGCCAGGAAAGGAATCGCACCACAGAACCCCTGCATTTCATTGAATACTTTCAGGAATACGGATACAATAGCATCCTTATCCTGCTTGCCGTTCTGTTCCCCCTTAGAGTCGATATTAAACAGAACAACATCTGTGCTAACAGAAGCCGCCAAACGCATATCTGCCAGTACCATTCTATCTTTGATTTTTTCATCTTCTTCGAAATATTCCAGAGCAGTCTTACCGTCTACCACTTTATTTTCCAAAAGATAGGAGAGGATTTTCAGAAAGTGGGATTTACCGCTTCCAAAGAAGCCGGAAATCCACACACCCATAGCATCTGTATTACCATTGATGCCACGTTTATAACTGTCAAAGAAATCGCGGAAATGCTTCTGCAATTCTCTTGTGACTACATATTCTTCTAACTCCTGACGAATATTCGCATCGTCATCCTGACCAACCTTGATAACGCCCTTCAGGTCACGGTCAATGGGTTTTGCAAACATCTTTTTAATTTCCATAGTTACACCCCTTATTCAACAAGTTTGAATGCTCTGTAATAGTTATCGTCCTTAATTTCAGAAAAGAGCATTAGTGTCTGTCCATCGTACTTCCCGGGATAAAACATTACGACAGGCACTTGATCAATCACCTGATGCAGGTTATTGAGTACTGTGTGGGATCTCAAAATGGGATAGCATTTCCCGATACCCACTAAAAACACAATCGCTTTTTCAGGTGTATTTTCTTTGATATGCTTTACGATCAAACTATCTGCAGATGTGATTCGAAGCATATTGCCAACCGACTTTGTAATACGTTCAAAGCCCTTTTTCTTTTCAAATTCATAGCATTTTTCCAGATACCCCTTTGTTTTCAGGATATCAATGATGATGTCATAGAGGTCGAATACAACAACTTGATAATCATCCATGGAATCTTCATTTTTCTTCCGGATATATTCGATCCGTTCACGAACATAAAGTTCATACTGCGCAGGGTAGTCAAATACATAGTATCCAACCTCATTTCCAAGGCCTTTATTCTGACGGAAAGCTGGTTTACTCATTAAAGATTCCGCTTTATTCAATCTATCTTCCAATATAGCTTTCATCTTAGTTCACCCCCGTCAACGCTCTAACCATCGTATCATCCCCTGTTGCAATCAAATATCTTTCCAATGCAATATCTAATACAGGAGGAGTAATTCTTTTTTCCCTGTCTACTACACTCAAAAGATTGGCATCTGCCATAAAACCTGTATAACTGGAACGAAGATGATTTTTTGTACTTTCTTTCCATCCTAGAATCAATTCGCTCTGGCTCTCTTTCTTGGTGAAAAAGGATTTCACATCCATATCATCCAGCGTTTCCGAGCCCAAGATTACTTTTTCTCTATATACTTCATAGATAAATTCGAAGAACAACAAATCCTGCTTCAGGATTGTAATCAGATTGATCAACTTCTGCGTTGCCAGGTCAGAGGTAAGGAATAAATCAACCATTGTATCGTCCATTACTTTTAAACGATTCACAATGTACCCTGCCATTCGTAATGCTCTATATTCTTTTGCTGCACCAAACAGGTTTTCTTCCACACATTTTTTCTTGATTTCATCAAAGCTTAGTCCATCTTTCATCAGCTTGACCGCTTTTTTGAATTCATGGAACCAAAATGACTGTGACATCAAACCTGCACTATATACATCTTTCGCCATAATGCATTACCCCATTCTTATTCTACTGTACAACTTGTCCCCTTTTCAGGACAGTCAGGTATGATTTCCACGATATCATCCACTGTACAGCCTAAATTAGAACAAATGCGGTCGATTACTTCCATAGTCACGTTTTCATTATTTGCAAGCTTCGCAATTGTGTTATTGCTGATCCCTGTTAATGCACTGAGATCTTTCTTTTTCATATCTCTATCAATCAATAATTTAAACAATTTTTTATAACAAACAGCCATTTTTACACCTCATTTTCTTTCGTAGAAATGCATAGACTCATACAGTTTCTATTATACCACCTCTTTGTATAAAACGAACAAAAACTTTTGCGTTCGAGGGATTTTTTTGCAGAAATTACATTAAAAAAGCCATGACATGTAACCATGCCACGACTTTTTGTATACACAATAATGATATTAAATCTCCACATAAAATTCTTTCAAATCATTCAAGCGCAAACAGCCCAAACATCCGCCTTTATCCGGAAACCCCGCCCCACAATCAATATCGATCACAGAACCATCTTTATTCTTCCAGATTTTATTGCTAAGTTCCTGTTTGTGCCATGCCCGCATTTGCATGGTTGGAATATGTCCGTAAATACAGATATAATCCTTTATCTTCATATCATCATATTTCAAATACCGATCATAAGATGGAAACATTCTGTCAGTCAACTCTGTTTCGAAATATTCCTGGCTAGCTACCTGCGTATGATTGAGATAAAACACATTACAGTTTAATTTCACGATTTTACATTCTGTGATATCCATTATCCAGTTTACGATCCTTTTCATCTCATCTTCTGACAATGTTTCTCTTGCTTCTGTAATTGTGTTATAAAGACCAGTAGTATCATGAAGATAGTTGTCCAGAAAAAGCAGTTCATGGTTTCCAATCAATGTCAGGATATTATCTTGTTCCATTATCCATTTTACACACTCAAGCGATTGGGGACCTCTATCGATTACATCCCCAAGAATATACATTTCATCGTCATAGCCAAACTCAATTTTTTCTATC
>NZ_JAFUMA010000009.1 GCF_017483025.1 Anaerotignum sp. | reverse complement strand
CAAAGAGACTGTGGTTGTAGCCTTTCGAAAACCATCTGGTGGTAGGAGTTGAGAAACAATCCACAGTATCTGAAACAGTATAGCATAATGACCTTGGAGAGGGTCTATAAACACTACTACTTTATAATACGAGGAGCTGAGAAGAAATGAAGAAGAAAAAAATGGCGACAGCGGCATTGGCAGCGCTCATGGCGTTGACAGCAGTTGGCGGTATTACAGTTTATGGTGCTTCTGATACAAAAACGGCAACCTTAAATAATGCACAGGTTCGATTCAACGATGGGAAGGTGCAGACGATTCAGTGTTATAATATCGATGGCTATAACTATGTAAGAGCCAGAGATATTACAAATAACTTAGGAATGGCAGTAGGTGCGATCCAAAATGGTGATACTGGTATTATGGTACACCCTTACCAGGCACCTACATCTACTGCAACACCTGAAAAACTGACGCAGCAGACAGCGAAGGTAAAAGTAGTTGAAGGCAACTTAATTTACGATGGTTGGGTTTCTAAGGCAGAATGCTTCCTGTTGAATGGCAGATACTATTTTCAGCTGGCAGATTTTGCAAATGCAGCGGATACTCAGCTGGATGTTGCACTGGAAACAGTTGAATTTGAGGCAAAAGGCGAATATGCAAAAGCTCCCTATATGAGCATACACAATGGTATTGAAGTTGTTTGGAACAACGATACAAAAGTGATCGATGTAAAGAAAACAACAACAGATCTGCAGCAGATTTTTAACGACATTCGCGGTGGCAAAACGCCTATAGAAAAACCTGATAAGGAAGAAGTAGTAGACGAGGATGAAAAAAAAGAACCCGTGGTTGAAAAAGAAGATAAATTCGAAGCAACTGGTGTTATGACGTTTGCTCCCAAAGAGGGTGAAATTCTGGCGAATATCCTGAAGGATGAAGATAAAGGTGCATATTTGAGTAATGGTAAAGCGAATATGAATAATTTGACAAAGCCATATACTTTATATCCGGAAAGTCATGTTGGTCAGTGTACATGGTATGCCGAAGGCAGACTGATGGAAACAACAGGTTTAAATTTGCAGCCTTTATGGGGAGATGGCGTTGATAAATGGGTTGAAAAAGCACAGAGTGGAAAATCTCCCGATTTAGATGGCACAACAAATAAATATGACATCGAAGCAGGTTGTATTGCTGTATTTAGAGGCCATGCATTGTTTGTGGAATGGGTGGACTTTGATGAAGAAGGTAATCCTAAAACGGTATATTTCACAGAGGGCAATATGCAGAGAAATGGCACTTATAATCCCAATCAAGATGGTAAAGTGCAAGTGTTGGCTTTTGATGACTTTATCGTAAGACAGTCCTTTATCGGTTATGTAATTGTAAAATAACAATCTACAGTAGATGTGGCATCATTATTTAGGATTCCTTCAAAATTTATCGTGCATCTTCAAGATGTGTGGTATAATGAAACAAACATAATGTGCAGAGGAGGCTGTTGATATGACGGTTGAATACAAAAATAAATTGGAAAAATCCTTAGATAATGCAGCCATGTCCGCAAGAATGGAAGGATATACTTTCTCTCCACAGATGAGAACGCAATGTATGGATGTTCTGACAGGAAGAAAAAGTTTAGCGGATTGTATTGCGGAAATCAATATGAAGTATTCGAATGTACAGGAGTGATTGATATTAGTTATAGCGTGGAATCAACAACAAAAGATTGCTACCCTGGAACAACGGTATTGATCAATAAACTGGGCATTAAGAATCAAAACCATTTGGATGAAATAGAAACGATGATTGTTTCAGTAAAATCAGCAGAGATAGAATTATCTTTTAGTTCGGATGCAGATTTTGATTTTGAATTTTATAAAGATTTGCACAGAATACTTTTCGAAGATATTTATGAATGGGCTGGAACAGTCCGTACAATAAATATTAGCAAAAAGCAAACTAACTTTTGCTCTACAGAACAAATACAAGCGACAGGGGAGAATATATTTAAGCATTTGCAGAAAGCTAATTATTTTTCTGATTTGTCCCATGATGAATTAATAGAAGAATTAGCAGACTTGTATAATAGTATAAATTACTTACATCCATTTAGAGAAGGAAATGGAAGATGCCAAAGATTATTTTTCAGACTTCTTTCCAATAAAATTGGATATTCTATGGATTTTGATAAGATTGATCCAGATAGTCTGATGGTAGCAACGATACAGGCTTCTGGTGGTGTATTAGATTTTTTGAAAATTATATTCAAAGAATGCTTAAAAAAAGAAAAATAAATAATGAACTACAAAAAGCAGACGAAAAAACTCGGACTGCTTTTTTTGTTGCCTTTATTCAGTCGGAGAAGGGGGGAAGAGGAAAAGAAGTAAATGGAAAGTGAAAGAAAGCAACACAATAAAAAGAAAGGAGAATACGTGATGAAAAAGATATTCACTAAGCGTTTCTTTGGCTGGCCTATGTCACTGGTGATGCTTACCTCTTTGTTGCCTGCAGCAGCTGCGGCATCAAATGAAGGAATTATGACCATCGGAACTGTTTATCATTCGAATCAGAAATTGACGAAAGATACAAATACTCGTATTCCGTATCTGAAATTCAATGGTGTAGTAGACTATGATAACTTTGTTCCTATGCAGGTATCCTGGACAAACCCAGCAAACAGTACAGTTTATCAGGCATATTGCATCAACCCTGCTTATCCTGGTTATGGCGATACAGCTGACTATGGTGTAGACATTGAAAAATTTGATAATGACTGTATTGTAGACGCTGGCGGTTCCGGCGGTTCCGGCAAAAGAGCAGGCGATAAATCTACTGCCGGAAATACAATTTCTGCATTTCTGGAAGGGGCTGTAAACTATGGCTATCCTACAGTCTCTGCGGAAACATTGTTGGAAGGTACAGCAGCTTCTTATGGCGTAGACCAGGATGAATTGGAATACGGTGCATACCTAGCAACCAAAATGGCCATTTGGTCTGGTATTCATACAAGCTATAGTATCAATTCCTGGAGTGTAAATGATGGTCTGAGTGGTTATTCTGCAGTATTGAAGAATAAAGTCCTGGCTGCAACAAGAAGCATTTATAACAAAGCTGGTAGCCATACTCCACATGACGGACTGAGTGACGTTACTTTCACTGCTGGTGAACCTAAAAAATCTGGCAGTAATTATGAAGTAGTATATACGATTGGGAACACAGACAACAATGTACCTAATTCCGAAATGTATATCGAAAATCTGAACGGTGGTGCATTCCCTCCCGGACTGACAATCGTGGATGAAAATGGTGATGAATTTGAAACGATCACTACATCTTCCGGAAACGCAAGATTTGTCCTGCCGGCAGGTACGGAAGAAGTAACAGTGATCATTCCCGATCCTGGTGAAGCAGGTACACAGGTGGATTTAAGACTATATGCCCAGCAGATGAAGAAAGTATTGCTGTATGGTAGAAGTACCAAGGATGCCGCACAGAGTTATGTTCTGGCAGGGAATCATTGGGATAATCCTTATGACGGTTTTGCGATTAATCAGGAGTATGTACCTGATGAAGGTATTCCTGAAACGCCTGATACACCAGATACATCAACTGGCAGTGGTGATTTAGTTGTACTTAAACTGGATGCAAGGGATAATGCCACTCCTCTGGCGGGTGTGACCTTCGACTGCTATAACTCCAGAGGTCAGCTGATCGATACTGGCACAACAAACAGCAGTGGTAAATGGTTACCTAATATCCCCGGCGAAGGTACATATACGATCGTTGAACGTGACTCCGGTGACAGTTATCAGCTGACAGAACCTACAACAATCGTAATTACAGTACCCGATGACGAAAAAGTAACAGCTACATTCCGCGACTATCCCGATCAGACTGTAACAATGGAAAAAGAAGATGCTGAAACAGGCAAACCTATTTCCGGTGTACAGTATGAAATCGTACAGATCGACGGTAAGGGTGCATGGAGAGCAACAGGCAAAACAGACGGCAGTGGTAAGATCGAATGGGACGATGTAACAGATGGTACTTACATGGTTCGCGAGGTATCCACTGTTGAAGGTTATATCCTTGATCCTACACCCCAGTATGTAACAGTAAGAAATGGTCAGGCGCCCAGCCTGAAATTCACAAACTCCAAATTCCCCGGTCTGACAATTACAAAAGTCGATAAACAGACAGGCGAATCCATCAAAGATCCTGCAACATTCAAAGTGGAACAGATCGATGGTGACTATGCAACAACAGTCGAAACAAAAGGTGGCACAGTTAATCTGAAGAACCTGCCTGTAGGCTCTTATAAAATTACAGAACTGGCAGCCCCCGAAGGTTATGTAGTGGATTCTTGCCCTGGTACAGTTTATCTGGGTAAAGATAAGAGCATCCAGTATGTGGCTTATAACCTGAAAGCACCTGTACTGACAATCGAAAAGATCGATAAACAGACATGTGATCCCGTACCCGGGACAAAAGTCGAAGTGAAGAAAACCGACGGTACAAAGATCGGCACAGTAGAAACAGGCAAAGACGGTACAGTAACGATCGGTATGAAAGGCAGCGAACTTGGCTACCTGAAACCCGGTACATACACAGTAACAGAAGTATTCGTACCTGAACCTTACGTACTGTCTGGTGAGCATCAGGATATCCAGTTGAACGCAGGCGATACAAAATCTCTGATGTTTGCGAATCTGGAAGCACCTCAGATCACCGTTCAGAAATATGATGAAGAAACAGGTGATAAACTGGAAGGCGCACAGTTCGCTATTTATGAGCAGTCTGATCTGTCCAGACCTGTTGCTGAAGGTATGACAGATAAAAACGGTGAATTCACAACAGGCTATATCGCTCCCGGTACATATGTTGTGACTGAACTGAACCCTCCTCCCGGCTATATGTTCTCCGATAAGACAAGCCCTGATCGTGTGATCGTGGCCAAAGCAGGTGACGGTGAAATCATCGTTAAAGTTGATAACATTAAACTGCCTGAACTGACAATCAAGAAAGTCGATGCAGTTACAAAAGAACCTATTGCTGGTGTTACATATAGCGTAGGTTTGGTTGACGATACAAGCGTAGAACCTGCAACAGTAACAACAGATAAGGAGGGTATGATTTCTCTGCCTGGTCTGGCTGCAGGTACATATGAAATCAAAGAAATTTCTACACCTCATCCTTACATCCTGAACGATACACCTCAGCGTGTGAAACT
>NZ_JAFUMA010000008.1 GCF_017483025.1 Anaerotignum sp. | reverse complement strand
TTACCTATCACCATTCTTCTTGGTGACAAAGATGCGAAATGTTAGTGGTATTGCCCAGACAGAAGCACAGAAATCTTCTGACCTGTTTATGAAATGCCGTTATCTGGATGAACTGACAGGCGGCAAAGGAATTGTGTTTGCAACGGGTACACCAATTTCAAACTCTATGGTGGAACTCTATACCATGCAGAGATATTTGCAGTACGGTACATTGGCGCAGATGGAATTGCAGCATTTTGACGCATGGGCATCTACCTTCGGGGAAACCACAACGGCTATCGAACTGGCTCCGGAAGGGACAGGCTATCGTGCAAAGACAAGATTTTCCAAGTTTTATAACCTGCCTGAACTGATGTCTATGTTCAAATGCGTGGCAGACATTCAAACGGCGGATATGCTGAATTTACCTGTTCCAAAGGCAAACTTCCATGTGGAAGTTATCAAGCCAACGGAAATACAGAAGGAAATGGTGGCATCCCTTGCGGAGAGAGCAGAGGAAATCAGAGCAGGCAATGTTGATCCTACCGTTGATAATATGCTGAAAATCACAAATGACGGCAGGAAGCTGGCACTGGATCAGAGGCTCATCAATCCAATGCTGCCTGATGATGAAACTTGCAAACTGGCTGTTTGTGCTAACAATGTGTTCCGTATCTGGGAGGAAACGAAAGAGCAGAGAGCAACGCAGTTGGTGTTCTGTGACCTTTCTACACCCAGCAGTAAAGGAACCATTGGTATGAAAGAAACTGAAGATGGCTCTTTTGAAATGGATTATTCTCAGTTTTCTAATGCCTATGATGATTTGAAAAAGAAACTTCTGGAAAAAGGTGTGCCGGAGGAAGAAATTGCTTTTATTCATGAAGCTAATACAGAGGCCCAGAAAAAAGAATTGTTTGCCAAGGTACGTAGAGGTGATATTCGTGTGCTGATGGGCAGTACCCAGAAGATGGGCGCAGGTACAAATGTGCAGGATCACCTGATTGCACTCCATGATTTGGATTGTCCATGGCGTCCTGCCGATCTGCAGCAGCGACAAGGGCGAATCGTCCGCCAGGGCAATCAGAATCCGGAAGTTGATATTTTCCGCTATGTTACGGAAGGCACTTTCGACAGTTATCTGTATCAGCTGGTGGAAAATAAGCAGAAATTCATTGCTCAGATCATGACCAGCAAAGCACCAGTTAGAGCTGCAGAGGACGTTGACGAAACAGCATTGTCCTATGCGGAAATCAAGGCCCTTGCCACCGGAAATCCTCTTATCATTGAAAAGAGCAACCTGGAAATGGAAGTGGGTAAACTGAACCTTCTGAAAAGCAGCTACATGAGTCAGCAATTTGATCTGGAGGATAAGATTTTGAAATGCTTTCCGCAGGAGATCAAAAAGTTGAGAGAGCGCGTGGTGGGCTATGAAAAGGATTTGGTTACGTTGCAGGAAAATACACCGCAGGATAAAGAAAAGTTTTCGCCAATGGAGATCATGGGCATTACATACACCGAAAAAGCGGATGCAGGGAAAGCAATCATCGGTGCCTGTCATCTGATCCAGAATGAAGGCCCAAAAGAGATTGGCTCCTATCGTGGTTTTAAGATGGAACTGTCCTACTCTATTCTTGCCAGCGAGTTTCGGATAGATCTGAAAGGTGCATTGTCTCATGGTGTAGCGTTGGGGAGTGATATTTATGGTAATATCACACGAATCGACAATATGCTTTCTTCTCTGGGAAATAAGTGTGAGACGGTAAAACAGACTTTGGAAAGTACAATTCAGCAACGGGAAAATACCAAAGCAGAACTAGGAAAACCATTTGCTATGGAAACAGAATTGAAAGAAAAGAATAAGCGATTGGCAGAGTTAAATGCTTTGCTGAATCTGGATGAGAAGGACGTTGTGATTTTGGAAGGGGATGATTTTATCGAAAAAGGGTATGTAGATACAGAAAAGAAAAAAATCCTTTTAGAACAGGTACGATAATTTAAATGGATTTACTAAAAGTGATTACAACTTACTCATATAACGGAAATGCAAAAGAAAACAAAAAGTGATAATCCCTGTTTTAGGGGTTATCACTTTTAAAGTAGGATAGATTGAAAAGAAAATATAATTGGAGAGATAAAGATATAAGATAAGTACAGTGCTATCTTTTAAGACAAAATTTTTTCGGGTAAAATTGCGATATATTTACCACAATTATAATCATCAGCTAAAAGAATTCCGTGATATTTGTTTATTAGCTTGGTTGAAAACTTATTGGAAACAACCTCACAAAAGAGGATAGGCATTTTTTCGTGCATACAGCAAAATTCAGCTAAAACAATCATTAGTTGATGAAAGATCCCGTTATGTTGTTTGATTGGACTGAAGATAATGGTTGGTATTTGCAGCTGTTCTTCGCAATCAGGCTCAGCGGGTTTTATACGAAATACAAATCGAAATAAATTATTTTCGAAGCTGATATCATGAATTTCTCCCCAATCTACAAGTACATTAAAATCGCCAAAATTATATGTTTGAAAAAATCTTTCAACTAAATCTACTAATTGTTTTTCTTTGTTGTTTAAGAGGTGTTCGTTCATTATCATAAATTATTCTCCGTTCTGTTTAATTTATCTTTTTGCTACTATTGTACGACCAAGTTATGGTTTTTTGCAAGCATAGCATTTTGCATGCAAAATGCGCTTGTTAAGGGTGTTCCCCTAATACCCCGTAGATAAAGCGATTAAAAGGGTGTAAAATATATTGTAATATCAAAATGCGGAGGGGGGATAAGCATGGAGAAACAAGAGGTATATTCTGATAAACGTTTATTGTGTATAGAGTGTGGAAATGAATTTATTATCTCAGCGAGAGAACAAGAATACTTTCATAATTTAGGTTATGTCTTACCGAAACGTTGTAGAACATGCAGAAACAAACGAAGGCAGGAACAACAAGAGAAAATTGCAGAAGCCGAGGCAGCTAAAAAATGGAAAAAAGATGAGGCTGAATTGCAAGAATTGTTTAAAACTTTCCCATTTTCTCAAAAGAAGTTGCAGGACGTAAAGATGATGACTCCAGAAAAATCTTTGATGATTTTAGGAAATGGGTTTGATTTGATGCATGGAGTGCCTTCATTGTACTGGAATTTTCAAAGTACGCTTGGAAAGAGAAATGAATTGCGTGAAAATTTAGAAAGATATTTAAAATGTGAGGACTTATGGAGTAATTTGGAAGAGAGCCTTGCAAAAATTGATATGGGTATGATGTTAAACATGGTGGATATGTGGTTAGATATGAATAATGCATATCACCCAGAAGCGAGTGCAGCAGACTTTCAAATGTCTATTGATACGGCAATGTTACCTATTGAAATTATTATAAATCAGTTGCCTAAACGATTTCGACAGTGGGTAAATTCGTTGAAAATAGATGTAAATAAAAAGCCGTTAAAGGATCTGATTTCAGCTGATGCTAAATATCTCAATTTTAATTATACGGAATTTTTAGAAACTGTTTATGGTGTTCCAAATAGGAATGTAAACTATATTCACGGTTGCCGTAAAAATAAAAAAGATGCTATTATACTTGGACATAAGCCCAATGTGGATTATTTGGATGGATATACACCAGATAAAGCATTTGTGCCAAAGTATAAATCGAAGAGGAAAGCACTTTTGTTACAGTCAGCAATGGAACTTGCAATAGACCAATGGGTGACTGCCTATGATGAAATGACAACAAAGCATACACCGGAAATCATTGAAGAAAATAAAGAATATTGGGAATCAATGGTTGATGTTGAAGATATCTTTGTAATCGGACATTCTTTAGCAGATGTAGATTATCCATATTTTGAAGAAATCATAAAATATAACAAAGAGAAAGCAATCTGGCATATTGGCTATCACAGTTTGGATGATATGAAGAGATTGAAAGAATTTGTTCATAATATGGGTATCCAAATAAAAAGAGTGGAAGTGTTTAGAACTTAATAATAGCGTAAGGTGCAAATGAAGCGATATAAAGGCGAGAATTGAGATTCTCGTCTTTATTATTTTGGAGAGTAGAAAATGCAAAAAAGGACAAAGCAGATTACAGTGCGGCTAACAAAGCAAGAAAAGGACCATCTTGATAAACAAGCGAGGCTGGCTGGAATGAAGATGGAGCCGTTTGTTAGAAGTTTGATTGCAGGAAGCAATATAAGAGAAAGACCTAGTGATTACTGGGGAGAAATGATTCGTCAGTTGTCGGCAATAGGAAATAACATCAATCAAATCGCACACATAGCGAATGCTACAGAGTGTATAGACATAGGAGAATTACAGGAAGCGCAAAGGCTTATGAAGGAGGTTTGGAAAATCGTGAAAGAGGTATAACATGGCTTATTTAAAAATATTGACTAGAAGATATAATTTGGCTGGATGCACGGATTATGCTGTGAATGAAGATAAAACAGCTGAGAATGCAGCAAGATATGCATTGAATCTGGAAAAGACAGAAGAACGATTCTATGCTTCTTGCTTGAATTGCGGAAGTATTGAAACTGCCAATGAAGAAATGCAGAAAACCAAAAAGCACTTTGGTAAAGAAGATAAAGTGTTATGTTATCATGTGATTCAGTCGTTTCCTCCGGGAGAAGGATCGCCGGAACAGATTCACAAAATAGGAATTGCATTTGCGAAGGAATGTTTTGGGGACTTTGAAGTGGTCATTGGTACCCATCTGGATAGAGGCCACTTGCATAATCATATTGTGATAAATTCCGTTTCTTTTGTGGATGGTAGAAAATATCGTTCTGTACCGAAAACGCTTTATCAGCTGAGAGATGTTTCTGACAGGATTTGCAAAGAAAATGGCCTGTCAGTAATTATACCCAAGGGGAAAGGAAAGCACTATTCCGAATGGCAGGCGGAGCAAAATGGAAAAACTACGATCAGAAGTATGATCCGCAAAGATGTGGATGCAGCCATTGAGCAGTCTATCAACTATCGCAGCTTTTTGGATGCCATGAGAGCCAGCGGCTATATTGTGAAGTATGGCGAGAATGTCAAACATACAGCAGTCAGGCCAAAAGGTGGGCAGAGGTACATTCGACTTTCTTCCCTTGGACAAGGATATACAGAAGCGGATATTCAGGAGCGATTGCGAAAGAAACGAATGTATGACGATTTTCATTTTTGTAGCAAAAAACGTAAAAATCATAACAAAATTCGTCTAAAAGGCAGTTTTCAGAAAAGCAGAAAGATCACAGGTATCAGAGCCTTGTACTGGAAGTATCTATATCTTTTAGGAAAAGCAAAGAAAAAGACTGGTAGAAGAAAAGTCAGTCCTTATCTGTATGATGATGTAATCCGCTTTGAAAAATATGTAAAACAAAATAAATTTCTTTCCGAAAACAGGATAGATACTACAGAGGACATCGAGAAATTGATGTCCTTTTTTCATGGGGAAATATCCAGACTTCAGGAAGAAAGAAAACGCATTGGAAAGGAGGTGAGGCTCAGGGGAAAAAGCATAAAAGATGATGCAGCATATCAGCAATGCAGCGAGCAGCTGAAAATGTATCGTGCCAAACTGCGGATGTGCGAGAACATTCTGGAAACTGAAGGGAGGATACGAAGTAATCTGCAAACGATGAAAGAACTGGAACGAAAGGAGGGAAAAGATCATGAGCCAGGGAAGCGAAGCAGCAGAACAAATGACAAAGGAAACTCTGCGGATCAGCGAAACCATAGCAAAGCTGACGGGAACAGGGGCTAAAAATCTTGCAGTATTTCTGGCGGCAGTGATGAAGGACAATGTAAAGATCAAAGGGAAAACGAAACTGAATACCCTTCTGAAAGAGGGAAAGGAACTGAAAGTATTCCCGATTCAGGAGGAATATCTGCATCAGTTTTCCAGAGAAGCAAAGAAATACGGCATCCTTTATACCGTCATCAAGGATACCAAGGCAGACCCACCAACATTCGATATCCTTGCCAGGGCAGAGGATGTGTCGAAGATCAACAGGGTATTTGAATTGATCGAATACCCGATACCCGGTAGGGAAGACGAAAAAAAGACGAGAAGCCCTTATCAACAAGAGAGCAGATCAAGCGTGCGAAAGATTGGCTGGAATACCGACAGAGCGAGTACGACTGAGCGTAAATCTGTGGTAGGGGATTTGAACAAAATCAAAAAAGAGAGGAAAGTTTCAGAGAAAGAACGGTGATAAAATGAAACGATTTTTATTTTGCATGGTATGTATGCTTTCTGTATCTGTAACAGCTTTCGGGGCATATCCGTCGAAGATCGAAACGGTAGAAAATGGCGGTAAGACAGAGATTCATAAGATTTATGAACTGGGGGCAGACGAAGCACCTTCCTCTATTCCGCAGGACAGTTTTGAACAGGACGGCAAGACCTATGTGTTACAGGATATTTTGAAAAATGAAATCCCGTCCTATGAAACGAGAGAGATCATCGAGCCTGTAACAGTAGACAGCGAAACAAATAAGATGGAGGATATTCTTCCATTGATTCCTGCCGAAAAAGAGGTTTTAACAGAGGATGGTTTTTCTGGCACCTTGCAGCTGGATGTATCTACAATCCAGATCGAAAGTAAAGGTACAGGGACAAGCAGCTATACCATGAAAGCAACCAGAACATACCCCAACCTTGCAGGAGCAGACCTGCAGTTTATTCCAAAAACCACGGAAGAAAATGGACATACTTTACAGTTTGCATCCGTTGACTGGCAGAGTGATAACACAGCCAATGTGGACACTCATGCTATCACGGACAGATATACCGCAGTTGTGACCTATGAAGGCACCGGCACAAGAAGTTACAGTAAAGGCTATACAGTAACGGCAGAGTACAGCGGAATTGTATCCAAAACTGCTACAGATACGGTGCAGTACACAGCGATTTTCGCCCAGGAAAATACTTTTCCAGTTGATCTGCATCTGATCCTGTTACCTCTTTGCGGTGCAGGTATCACACTGGCAGGTATGGCGGTATTCCATTCCATGAAGAAAAAGAAAGGAGCGAGTGCGGATGATGAAAACGAAACTGTTGAAATCAACGAAAGCAATTCTGTTGATGGCATCGATCCTGTTAATGACGACAACGACAATTACCCCGGTGTATGCTCTTGATTCGGATCTAACCTATTCTTTCAGCAACTCTGAAACAGGAAATTTTGGCAAGGCAACATCTATCGAGCCTGTTACCGTCGTAGAAGCAACGAATACTTACAACATCAACATTAGCAAGGATAGTGCCTTCATCCCACCTGCTTTTGGTTCTTATTCAGCAGATACAAAAGGAACGGGAGAACTGCTGACACCAAACATTTCCGGTGTGTCTCAGATGAGCATTGGCTCCGGTAGTATCAGTGCAGCGGTACAGACCGCAGTAAGAGGCGGAACAGTGACCTATCCCCCTTCCAGTACAGTCAGCACAGTAACTTCCAGTTATACGGAGAATAAATTTACTCTGCCAGATGGTCTGTATTATTCTGATGGCAGTATCGGCAGACTGAAGATTGATGAAATTGACTTGTCTGTGAAAGTCTATGAAACAGAAAGTCTGGAAAGCCTTGCGAAAGGTGCAGGACATTTCAAATCTACTTCCTGTTGGGATGGTAATATCGGTCTGTGTGGCCATAACCGAGGGGTAACGAATCATTTTGGCAAAATCCATACACTGGACAAAGGCGATAAAATCAAATACACAACAAAACTGGGGACACGAACCTACAAAGTTGTTTCTGTAAAGAAGATCGACGAAACAGATTTTTCCTATCTGCAGAGAACCAGTGATAACAGGATCACACTCATTACCTGTGTTAATAACCAGCCTGCAAAGCGTTGGTGCGTACAGGCAGTGGAAGTGTGATTTTTTGCGTGAATCAGAAATCTTTAGGATAATAAAGAAAAAGGACGAGGAAAGGAAGTGGAATATATGAAGAAACTGACAACGATGCTGATGACTGGTGTTCTGGCTGTAGGCGGTACAGCAACAGCCTTTGCGGATACGGAATATAAAACAGCAACTTTGCATGATGCGAAGGTGCGGTTCAAGGATGGCGAAATCCAGAGTATCCAGTGTTATAACATTGATGGTTATAACTTTGTGAGAGCAAGAGATATTACCAATGAGCTGGATGTAGCAGTGTATGCTATTCAGAACGGTACTGCAGGCGTCATGGTAGACCCCCATAATAAACCTACATCCACGACAGAAGCAGAAAAACTGACACAGCAGACTGCCAAGGTAAAAGTAGAAAAAGGCGAACTGATTTATGATGGTTCTGTCAGCGAAGCAGAGTGTTTCCTGCTGAACGGCAGATATTATTTCAAACTGGCGGACTTTGCAGATGCCAGCAAATATGCAAAGGAAGGTACTCTGGAACTGGTGAATATCGAAGCAAAAGCAGGCATCGTAACAGAACCTTTTATGCCAGCATTTTATGGTATCGAAATCGGCTGGGATGAGGCAGAAAAAGTCATTGATGTGACATACACAGAGATCGACTTGCAAGCTATGTTCAATGATATTCGCAGCGGAAAGGTGCTGACAGCAGATATGGAAGTGAAGGACAGCGGTAAGATGGAAAGTGCGTCTGAAACAGAAAAGGAAATTTCTGCAGTACAGGCACCTTTAACATTTGCTCCCAAAGAAGGTGAAATCTTGGCGACTATCCTGATCGATGAAGATAAAGCGGCCTATCTGGATGAGGCTATGACAAAGCCTAATACAGAAAACTATACAACAGCCTATTCTTATCTCGATGCAGGCATGATCGGTCAGTGTACTTGGTATGCCAGAGGGCGTATGGTAGAAACGGTAGGTGATCATATCAGACTGAATCCCTTCCCTGGCAGCGGCGTAAATAACTGGGTGAAAAAAGCACAGAGAGATGATTGTCCTGATGTAGACGGCGTGACAGACCCTTATGCGATTCAGCCTAGATGCATCGTTACATGGGACGGCCATGCTGCTTTTGTCGAATGGGTGGACTATGACAACGAGGGCAAGCCTGTGACAGTATATTTCACAGAAGCCAATGCAAACCATAGAACGACTGACAGAGTACCCGGTGCATACTATCCTGATTTTGATGCAACGGTGAAGGTATGGGATTTTGATAAGTTCATCAACAGAGATGCATTTATCGGATATGTTGTGGCAAAGTGAGAAATACAGAAGCATATCTTGATAGATTTGTAAATATTCTTTTTTCACAAAGTTCTGAATGAGTTATTGTATAGATTGGCAAATTGACTTCTCAGACAAAATACTGGTAAAATGGAGAAACATTTTGTGAGAGGGAGAAGAATCTATATGAGTATTTTTTATGGCGAACTAAATGAGAAAGAACAGAAAAATATGGTTTTTCTCTCTGGAGATAATGGACAGAAAATCTGGATCAGTACAGAACATTGGATGCGCCCCAATCAGATTATTTCCGAAGGTAGTGAAATGCCTGATGCAATTCTGAATTTGCTTCAGAAATGGAGAAAGGAAGTACATTTCATTACGGAAAATTATGAAAACAGACAGCGTGTGGAAAAGGCATCTATGGAGTTTATCTATGAGGATAAATACTTTGAACTGATCCCCGGCTCTATTGCGGCAACCCATGAAGTATGCCATTCTATTGCAGATAAAATCAAAAAGGATTTGAAACATTTAGGATGTCCCTATACCAAGTATAATTGGGAAATGGACTGTTTTTAAGAAAATATGGTAGTTAAGAAAAGCGGAAAAATCATCCGCTTTTTTTATTGCTTATTTTTCGACTTATAAAGAAAGGAGAAATGAAATATGAAGAACACTTTGACAAAAAGAATGTTTGGAGTAGGTCTTTCTGCGGTGATGCTTCTGTCATCAGTTTCAGTAGCATCAGCAGATAATTATGGGATTTCGACCTATGGTACAGTGTATCATGCTGACCAGAAATTCGATATTGCCAATGCAAGCTGCAGAGAAGCAATTCTGAAATGCAATGGTAGTGCGGACTATGATAACTTTGCCCCAGCACAGGTAAGCTGGACAAATCCTGCAACAAATGCTCCTTATCAGGCATATTGCATCAACCCTGCCTATCCCGGTTATGGTGATGTGGCGGATTATGGCATTGATATTGAACGATTCGATAACAGTTGTATCGTAGATGCAGGCGGTTCCGGTGGCTCCGGCAAAACGGCTGGTTCTGCATCCTCTGCTGGCAATACGATTGCGGCATTTCTGGAAGGTGCTGTGAATTATGGCTATCCTTCTGTTTCTGCGGAAACATTGCTGGGTGGCAGTGCGGCGGAGTATGGTGTGAGCCAGAACCAGTTGGAGTACGCTGCTTATCTGGCTACTAAGATGGCGATTTGGTCTGGTATTCATGATAACTATGGTATCAACACATGGAGCGAGAACACTGGAGCAACTCAGTACCCTCATGCTCTGAGAGTAAAAGTGTTGGCTGCAACAAAATCCATTTATAAGGCAGCTGGCAGTTATACGCCCCATGATGGGTTAAGTACAGTTACATTGACCGCGGGAACACCTACACTTTCCGGCAGTAATTATGAAACAACATTTACTATTGCCAATACAGACAACAATGTAGACGGCTCTGATATGTATGTGGAAATGCTTGCAGGAGGTCAGTTCATGGATGGGCTGACGATCTGCGACATGAATGGGAAAGAATACCCTACTACTACAGGGTTTAACGACAGTGAACGGTATATCCTGCCTGATGGCACAACAGAGTTCAAAGCAATCCTGCCTGACCCTGGTGATGCAGGTGCGACAGTAGAACTGAGACTGTACGCACAGCAGAAAGCGAAAATCCTGCTGTATGGCAGAAGCACTTCCGTAGGAGCGCAGAACTATGTACTGGCAGGTAATTTCTACGACAACCCCTATGCATCTTTTGTGATCGGTGATACAGGTATCGTTGAAGATCCTGATGAGCCTGTAACACCCAGTACCCCTTCTGGCTCTGGTGACCTGACAGTTATCAAACTGGATGCAAGGGATAATGCGACACCTCTGCCTGGTGTAACATTTGATTGTTATAACGCAAAAGGGCAGCTGATTGACACAGGCACAACAGACAGCAACGGTAAATGGATTCCTGAAATCTCCGGCCCTGGTACTTATACGATTATCGAAAGAGATTCCGGCAAATCTTATCAGCTGACTGAACCTACTTCTCTGGTTATTACTGTGCAGGATGGAGAAAAGGCAACAGCCACTTTCCGTGACTATCCCAGCCAGACTGTGACGATGGAAAAAGAAGATGCAGCCACAGGCAAACCTATCCCCGGAGTGGAATACGAAATCATGCAGATCGACGGCGATGGAGCCTGGAGAGCAACAGGTAAGACAGACAGCAATGGCAAAATTACATGGGAAGATGTGCCTGATGGAACTTATCTGGTGAGAGAAGTATCCACGGTAGAAGGATATATTCTGGACAGTACACCTCAGTATGTAACTGTGAAAAATGGACAGGCTCCCAGCTTGAAATTCCTGAACAGTAAATTCCCTGGTCTGACGATTATGAAAGTGGATGATGAAACGGGCGATGTGATCGAGGCTCCTACAATTTTTAAGGTTGAGCAGATCAATGGCAGTTATACCACAACAGTACAGACAGAAAACGGTATTGTTACGCTGAAAGATCTGCCTGTGGGTTCTTACAAGATTTCCGAACAGTCTAGTCCGGAAGGATATGTATTGGATGATACCCCTGAAACGATTTACCTTGGAGAAAATGAAAGTAAACAGGTTATTATTCGCAATCTGAAAGCTCCTGTATTGACGATTGAAAAGGATGATGACTTAACAAATGATCCCGTTCCTGGTACAAAATTTGAAGTGAAGAAAGCAGATGGCACAAAAATCGGTGTGGTTGAAACTGGCAAAGACGGCAAAGTAACTGTTGGTATGAAAGGCAGCGAATTGGGTTATCTTGAACCTGGTACATATACTGTGACCGAGATTTCTGTGCCGGAACCTTATATTTTGTCTGGAGAACATCAGGATATTCAATTGAAAGCAGGAGATGAAAAGTCTTTACTGTTTGAAAATATCAAAAAACCTACATTGGTGCTTCAGAAAACAGATGCAACAACAAACAAAGGTATCCCCAATACTACATTCAAAATCGAGTATGAACAGGCGGACGGTAGTATCAAAATGGTAGGTACTTACAGAACGGATGCAGATGGCCGCATTACATTGCCCTATGTGGAACCTGGTTGGTATATCGCAACAGAAACGATTCCAGCGCAGGGGATGCAGATGCCTACAAATCCTGTGACGAGGATTTATCTGGCACCTGGTGATAATTCTTATCTGGATACAGGTAATGTAACAGACACAACAACAAATACTGGTAATACAAGTTCTAATAGTGAAGTGAAGATCACAAGCGGCAAGGATTATCCTGTAGTTGGTGGTATCGTAAACTATCCTCTGAACAGTATTGTTATTAAAAAGGCGGATGTAAATAACGGAGCAATGCTTTCTGGCGGTACATTTGAAGTTATCAGAGTAACAGGAGAAACCAGTGGTCAGAATGGCACTGTTGTTTGCACTGTTACAACGGATGCCTCTGGTGTAGTGGTTGTTACAGGTTTGGAAGCTGGTGCTTATGCTGTGCGTGAGATCAAAGCACCGGAAAACTACCTGATTGCGGAAACAAACCTTCAGACAGTAAATCTGAAAGCGGATGGAACAAGTGTTGTTGAAGTGATTTTCAGAAATATTCCATACGGTTCCTTGCTGATTGTGAAATCTGATGATGCTACAGACGCACCTATCCCCGGTACCAAATTCAAAGTGACAACGAGCGATGGTACTGTTGTTGGAAATGAAAATGGCATTTTTACGACAGGGCAGAATGGTGAAGTTTTGATTTCTGGATTGAAACCTGGCAGCTATGTCGTATCCGAACTGGAGGCAAGTGACGGATATGCAAAAGATGATACACCAAAGACAGTGAAGATCGGTACGGATGGCGGTACATATCGCCTGGAATTTACCAACAAGGCTCTCTCTGGCATCAAAATCATGAAAACGGATTCTGAATCAAAAAGTCCACTTCCTGGAATTGAGTTTTTGATTGCGAAATTAAATGGAGAGAAAATTGGCACATTTACAACAGATGAAAATGGTATGATTTTTGTTGGTGATCTGGAGGAGGGATGGTACACCGTAACAGAAACCAAGGGGCTGGAAGGCTACCATTGGGATGAAGAACCCAGAACAGTGGAAGTCAAAGCGGAAGAACCAACGGTCGTAAAAGTAGAAAATAAACCTTATTCCTGTCTGGTAATTGAAAAGACAAACAGCAGAAATGACAAACCTATTCCGGGAACAGAATTTCTTGTAACAAAATTGAACGGTGAAGAAATTGGCTATTATGAAACAGATGAAAGTGGCATGATTGTCATCGAGGGCCTGGAAGAAGGAACCTACCTGGTGAAAGAAACAAAAGCAGCAGATGGATTCCTGTTGGACAGCAAAGCAAGAGAAGTACAGATTAAAGATGGAAAAAGAGAGACATTGCCAATTAAAAATGATCCGCTGGCATCTATCCTGATCCATAAGGTCGATTCTGTGACAGGTGAAGGCATTTATGGTGTTCCCTTTATTCTTTATGATGCTGACAACAATCCTATTGGACAGTTTGAAACAGACGATGAGGGGTATATCTATATCGAAGATGAACTTCCTGCAGGAAAGTACAAATTACGTGAACTGGAACCAGCAGAAGGATACCTTGCTGATAACAAAGTGAGAACCATCACCGTGCAGAAGGGCAGAACAACAGAAGTTGAGTGGGAAAACACTCCTCAGATGGGACAGATTCAGATTACAAAGAAATCCTCTGATGATAACCCTTATAACGGTTTCCCTGCAGGGACAGCCCTGCCAAACGCAGAATTTGAAATCTATGACAGATCCAACAATCTGGTAGACACAGTGGTAACAAATAAGAACGGCATTGCTATCTCCAAGACGCTGCCTCTGGGACGCTATACGCTTAAGGAATCCAAAGCCCCCGATTTTTATGGAGCAAACACGCAGGATATTCAGGCCGAAATTGAGTATGTAGGTCAGATCGTCAGACTGGAAGTTTATAACTCCAGCCTGTATACCAATGTAGCGGTCAATAAAAAAGGATACACGCAGGTAGCACCAAATCAGAGCATTCGTTATGAATTTACAGGCATCAAAAATAATTCTACAGTATCTCTGAACAGTTTCTATTGGAGAGATACCCTGCCTGTAGAAGCAGTCAGACTGGATAAGATCATCACAGGTACATGGAACCAGAGACTTTCTTATAAGATCGTCTATAAAACAAATCTGCATGATTATCGTACACTGGCGGATAATTTGGACACATCTAAAAACAATGTGATTCTGGCATCTCCAACAGCACTGGGACTGCCTTCTAATGAATATGTAACAGAGATCATGTTTGTATTTGGCACAGTAAAGAGTGGATTTGCACAGGTGGAAACACCTTATATCTACTGCAATGTATTGCCCACAGTGACCCATGAACAGAGATTTACCAACAGCACAGACGTTGGTGGTCTGCATCAGGGTCAGTGGATCATGTCTAACGACAGATGGGTGACAGTGGTATACGGTAAGCAGGAAGTACAGAAGCTTCCTCGTACCGGATATTAAGGTGAAAAATCAAAAAACAAATGAGTAGAAGGGAGGTCGCCATTTTAATGGCGGCTTTCTCTTTACCCGTATTTTGGTTGGGTATCCTCTTTGGTCGATGCTGCGGTGAAGGTGTGAACCTGCCACAGTTCATCAATAATCTGTCTGAAGTACTGGAAACACCGTATCATATTGAATTTACCCTTTATACAGGGAGATGTGTTCTGTTCTGCCTTTGCTGTTATGGTTTTGGGATTTCTTATTACTTTGCATCAAAGGGCAATAAAAGAACAGGTGAAGAATATGGCTCCGCCCGATGGGGCAGTGTTTCGGAGATCAATCGCAAATATAAAAACAGAAAAGTACCGACGCAGAATGCTATTCTGACGCAGAATATCCAAATCGGTTTGGATGGCAGAAAACACCGCAGGAATTTGAATATCCTTGTGGTAGGTGGTTCTGGTGCAGGGAAAACAAGATTTTTTGTAAAGCCGAATATCATGCAGTGCAACTGTTCCTACATCATCGCTGATCCTAAGGGAGAATTGCTCCGAGCAACAGGTGGTATGCTAGAAAAACAGGGCTATGAAGTGAAGGTTTTGAATCTGGTGGATATGGCTCGATCTGACTGTTATAATCCTTTGGCTTATGTCAGAACAGATACGGATGCTCTGCGACTGGTGA
>NZ_JAFUMA010000093.1 GCF_017483025.1 Anaerotignum sp. | reverse complement strand
ATAAGATTTCCACGATTGACAGCAGTGCGGTAATTGTAGTACCGTTAAATCAGGAAATCGAGAAATCACAAAAGTCGGTTTTCACCGACCTTTTCTTTTTTATAAGGAGGGAAATCCTATGAAATTTGGCTTTATCGGCGCAGGCAATATGGCAGGCGCCATCGTAAAAGGCATGACCATCGGCACAAAAAGTTATAACGGCAAGGATATCACCATCACCAGCAAAACTGTGACTTCCGCCCAAAAACTGGCGGACGAATGCGGCGCAGTGGCTGTTCCCACGGCGGCGGAAGTGGTGGCGGAAAGCGATGTCCTTGTTCTGGCGGTGAAACCCCATGTACTGGCAAGTGTCGTGCCTGCATTGGAACAAGAAATGGAACAGAAGAAACCTCTGGTCGTTTCCATCGCAGCGGGCAAAACACTGGAATACCTGGCAGAACTGCTCCCCGCGGAAACACCCATCGTCCGTGTGATGCCCAATATCAATGCAAAAATCGGCGCGGCCACCAGCGGCATGTGCGTCAACGAATATGTAACGGAAGAACAGAAAGAAATCGTCAAAGGTATGTTTGAGACCATCGGCGCGGTCATCGAGGTGGAAGAAAACCACTTTGGCATCTTCACCGTTCTGGCGGGCTCTGCTCCTGCTTTCGCTTATCTGTATATGGATGCCCTGGCGCGTGCGGCGGTAAAAGCGGGCATGCCCAAAAAACAGGCACTGGAAATTGCGGCGGCAACAGTGGAAGGCTCTGCGAAAATGATTCTGGCAAGCGGCGAACATCCTATGGCGCTGGTGGATCAGGTATGCTCCCCCGGCGGCACTACCATCGAAGGCGTGGCATCTCTGCAGGCCAACGGCTTTGAAGCCACTCTGACAAAAGCCTTCGATGCTGTTCTGGAAAAGGACAACAAAATTGCAGGAAAAAAATAAGATAGAAAACGGAGGTGTTAGACATGAAAAAACTAATTTCTATGGTACTCAGCACCTTATTCCTTTTGACTCCAACCACCGCTTTCGCCAATTCCGCCCAGACCTATTTCCGAGGGATTGCTCCATCCGGCGCAATGATTACCGGCGAACAATCCCCCATCATCGTGCAGCATGAACAGCTGACCTTTGATATTCAGGAATTTCCGCTGGATTATTACAGAGAGGAAGGGGCATATCTGGCTTACAGCGGCAAGGTCACGGCTGAGTATACTTTCCATAACCCTGCCGATTATGATGTGACGGCGAAGCTGGCCTTCCCCTTCGGGCAGACCCCTGATTACGGCTATTCCTTCCATCCTCATACGGATAAACAGGTTTTTGCGGCGGATGCGAAAAAATATGATGTTCTGGTGGACGGCAAGCCTGTGGAAAGCACCGTGCGCCACACCCTTTTTTACCGCGGGGATGAATTTGAACTGGAAAAAGACCTGCCCAATCTTCATGATGGCTATATGGAAGACCCCTTCTGGAACTTCGATACTCCTGTGACAAAATACACATGGGAAATCAGCGGCATTGCCGAGGAATTTGATGCGGCGCGCCTTGGCTTCTGGTGGGACGGCGACGCAACGGAACGAAAACTGATGCTGATGAATCAGTCTGGCGGCAATAATTCTGAGGATAAAATCGCCGTGACCCGCTGGGTGGAAAACGGCGACACTATCGAAGTCTATGTATTTGGTAAGCCTTTGGAGGGGGAGCTGGAATGGTTCTCGGAAAACGGCGCAGAGGATACGCCTTTCGACTATGAACTGACCCTTGTTGGCGAAGAAACTGCCACTTATGAAGAATTCGTTTTTGCAGACTGGGAGGATAACTCCACGGTTCTCCGCCATGACTGGTATAATGCCGTGACCCAGAATCTGAAAAAATGCGAATGGGACTTTGGCATTCTTGGCAGTTTCGAATATACGGGACGTTTTCCTGTAGAAAATCTCCTGCGGTGGTACGAATATGAGATCACCGTCCCTGCCGGCGGCACCATCGTCAATACGGTGACAGCCCCCATGTATCCCGATGCCAATGTACGGTATGAGCCACCGATCTATACTTACCATTATTTGCTTTCCCCTGCGAAGACATGGGCAGAATTCGGCACGCTGGATATTGTGGTGCATACGCCTAATCATATGCTTGAAACGAACCTGCAGAGTTTTGAAAAAAACGAGAATGGCTATCAGTCATCCTATGATGGTCTGCCCGATGGGGAATTGACCTTTACCCTGTCGGAAGATGCTTCCCCGAAAGTTCCTAACAGTGGATTGCCTTTTTGGAGTTATTTTGTCATTTGTTTTGCCGCTTACGAAGTCGTAACACGGGTGAAAAAACGGAAAAAAGAAAAATAAAAAGAGTCCTTTTGGACTCTTTTTTTAATATTGTTTTAAATTAGAAGAACAGATGGAATGTGTTGAATTTCCATGCACCGTCTTCGTTCCACAGAACGAACAGGAATTCCTGTGTTGTGTAGTTTTCGGGGTCTTCAGGGGTTGTGTAGAAATAATCGTCTTCATAAGCTGTGCCGCTGTTTGTGTAGTAAGCAGTTGCCTTGAAGCCCATTTCATCT
>NZ_JAFUMA010000007.1 GCF_017483025.1 Anaerotignum sp. | reverse complement strand
TTAGCGTACGCTTGCTTCGGCGAACAGAAACACACGAAACAAACTTAACATGAAAGAAGAAATAAATTTGTCGGCAAATACTACAACATGAAAAAGTATACCGACCTGCAAGAAACCCACACACAGCAAAATTGTAATGGTGTAAACCTAAAAGGAAAACAAAACTCCTATACTGGAGTTAACAGTAAAGAAGGGTGTTTTCACCTTCCTTTCATTTTAGATTTTCTTGCATATCTAGTTTACCATACATCAAATATTATGGCAACCATAACCAGATAAAAAAGCCCACCCCTGCGCCAACAGGAATGGACTTTAAATAGGGTACTCTGATAGAATACCAATCACAAATCTATTATATCAGACCTACCCTTAATTTTCTATACCCAAAATAAAGGAGGTCTTATTTTTATGCCCGTTTATAAGAACGAAGAACGTAACACATGGTATGCCAGCTTCTACTATACCGACTGGACAGGGCAAAGGAAACGCAAAAAGAAGGAAGGTTTCACCCGTAAGAAGGATGCTCAGGAGTACGAAAGAGACTTCCTGCAGCGTGTTTCCGGCTCCTGCGAAATGTCCTTCGGCAACATGGCAAAGCTTTATCTGGAGGACTGCAAAACCCGTCAAAAGCCTACCAGCTACAACACCAAAGCAAACTCCATTAAAAATCTGATCCTGCCCTACTTCCAAGACCAGCCTATCAATCAGATCACTGTGGGCCATATCCGCCAATGGCAGAACACCCTATTGGATATGGACAAATACAGCCGCAACTACCTCCACACCGTCAACGGCTATCTGTCAGCCATTTTCAACCACGCTGTGAAGTTTTACGGCTTACCCAAGAATCCCTCTAAGGAGTGCGGTAAAATCAAGGAGAAACGCCCTCAGATGGCTTTCTGGACGCTTGAGCAATTCAACACCTTCATGGAAACGATACCAGATAAATACCCAGCACGCACCATGTTTATGCTGCTGTTCTGGACTGGTATCCGCTCCGGGGAACTGCTGGCTCTTACGTTGGATGATTTCGATTTTGAAAAGCATACCATCAGAATCAATAAGAATTATGCCCGGCTCCACAAGGAAGATTTGATACTGGAACCCAAAACAGAACGCAGTAACAGACTGGTTTCCATTCCTACTTTCATCGAATAAGAAGTAAAGGCATACACAGCCGAATTATACGAATACAAGCCATCAGAGCGGCTTTTTACCGTAACCAAGCATTACCTCATCCCTTACATGGAACAGGCTGCAGCAAAGGCAGACTTGCCCAGAATAAGGCTGCACGATCTCCGACACTCTCATGCTTCGATGCTCATTCAGATGGGTGTATCCCCTCTGCTAATCCAAGAACGCCTTGGACATGAAAACATAGAAACCACCCTCAACACATACAGCCACCTTTACCCTAACCAGCAGGGAGAATTGGCGGCCAAATTACAGGAAATTTCCGCAGATAGTACGCTTTTGGTACGCTGAACATAAAAATAACCCCGAAAGATGTTGATTTCTCAATATCCTCGGGGTTTTGTACTATTATACTTCCATGATAATCGGCAAGATCATGGGGCTTCTCTTTGTTTTCTGCCAGATATAATTTTTCAGTGTATCCTTGATGACACCTTTGATATAGTTCCAGCTTGTAATATTCTTTTCTTCGCATTTCAGGAGCGCTTCCAGCACGCACGCGCGGGCTTCGTCCATCAGATTTTCCGCCTCGCGAACATACACAAAACCTCTGGAAATGATATCGGGGCCGGAAACGATGGTGCCCATTTCTCTGTCCATGGAAACTACCACTACCATCAGACCATCCTGAGACAGGTGTTTTCTGTCACGCAGAACGATATTGCCAACGTCGCCAACACCCAGACCATCTACCATGATCTGTCCAACGGGTACATTGCCTGTTACCTTGGCTTCGTTTTTATTTACTTCCAGAACTTCGCCCAGCTTCATCACAAAGATATCATTCTTATCCATGCCCATGGAAACTGCCAGATCTCTGTGACAGGAAAGATGCATGAATTCACCATGGACAGGCATGAAGAATTTAGGCTTTGTCAGGGCCAGCATCAGTTTCAGTTCTTCCTGACGGGCATGGCCGGAAACGTGGATATCCTCGATATCGCCATAAACCACTTTTGCGCCTTTTTTCAGCAGTTCATTTACCACGCGGAATACGTTCTTTTCGTTACCGGGGATGGCAGATGCGCTGATGATGATTTTATCATCGGGCTTTACATTCACCTGCTTATGCTCGCCGGAAGCGATTCTGGACAGGGCAGACATGGTCTCGCCCTGGCTGCCTGTGGTTATGATGACCAGCTGATCGTCTCTGTAATTCTTTGTTTCACTGATATCGATCAATGTTCTGGGGGGTACCCAGAGGTAATCCAGTTCAGATGCAGTCTTTACCGCATTGACCATGCTTCGGCCAATGATGGCAACCTTTCTGCCATACATATAGGCAGCATTGATGACCTGCTGGATACGGTGGATATTGGAGGAGAAGGTAGCGACCATGATGCGGTTCTTGGGTGTCTCCTCGAAAATCCTTTCAAACACCTTGCCTACGTTCTTTTCGGACATGGTGAAGCCTTTTCTTTCCGCATTGGTACTGTCGCTCATCAAGAGCAGTACGCCTTCCTTGCCCAGCTCTGCAAAGCGCTGCAGGTCGATGATCTCACCATCAATAGGGGTATAGTCCACCTTGAAGTCGCCTGTGTGTACCACAACACCAACGGGTGTATGGATGGCCAGCGCCACCGCGTCTGCGATGGAATGGTTGGTGTGGATGAATTCCACTACCATCTGCCCCAGTTTCACCTTTTCACCGGGAACAACTGTGTGTCTTGTGGTGGAATCCAGCATCTTATGCTCTCTCAGCTTGTTTTCCAACAGGCCCAATGTCAGCAGTGTGCCAAATACGGGCACATTCAGCTGTTTCAGGATATAAGGCAGGGCGCCGATATGGTCTTCGTGACCATGAGTCAGCACAATACCTCTGATTTTGTCGATGTTTTTTGTCAAATATGTTACGTCAGGGATGACCAGGTCAATGCCCAGCATATCATCCTCAGGGAAGGCAAGGCCGCAGTCGATGATGATGATATCATCGCCATATTCCAGCACTGTCATGTTCTTGCCGATCTCTTCCAGACCACCCAGCGCGATGACTTTCAGGTTCATTTTAGGCTTCGCCTTGGCTTTACTTCTGGTGCGGAGCTTTGCCGCTGTTTTTGCTGCAGGTTTTGTGGCTGTCTTGGCTGCTGTTTTCGCTGCCGTTTTCACAGCTTCTGCCTTTGTGGCTGTTTTGGATTTTGTTTCCGCCTTCGCCTTTGTATTTCTCGCTTTGGAGTTCTTTGCGTTCGTCTCCTTTGCGGGTTTCTTCTCTGCCAAAAAACACACCTCCTTTTCTTTTTCTCTCTTTGATTTTCGTCTTTATAGTATGGCGTAAAAAAGTTCTCTTTAAACCGCAAAAATTTCTTCTTTTTCCGAAAGAAAGCAATGCAAAAAAAGCAGTCGATGCTCACTCACCGAAAAAACATTTCCGCCCCGTTTTTTCTGGTATCATGAGTGCTGCTGTTTTTCTTCTCAGTACTTTATTCTGTTTTGCCGTTTCTTTTTCCGCTCCCTGGGCATTTTCTTTGAAAATGCTCCAATATATGAAAAGGGAATAAGGCATATCTCGAAAGACAAAAGCCTCAGGAAATATGCCGCCCTAGTCCATTCAAATTTGATTTGGAACTTAGTCCAATTCTACTGTGTAATCTTCGCCCTTCTGTGCGAACAGGTCTGCCATGCGGTCGAATTCTGCGTCGTCTTCCACCAGTTCGTATGTTACGTCGTCTGTGTTGATGGAAACTTCTTTCAGGATGATGGCGTCTGTTTCATCATCATCCATCAGCTCTGTTTCTACGACCAGCAGATATCTTTCGCCGCCGCATGCCACGTTATCGATAATGGAAAATTCGATTTCTTCGCCGTTTTCATCTGTCATAGTTACGACTTCAAATTCCATTTCGTTTACTTCATCATAAATATCAGCCATTGTCTAATATCTCCTTTAATATCGAAATTTGATTATTTTGCTTTACTGTCTAAATAGCCCTGCAAAATATGCACGGCCGCCATCTTATCGATGACGCTTTTTCTCTTATCGTGATTCAGCCCCACTTCTCTGAGAGAGCGTTCCGCCGCAATGGTACTGAATCTTTCATCCCAGAGGATGACCTCCACCTTCGGGAAGCGTTTTTTGATACGTTCGCAGAAATCGTTTGTTTTGACACATCTGTCCCCTTCGGAACCATCCAGATTCTTAGGGTAGCCCAAAACGATAACCTCTGCTTTATATTCTTCCACCAGTTCTGCCAGTCTGCGCATGGATTTTTTGAATTCCATGGGATTATCCCTGCGGATAATCTCCACGCCCTGGGCAGTCCAGCCAAAGGGGTCGCTGACTGCTACGCCGATGGTCTTATCTCCAAAATCTAAACCTAAAATACGCAATTCGGTTCCTCTTTCTCAATTACTCATTACGATCCAGATAATCTTTCACCAGTTCTTCCAGCAGCTCGTCTCTTTCCAGCTTGCGGATGAGAACTCTTGCGTTCTGGTGGCTTGTGATATAAGTAGGGTCGCCGGAAAGGATATAGCCTACGATCTGGTTGACAGGATTATAGCCTTTTTCTCTCAGCGCGCTGCTGACAGCCATCAGGATTCTTTTCGCTTCGTTTTCAGGTTCTTTTTCCAATCTGCCGAAATATTGTGTTTCATGTAAATTGCCCATGCTTCTCACTCTCCATTCTGCGGCTTTGCCGCACCCCTTAGAATACAACTTATATCTTCACAGGCAGCTGCCTGCCTTTTCCAAAAAATACTTATGTTTATGATACCTGAAACCCTACCCGATTGCAACCATATTATCCTTACATAATTATTACAATTTGGCCTGTTTATGCGTCCACTTCCCCGAAAAGTTCTTCCTTTTCTGCTTTCAAAATTTTTGTCTTGCAGATCTGATTTGTCAGGTCTTTTTCACTTCTGCCGCGTACTTTGATATAGTTAGTGGTATGGCCTTCGTAAACGCCATCTTCCACAGCTCTTTCGTACAGAACTTCCACATCTTTGCCCACGTAAGCCTGCAGGAAATCATCTGCCATTTTATCGCTCAGTTCGATAAGCTTATGGCTTCTTTCGGATTTCACCGCATTCAGCAGCTGGTCTTTTCTGGCTGCCGCAGGTGTGCCCCTCTTAGGAGAATAAGGGAATACGTGGATCTTCGCAAAACCGATTTCCTTTGCGAAATCATAGCTTGCCTGGAAATCTTCTTCTGTTTCCCCGGGGAAACCAACGATGATATCTGTCGTCAGGGCAACTTCTGGCAGATATTTCCGCAGGGTCGCCGCTGCCTGACGATATTTTTCCGTATCATATTTACGGTTCATTTCCTTCAATGTCTTATCGCAGCCGCTCTGCAGGGAAAGATGGAAATGGTCGCAGACCTTAGGCAGCTCCGCCATGGCCTGGGCAAATTCCTCTGTTACCACATTCGGCTCGATGGAACTGAAACGGATGCGTTCAATGCCCTCTACTTCGTGTACCTGTTTCAAAATTTCCAGCAGAGAAGTATCTCTTCTGTCCTTGCCGTAGCTTGCCACATGGATGCCTGTCAGAACGACTTCCTTGAAGCCGTTATCTGCCAGTCTCTTTACTTCCGCCAGAACCTCTTCGGGCTCTCTGCTGCGGATAGGGCCCCTTGCGTAGGGGATGATGCAGTAGGAGCAATACTGGCTGCAGCCATCCTGAATTTTCAGGTAGGCTCTGGTTCTGTTGGCCAGTTTCTGGATGGACAAGGGTTCGAATACCCTTTCCTTCATGATATCGGAAACGTGGTTTTCCACACCCTTGCTTGTGTCATAACTTTCTACCATCTCAACGATCTGGGCACGGTCTTTTGTACCGATGACAAGATTGACCCCTTCCACCTTCATCAGTTCCTGAGGAGCAGTCTGGGCATAGCAGCCAACGACCGCCACAATGGCATTTTCATTCTGTCTTTTTACCTTACGGATGAGCTGACGGGATTTTTTATCGCCGAAATTCGTTACCGTACAGGTGTTGATGACATATACGTCCGCCTCTTCATCGATGCCGACGATTTCATAGCCCTTTTCCTGAAACAGTTCCGCAATGGCTTCGCTTTCATATTGATTTACTTTACAGCCTAAGGCAAAACTTGCCGCTTTTTTCATATCTGAACTCTCCTTACGAGTGTTATACTCCAGTGATCTCACGGATGGCTTTCACCACGCCGCCCGCGTTATTGCTGCCCGCAATATAACGGGCTTTTTTCTTCACGCCTTCCACAGCGCCTTCCATAGCAAAGCTGTAGTGGGCTTTTTCAAACATTTCCACGTCATTATACTGATCCCCGAAGACCATAGTCTCTTCAGGGCTGATATTCCACATCTTCTGCAAGGCTTCCACCGCAGAGCCTTTATTGACACCATAGATGCCCGTATCCATACAGCCATCCCCGGAAGTCACCAGATTCACCTTTTCATCCAGCTGTGCGCGAACCTTATGGTACGCTTCCACCGTATCCATGCCATTGACTACGATCATAGAGATTTTGATGATATCGTCATCGATGTTGTACAAATCATCTGTCAGAGCCATTTTATAGTTGAATTTGGGAGATTCCAGAAATTCTTTCATTTCCTGGCTTCTGGTATAGGTCACATGCTTGGCACAGCAAATAGGCTCCATGCCCTCTACTGCAAAAGCCGCATCCAGAGAAGCCTTCACTTCCTCTTTCGTCATACACTTGGCATAAAGTTCTTTCCCATCATCCATGATGAAGGCGCCGTTTTCGGAAACGATAACGACATCTTTTACATGTTCCTTAAAATCCGTACACAGACTGGGATACTGCCTGCCGCTGGCGACCACGAATCGGGTGCCTTTTTCCTTCAATTTGGGCAGGATCTTATAAATATTTTCATCTATTTTCTTTTCATCATTTACCAGTGTCCCATCCATATCGGACACGATCAGTTTAATCATATATTTTCACCTTTATCAGTTTATTCTGAAAAACAAGGGCAATACTTTCATCGCCACTGTTACATCTTTCCCGGAAAGCCAGACCAGATGCCCTCTTAATGCTTCCCATTTTTCCTTTTTCGTCATCACCTGGGCGCAGATATCCTCCATAGCGTCCAAATGAACCATGATATCCTCCCTCTCACTGCGGGAGAGACATTCCATCATGCCCAGATCGATGCGGACTGTCGTAAAATCTGCTTCGAAATCCAATTCCTGACGGTCTTTCAGCATATAGTATTCCATCAGGCCTTCATTGCTGTAGTTATTTTCCCGGAAGCCTTTCATCCGCTCCAGCAAAACCTGCACATTTTCCCGATAGATCTTTGCCATATCGGCCGTATCTTCATAAGGCTGGATGACCCGAAGCCCCTTGGTGAAGCCGTCAATTTCTTCTGTGTAATGCTCCAAAAGCAGCTGGAATAAGCCCTCCATAGCTTCGCTGTCATAGGAGGATGCTTCCCAGACGGTTTCCACATGGGCAATATCTTCATCGATCATGGTACGAATATCTTTTTCTTCTGTCATATCATCCACCGTCCCTTCTGCATTCGGATTATCTTTTAGTATAGCATAAAAAGGACAGCCCTGGCAAGAATCCATACCTTTTCTCTTTCCTTTCAGGGAAATTTGAAAAAAGTGGCTGCCTGTGCTATCATCAATACATATATTTCCGAAAGGAGTCCTCACAAATGAAAGTATATCAGCATAAAGTACAATATTATGAAACCGATAAAATGGGCATCACCCACCATTCCAACTATATCCGCTGGATGGAGGAGGCCCGCACCGTTTTTCTGGCGGAATACGGCTGGCCCTATGACAAAATGGAAGAAGCCGGTATCTTTTCCCCCGTTACAGGAGTGGAATGTAAATATAAAGTCAGCACCACCTATGCCGATGTTGTAGATATCACCGTTCATGTGGTGGAATTCAAAGGCGTAAAGCTGAAACTGAGATACGAAATGCGAAAACAGGATGGCCAACTGGCCTGCGAAGCATATTCTGAGCATTGCTTCCTGAACGGGGAAGGCAAATTCATCCGTATGCAAAAAGAACACCCTGATCTCTATCAGTTGTTAAAAGACCTGGAAGAAAACAAATAAAAAAGAGTCCTTTCGGACTCTTTTTGTTTTTATTCTTCGTCATCCTCAATGATGACTACCATGCCGCCCAGTCTTCTGTTCAGTTCTTTTCTTGTAATCTTGATGATGTTGGGAACAACGCCGTCGGGCTGTTCTTCGATGAAGTATGCGTCTTCCTTGTCGCAGTCGTTTTCATCCAGCCAGCCGCTGAAATAAGACATGATGGAGCGCATGATCTCTACACTGTGGCCCCAGTAATCCAGATCCAGGAAAACCAGTCTTGCCTTGTCGCCGGTTTTAGAGAATTTACGGCTCTTGTAAACCATTGTAAACAGTCGTCTTTCTTCACCTTTGTATGTAAAGTAAACGGCCATTTCATTGCTTTCACCGAAACGGTTTTCATAACGGTTCACCTTTGCCTCAGGGTCGAAATATTTCAGTACGAACTGATAGATCTGTTCCAGTTCGATTTCTTTTGTGATATAGCCATGGGTCTTTGCTGTCATTGAAATCCTTCCCTTCTTTATTTCTATATTAATTTATATGATCTGCATACGATTTTCTGATTGCATTATACAGGAAGAAAATTGCCTTTACAAGGGTAATCCCTCACATGGAACAGAGAATTTCGTCACCGATTTTTAGTCAGTTTTTTACATCTTTTCCAGCATTTTTTCCACCAGATCGCTGCTGCGTTTTGCCGCCAGCACAACAAACTGTTCGTAGGACATATTCGCTTCTTCGTCCGCACTGTCAGAAATAGCACGGATGATAACGAAGGGGATGCGATTCAGCCAGCAGGCATGGGCGATGGCTGCACCTTCCATTTCCGCACAGTCGCCCTGAACTGTCTTTTTGATTTTTTCCTTACCTTCCTTTGTGCCGATAAACTGGTCGCCGCTGGCAACTCTGCCAAGGATGACCTTATAGCCTTCCTGAGATTCTGCTGCCGCTTCCTGGGCCAGTCGTACCATCATTTCGTCCGCCTTGAAATAGCTTTCCGCCAGGCGGGGGATGGTGCCAATGGGGTCGCCCAGAGCGGAAACATCCATGTCATGCTGCACTGCATCAGTAGAGATCAGGATATCCCCGATGCCCAACTCGCTGCTTACCGCACCCGCGCAGCCAGTATTGATGATATAATCTACACCAAAATGGTCGATCAGCACCTGTGTGCAAACAGCCGCATTGACCTTGCCAATGCCGCTGATGACCAGCACGATGCTGTTGCCGCAATATTTCCCAATATGAAACTGTAAGCCAATAACGCTCTTTGTCGTTACGATTTCGATTTTTTCTTTCAGAAACGCGATTTCTTCTGCCATCGCGCCAATGATGCCAATGGTTTTCATACTCGTTGTCATCTCCATTCTTTTATTTCCGGCGGACTTATCCGCCCAATTCAGCCGTTTATTTTCCGCCCAGATACAGTTCATTATAACACAATACCCATATCCCCTGCAAGTCGGCCCTTTTTCCGAAGGAATTCTTAAGTTTTTTGCGGTTTCGTTGCAAAAAAAGAGCAACTTTTGTATACTGTTAAGGAAATTGAAATCAGAGGTGTTTAAACTATGAACAAAAAACCCGTAATCGGCATTTCGCCGAACTATTCTTACGATAAGAAGGAGTATTCTCTCCATGAGGATTATGTGCTGGCCATCGAAAAAGCCGGGGGCTGCCCCATCGTGCTGCTGCCCCATCAGGATCTGCCTGAATTTCTGGATGGCCTGCTGCTGACAGGCGGCGGCGATATCGATCCGCTGCTCTTCGGGGAAGAACCCCTGCACCAGAGCGGCGAGATCAACCCCCTCCGCGATGCCTACGAAATGCGCATCTGTCAGGAAGCATTGGATAAAAACCTGCCTATGCTGGGCATCTGCCGCGGCATGCAGGTGATGAATATCGTCAAAGGCGGCGGTATCTATCAGGACATCGGCGTGCAGGCAGGCACTACCCTGAAGCATATCCAGCAGGCGCCCCGTTCCTATGGCACCCACAGCATCTTCGTGGAAGACGACACATTATTGACAGACCTTTGGGAAAACAAACGCACCATTGTCAATACCCTGCATCATCAGTCCTGCTCCACTCTGGGGGACGGCTTTAAAGCCATCGCCCGCAGTGCCGACGGCCTGATCGAAGCCATCGAGCATAAGGACTGCCTCTTTGCTGTTGGCGTGCAGTGGCACCCCGAAGCCATGAAAACAGAAGAAATGGGTCTGCTGTTCACTGCTTTCCTGAAAGCTGCAGCGACTTATAAAACGAACAGGGGGTAACTAAAAATGGACATCATTACGAATGGCAACGCAATCAGCGAAGGTCTTGGCCTTGATCTTCTTGCAAAATCTGCCGCTATGTCCGGTCTAATGACTGCCGGCATTAAAATCCTGCAGATCATCGGCACACTGTTCCTTTGCTGGGTTTTGATCAAACTTTCCAGCAGCCTTGTGAAAAAAATTCTGGATGCACAGGTGCAGAAAAAGCATCTGGCAATGTCTGAAAGAAAAGCAAGCACACTGAACACTGTCGCAGGCAGCATCCTGAAATATGTAATTTACTTTATTGGTCTGATGTCCGTGCTGAAACAATTAGGCGTATCCACAGAATCCCTGGTGGTCATCGCATCCGCAGGTTCTGTTGCCATTGGTCTGGGCGCACAGGGCATTGCAGGTGACATGATGGAAGGCTTCTTCATCCTCTTCGAAGACCATTTCGCAGTGGGTGACGTGGTGACCATTCAGGGCATCACAGGCACAGTGGAAAGCGTAACGCTCCGTTCCACAAAATTAAGAGACGCTTCCGGTGCCGTGCATATCATCCCCAACGGCTCCGTTGGTACTGTCACAAATATGTGCCGTGAATTCATCAACGCCACTGTTACCGTCGGCATTGCTTACGGCGAAAGCATCGACCGGGCCATCGCAGTTCTGGAAGATGAAATGCAGAAAACGACAGATATGGAAGACCTTCTGGAAACACCCGTTGTGGCAGGTGTCATCGGTCTGGATGATTCCGCTGTCACCATCAAGATCGTTGCAAAATGCAAAGTAAAAACCGCTGCCGGCGTGGAAGCAGAACTGCGCCGCCGCATCAAAAACCGTTTCGATAAAGAGGGCATCGAAATTCCTTTCCCTCAGCAGGTTGTACATCTGATAAAGGAGGCATAAACCATGGATTTTTCTGTCGGCGATATCGTGCAGATGAAAAAAACGCATCCCTGTGGCTCTGCCCAGTGGGAAATTTTGAGAACAGGCATTGATTTCCGCATCAAATGCTGTGGCTGCGGGCACATGGTCATGCTGCCCAGAGTGAAATTTGAAAAAAATGTGAAGAAAATCATTCCAAAAGAAGAAAAATAAGACCTTGAGGCTTTGCCCCAAGACCCCACACGCTTTTTGAAAAAAGCGTGCCAAAAACTTTTATATAAAAAGCACCTATACAGGTGCTTTTTTAATTTCATATAATTCAAAGATATTTCTAATTTTTTCCTAAAGATAATTTAAAACGGCGAGCATATACTCCCTTTCAGAAAGTAAAAAATCGTTTTGAAAAAAGGAGAGAATTTGACTATGAAAAAGAAAAAATACCTTGCCCTATTGTGTGCGGCAGTTCTGGCGTGCGGGGCTTTCTTCTGCGGCTGCGCATCCGCTACAACAGAAACCGAAGCAGACACAGCCCAGACAACGGAAACCGAAGCACCCAAGCCCATGATTATGGGTGAGATCACTGCCATCGATGGAACTACCGTAACCCTGCAGCTGCGCGGCGGCAGAGGCGGCATAGGAGAAAAGGGTGAAGCACCCGAAAAGCCTACCGATGACGAAAAGCCCGAGCTGAAAGAAGATAAAGAGAGACCCGAAGGCGAAAACCCCGTTGACGGCAAACGCCCTGAAAGTATGCCCGAAGCAGAAACCATCACCGTTGATCTGTCCGCTTTCGATACAGTCAATGCAGAAGAACTGGCAGTAGGCGATATGCTGTCTGTAGAGATGGATGCCGATGGTAACGTAACCGCCGTTGCAACAGTCGATCTGTCTCAGATGCCCGAAAGACCCGAAGGCAAACCCGAAAATACCCCCGCAGAAGAAAACTAAAAAAGAGCCTTTCGGCTCTTTTTTAGTTTAATCTTTCTTTCTCATCGCATTCAGAATTGCCAGTACGCAAACGCCCACATCGGCGAAAACTGCCATCCACATGGTGGCAATGCCGGGGATGGAAAGGATCAGTACCAAAATCTTGAAGCCCAATGCAAAAACGATATTCTGGTTGACGATCTTTCTTGTATTCTTGGCAATTTTGATACCAACCGCCAGCTTGCCGATATCATCATCCATCAGCACCACATCCGCCGCTTCGATAGCCGCATCGGAACCGATACCGCCCATGGCTACGCCCAGATCCGCACCAGCCAGAACTGGCGCATCGTTGATGCCATCGCCCACGAAAGCACTTTTCCCTTCGCAGGTACCTTTCCATTTTTCCATCTGTTCCACTTTATTTTCAGGGAGCAATTCGCTGTAAACTGCATCCAGTTTCAATTTTTTCGCTACCGCTTCCGCAGTTTCCTTTCGGTCACCCGTCAGCATAACCATTTCCTTCACACCCTGCTTCCGCAAAGCATCCAGAGATTCCGCAATATTTTCCTTCAAGGTATCCGCAACAAGGATATGCCCCAGAAACTCGCCGCCCTTCGCCACATAGACCACCGTGCCGATGCCGTTGGCCTTTTCGTAAGGGATATGCTCTCTTTCCATCAGGCGGCTGTTGCCCAGCAGGACTGTTTCACCCTCCAATGCATAGGAAATGCCGTAACCACCCAATTCCTGATAATTTTCCGCTGCAGGCAGTTCCCCTTCATAGGCATTCACAATGGCCTGCGCAATGGGGTGATTGCTCATGGCTTCGCCAATGGCCGCCAGACGAAGCACATCACCCTCCACTTCCGTTACGGAGAATTTGCCCTTCGTCAGGGTACCTGTTTTATCGAAAACCACTTTTTCCAGCTTGCACAGCGTATCCAGATCGCCGCCGCCTTTGATGAGGATACCTCTCTTAGATGCCGCACCAATACCGGCAAAATAGCTCAGAGGGACAGAAAGCACCAATGCACAGGGACAGGAAACTACCAAAAATACCAGCGCACGACCAAACCATACAGAAAAACTACCCAAGCCCAACGCAGGTGGCAGCACCGCTACCAACACCGCTAACAGAACCACTACGGGAGTATACACTCTGGCAAAACGAGTGATGAATTTTTCTGTCTTGGATTTCTTCCCTGCAGCATTCTGCACCATCTCCAGAATCTTCATCACCGTGGATTCGCCGAAAGGCTTTTCCACGCGAATATGCAGGTTACCGTCCATATTGATGCAGCCGCTGAGAACACGGTCGCCTGCTTCTGCATTTCTGGGAAGAGATTCCCCTGTCAGTGCCGCTGTATCCAGCATGGCATGGCCTTCTTCCACAATGCCATCCAATGGGATACGCTCCCCTGCTTTTACCAGGATACAGTCGCCAATACGAACCAATTCAGGGTTGACTTCCTTTGCCTCGCCATTTACCACCAGACGGGCAAAGTCGGGGCGAATATCCAACAGAGCCGTTATAGATTTTCTGGAACGGGCCACAGCGTAATCCTGAAAGGCTTCCCCCACCTGATAGAACAGCATAACGAATACCGCCTCTGCCATTTCCCCAATGGCAAGGGCGCCGATGGTAGAAAGGGACATCAGGAAATTTTCATCAAACATCTGCCCGCGAAGGATATTTTTCGCCGCACGAAGCAGAACATCATAGCCGAATACCAGATATGCCGCCAAAAACAGCGGCCCACTTGCGACGCCTTCCTCCAGAAAAACAGCGCCTAGAAACAGCACCAGCCCCAGGCCGAACCGCAGGAAAAAGGACTTGCCAAAAGCTTCTTCCTCGCCGTGTTCATGTCCACAGCCACAACAGCAGTCATCCTGCTCATGCCCTTCATGCCCATGGCAGCCGCAATCGTCGTCGTGGCCGCAACAGCAGCAATCATCATCACAGCAGCTTTCTTCTTCATGGATTTGCGTTACATGGGTAGCCTGCTGAAACAGCACTTCCACATCCGATTCGAATTTATGTACCGTCTTTTCGATGACCTCTTGCATTTTTTCTTCAGAAACACCATTTTTCAAGTCCAAAGTCATTTCCTGCTTCATCAGATTGATAGAAACTTCTTCCGTTTCCGCCATGCGGGAAAGGCTGTCTTCGATCTTGCCTGCGCAGTGGGCACAGGTCAGCCCCTTCAGGTATACCTTCATTTCAGACATAGGATTCACCTCGTTTTATTTGTTCACATGAATAATCATTCATATATTCCTTTAAAATTTAGGCTGTAAATGATATACAGCCTAGTTTTCTTTTATTCGTGATATCCACGTTTATGGCGCAGATGGGTCATGCCCTGTTCGATGACCATGCGTACATGTTCATCATCCAGAGAATAGAACACCGTCTTGCCCTCCTTGCGATATTTCACAAGGTCATTCTGACGCAAAACCCGCAGCTGATGGGACACGGCAGACTGGCTCATTTCCAGGGCCTCTGCCAATTCGCCCACGTTTCTCTCCCCTTCCAGCAGGATCTGCAGGATGCGGATACGGGTGCCATCGCCAAAAATCTTGAAAAATTCTGCCAGTTCCTGAACGAACTCCTTCTGCAGTTCTTTTTCCATATCAAATTCTTCCTGCATCAGGTCTTCCTTCATAGCTTTGCTTCCTTTCTCATATGAATATCTGTTCATATATTAACATATCGTACGATCTCTGTCAATCTTCCTTATTGGGAAAATCTATCAACTCGATGAAACCCTGCAGGGCATGGGGCATGGCAACATTTTTCAGCCGCACCATACCGATGCTTCTCTTAGGCACGGGAGGCTCTACAGGAATTTCATACAGGCGTTTGCTTGTCAGTTCTTTCTGGGTGAATTCCTTGATGACATAAGTCAGCCCCAGATTGATCTCCGCAAAGCTGACCAGCAGATCGCTGCTGCCCAGTTCCAGAATAGGGTTCAGCACCACGCCGTTTTCCTCCGCATAGCGGTCGATATAGCGGCGGGAGTTGCTCAGATCTTCCAGCAGCAGCAGAGGATACTTGGGCAGGTCTTTCACCTGCATCCCCATTTCTGCCAACATGCGATAGCGTTCCCCGCCTACCAGTACGTCGTGGATCTCGATACAAGGAGTCACTTCCAGATCTTCGTTATCGGCAATGGGCAGATTGATGAAACAGACATCTACGCTGCCGCTTCGCAGCAGGCGCAGAGATTCATAGGTAGTCTTATTGGTGACCTTGATATTGATATCGGGATAGAGCTTATGATACTGCTCCAGATGATGCAGCAGGAAATTGGCAATAACCGTGTCACTGGCACCAATCTTCAATTCGCCCATTTCCATATGAACCATCTGATAATATTTTTCTTCTGCCGCCTGAATCAGGCCCAAAGCCTGTTCCAGATAGGTATAAAGCAGTTTCCCTTCTGCTGTGGGGTATACGCCCTTGGCGGTACGCACCAGCAGGGGACTGCCCATGCGGTCTTCCAGCTGGCGGATAGACATGCTGACAGCAGGCTGTGAAATATATAATTCCCTTGCCGCAGCGGACATATTGCCCGTGCGGACAACGGCACAAAAAATGCGATAAAGATCTAAAGAAACATCAACTTTCATGGGGTTGCCTCCCTTTTCTTTTGTTTTCTTTATTATACAAAATCCAAAGAGGTCGCACAATAGCGATAAGTAAAAATTATGACCGAAATTTTTTTAAAAATTCCTCAAAATTTCTCCATCCGTTTTTTCAACAGACGATCCTTCCATTTTTCCAGCTCCACCACGGGCAGAGGCACCAACGCCAGCGCCGCCACGATGAGCCATTCCATCTTGTCTAACGGGCAAACTTTAAATACCGCCGCCAGAGGTTCCACCATGATGACCCCTGCCTGCAACAGGCAGCCTACGAAAAATGCCCCCAGAAGCACAGGGTTGCTGAAAAGAGAAATATGGAACAGAGAATGTTCCGTCCGCATATTGAAAGCATGGACCAGCTGAGAAAGAGAAAGCACCGCAAAGGCCATGGTGCGCCCTGTGGTATATTCCTTCCCGCCGTCAAAATAAATATGACCAATACCAAAAGCCAACAGCGCCAGCATACCGATCATCATCCCTTCCACGGCGATACGGCTGCCCATACCGCCAGCAAAAAGGGAAGCTTCCCGTCTGGGCGGACGCTCCATAATATCCTGATCCGCAGGGTCTACGCCCAAAGCGATGGCAGGCAGGGAATCCGTCACCAGATTGACCCAGAGCAACTGGATGGGCAGCAAAGGCGTTGCCCAGCCAAAGCACATGGCAGCAAAAATGGTGATTATTTCACCGATATTGCTGGAAAGGAGAAAGTGTACCGCCTTGCGGATATTATCATAAATGCTGCGGCCGTCCCGCACCGCTTCCACGATGGTAGCAAAATTATCATCCATCAAAACCATATCTGCCGCGCCTTTTGCCACTTCCGTGCCGTTTTTCCCCATGGCACAGCCGATATCCGACGCTTTCAGAGCAGGGGCATCGTTGACACCATCCCCCGTCATGGCAACCACTCGTCCGTCCTTCTGAAAGGCTTTCACAATACGGACTTTATGGGCAGGGGAAACACGAGCAAAAACCGTACAGTTTTCCACTGCCTGTTCCAGTTCTTCATCCTTCATCTGTGCCAGTTCCTGCCCAGTGATGACGCGGTCACCCTTTTCGTAGATACCCAGCTTTGCTGCAATGGCCTGGGCTGTCAGGGCATGGTCGCCGGTAATCATCACAGGACGGATACCCGCCTCTTTACAAATCCGAACAGCTTCTTTCGCCTCTGGTCTGGGTGGGTCTATCATTCCCGCCATGCCTGCGAAAACCAAATCCCGTTCCAAACTTTCCGGTGTAAAAAACAAGGGTTCCTCTTCCCATTCCCGAAAGGCCACCGCCACCACCCGCAGGGCATTGGCTGCCATTTCGCCGTTTTTCAGGCGGGCTTCGCTTTTGCGCCTGCCATCGAAGGGTGCCTGCCCGGAACCATCCAGACAACGGGTACATTTTTCAAAGAGGATATCCGGTGCGCCTTTGGTAACGGAAATCCATTTCCCGCCGCTGGGGTGTACCGTCGTCATCAGTTTCCGTTCCGAAGAAAAAGGGATTTCCCCGATACGGGGCATTTCCTGCCAAAGGCCTTTCAGGGAAACCCCGCCTTCCTCCGCCGCTTCCGCAAGGGCTTTTTCCGTTGGCTCGCCGATGATTTTTGTACCCTTCCGTTTGGCATCGTTGCAGAGGGTGAAAAGAGTCAGAATAAATCGCCTTTTTTCCTCATTCCTTTCCAAATCTTTCCCGATTGCCGCCAGTTTGGTCACCTTCATGCGGTTTTGGGTCAGAGTGCCCGTTTTATCGGAACAGATAATTTCCGCGCCGCCCAAAGTTTCCACCGCAGGCAGGCGGCGAATGATGGTATTCTTTTTGGACATCCGCTGCATGCCGATGGCAAGGACAATGGTAACGATAGCAGGCAGGCCTTCGGGAATTGCCGCTACCGCCAGGCTGACGGAAGTCATAAACATATGAAAGGGTTCCTGTTGCCGCAGGATACCCATAACAAAGATGATGCCGCAGATGCCCAATGCGCCGATACCCAGCATCTTCCCCGTTGCCCCCAGCTTTTTCTGCAGGGGCGTTTCGCTGTCCTCCTGTTCCGCCAGAAGGGAAGCGATGTGACCAATTTCCGTATGCATTCCCGTTGCCGTAACAGCTACTGCTCCTTTCCCCGCCAGAACATAGCTGCCGGAAAGAACCATATTTTTTCTGTCTCCCAACTGAGTCTTTTCGGGCAAAACAGAAACCTCCTTTTCAATGGCGAGGGATTCCCCCGTGATGGCGCTTTCTTCCGTTTTCAAGCCGTGGTTTTCCAAGATGCGCCCATCAGCACAGATGTAATCCCCTGCGGAAAGCAGAAGGATATCCCCCTGTACCACATCCTCCGCAGGAATCTCTTTTTCTTCCCCATTTCGCAGAACTTTTGCCTTTGGCGCGGAAAGTTCCTTCAATGCCTCCAATGCCTTTTCCGCCTTGCTTTCCTGTAAAACCCCCAAAAGGGCATTCAGAACCACAATGGCAATGATGATAGCCGAATCCACAAAATCCCGTTCCCCATTCCACCAGGAAACAGCAAAGGAAACCGCCGCCGCCCCGATGAGGAGCAATATCATAAAATCATTGAACTGAGCCAGAAACCGCCAGAAAAAGCCTTTTCGCCCCTCGCCCTGTTCCAGTTTATTTTTCCCGTCCGTTGCCAGCCGTTTGGCTGCTTCATTTGCAGAAAGTCCCTTTGTTTCATCTGTCCGCAGGGTCTTCAAAACTGCCGAAAGCTGCATGCTCCACCATTCCATATCCTCACGCTCCATCTTTTGTTTTTCGAAGTTGTCCATCTGCTTCAATGTATGTGGACAATCCCCAAATTAGAACTGCTGCATAGGATGGATAGCAGGAGGTGTTCCCCATGGTTTTTCCCCTGCTTCTGGCCCTTTCCCTCAGCGTAGATGCCCTGGGCATTGGCCTTTCCTATGGTCTCAGGCGTATTCGCTTTCCCCCTTCTTCTCTGCTGCTTCTGACGGGAGAAACCTTTCTGATGATGGAAGCCTTTTTAGGGGTGGGGCGGCTACTCGCCGCCTGTTTCCCTGCGGGGCTGGCGGAGGGGATTTCTACGGCTATCCTGTTTTCCTTCGGGGTGTGGCTTTGTCTGCAAGGCACGGGGAAAAAAAAAGAGAAGGAGGATTCGCCCCTGCAGTCTCCTTCCCTTTGCGACAAAGACGCATCCTTCTCCATCGAGCCGAAAGAAGCGCTGCTTCTGGGCTTCATCCTTTCCATGGATTCCTTCGCCATTGGGCTGAGCGCCGCCGCCAGCGGGATGGATGTGACCCTTCTCCCCCTCTTCGCTGCCCTGCTGCAAACTGTTTTTCTCGCTGTCGGTGCAAAAGGCGGCGCAAGGCTCATTCTGCACCCGGAACCAAAGGAAAGCCTGTGGTCGCTCCTTTCCGGCGGCATCCTCATTTTCCTGGCTATCCTGCAGGTTTTCGGGCAATAAAAAAGACACTCTATTTTTTTGAGTGTCTCTTTTTCTTTCTTATTTCTGATATGCTTTTACCTTTTCCACCAGTTTTGCTTTTTCTTCCTCAGGCAGGAAGGCCGCTTCTGCGGAGTAAACCAGCATTTTCAGGATATCGTCTTCTGTGAAGCCCATATCGTTCAGGCAATGGTCATATTCATCATCCAGAGTAACATCGAAAATCGTCATGTTATCTGTATTGATGGTCACACGGATGCCCATATCCAACAGTTTTTTCACAGGATGGGCTGCATAGTTTTCTCTGCTCTGGCAGCGGATATTGCTGGTAGGGCAGATTTCAAAAGTGATGTTTTCTTTCATGGCGCGTTCGCAAAGCTCAGGTGCTTCGTAAACCGCATGGCCGTGGCCGATACGCAGAGAACCAAAATCCATTGCATCTTTTACTGTTTCATAGTCCTGGCTGTCACCGCCGTGGCAGGTAAAAGGCAATTCCAGTTCCCTTGCCAAATCGAAGATATAATGGAAATTCCGCAGGGGCACGATACCTTCCGCACCTGCCAGGTCGAGGGCGTTTACGCCTTTGCCCAGATATTCCTTACACAGGCGAACCGTTTCCAGATTTTCTTCTTTATTCACAGTTTCCAGACCGATGCTCATGCAGCAGAGGATGATACCGATGCCGATTTCGGGATGCAGTTTCAGGCCTTCTTCTTTGCCTTTCAGCACTGCATCGATGACTTCCTTCTGTGTCAGGCCTTTCTGTGTATGCAGCTGAGGCGCAAAACGGATTTCCCCGTAAACCACGCCCTGTTCCGCCAGATCGCAGACCAGTTCCTTTGTGATACGGGTGATAGATTCTGCATCCTGCATGATTTTCAGGGGCAGATCGAATTTCGTCAGGCAGTCGTTTACATCCAGACAGGGTTCCAGAACAGCAGCATCTCTTGTGAATGTTTCAAAATCCACACCATCGCCTACCAGGCCTTCCTTCTGGTACAGTTCCCACACGGTTTCAGGGCGGATGGAACCATCCAGATGCAGATGCAGTTCAATTTTGGGGTATGTATATTTCATGGGTATCTCCTCCTTTATTTTTCTAAGAAAATCATACCGTAAAAAAGTCCATATGTCAAAAGAAGCGCGCCCATTTCGGACACGCTTCTCGCTTTTTATATTTATCTGTGGAAGAGTTTTTTCGTTTCGTATTTGGGTTCGCAAGTCAGGTTCACACCCAGTTTTTTGAATACGTTTTCATCTACGGAAGACAGGATAACTGTAGAATGCACTTCGCAGCATTTCAATTTTTCCAGCTGTTTCAGGGCCAAAGCTGCCTGAGAATCATTTACTGCGCAGATGCTCAGAGCGATCAGCACTTCATCCGTATGCAGACGGGGGTTCTGGTTGCCCAGATGACCGATTTTCAGCTTCTGGATAGGTTCGATGATCTCGGGAGCGATCAGTTTCACTTCTTTGGGGATGCCTGCCAGTGTTTTCAGCGCATTCAAGAGCATTGCAGAGGATGCCCCCAGCAGAGGACTGGTCTTGCCTGTTACGATGGTGCCATCCATCAGTTCAATGGCTGCTGCAGGGTCGCCTGTTTCTTCGGCTCTTGCGTTTGCCGCCGTCGCAACGGTTCTGTCTTCGATACTGGTGCCTGCCTGTTTCATCAGCAGCTCCAGTTTGTAGATGACATCATCCGCCAGGCCGCCTTTTCTATGATCGCAAAGAGCTTTATAGTAGCGTCTTACAATTTCTGTTCTTGCAGCTTCGCAAACGGCTTCATCATCAAAGATGCAATTGCCGACCATATTTACGCCCATATCCGTAGGGGATTTATAGGGAGATGCACCGTAGATCTGTTCGAACATAGCATTCAGCACAGGGAAAACTTCCACGTCACGGTTATAGTTGATGGTGGTTTCACCGTAAGCTTCCAGATGGAAGGGGTCGATCATGTTCACATCGTTCAGATCGGCTGTAGCCGCTTCATACGCCAGATTCACGGGATGGCGCAGAGGAATATTCCAGATGGGGAATGTTTCGAATTTTGCGTAACCCGCCTTCACGCCCCGTTTATTTTCATGGTACAGCTGAGAAAGGCATGTAGCCATTTTGCCGCTGCCAGGGCCGGGCGCTGTGATGACTACCAGAGAACGCTGTGTTTCAATATAGTCATTCTTGCCAAAGCCCTCTTCGCTGACGATATGAGGGATATTGGCGGGGTAGCCTTCGATGGGGTAATGTTTATAAACCTTGATGCCAAGGCTTTCCAGTTTCTTTTCATAGGCGATGGCACTTGCCTGACCATTGAACTGTGTCAGCACAACGCTGCCAACATACAGGCCGTAGCCACGGAAAGCATCGATCAGACGCAGTACGTCTGCATCATAAGTGATGCCAAGATCGCCGCGTACTTTATTCTTTTCGATATCGCCTGCGCTGATAACGATAACGATTTCCGCGTCATCCTTCAGCTGCACCAGCATATTGATCTTACTGTCCGGCTTAAAGCCAGGCAGCACGCGAGATGCATGGTAATCGTCGAACAGCTTGCCGCCAAATTCCAGATACAGCTTGCCGCCAAACTGGCTGATGCGTTCTTTGATATGCTTCGACTGCATCTGCAGATATTTTTCATTATCAAATCCTAAACGTAACATAAATAACTCTCCCCAGTGTATCTTTTCAGAACTATACAACACAAGATTATAACGCTTTTTTAGCCCATTTACAAACAAAACTTGACAAAAAAATGCCATTCTCCATCAAAATATGAAATACCCTCTATAAGGGATACAGAAAGTATTTCACTTTTTTCCTTTTCTGATTCTTTTTTCTAAAAAGAGAAAGAGGTATCTGCTTTCACAGATACCCCATTACTCTTTTTTCTGGATGTATTTTGGATGTATTTTATCTTTTGTATATTTTTATGGCATACCCGCTTTCGCAGGCAATGAAAGGTCTTATTTCTTTGCAGCCAGTTCTGCTTTACGCAGTTTGCAGATCTTGTAGATACCAACTGTGAACAGAGGCAGTACATAGATTGCCAGGAAGATGTAGGACAGTGCGTTGTAAACGGTTGCGATCAGGTCGATGATACCAACTTTGGACAGAACCATGGAACCAACCAGAACGATAACTGTCAGAACAACCTGCTGTTTGCTTGTCATAGGAGGTTTATTTGCTTCCTTGAAACCATTGTTGATACGTTCGATCGCAGCATGGATGATACCTGTGGATGTTTCGATCAGTGTCCAGCCCATAACCACGCCAAAGATTGCGATAACCACGGGACCTGCTGTACCCTGCATCATGGACAGCCAAGGAACAGATGCGCCCATAACTTCTTCGCTGGGATAGAAGCACATCAGAGCAAAGTATGTCAGGAACCAAGGGATTGTTGCCAGGATACCGCCGATCAGACCGGAAGCGATGGATTCCACTCTTCTTGTCTGTCTTTCAATTGTGAAGAAAGATGCGGGCAGTACTACCAGGTTATAACCACAGTACAGAATACCGCTCCAAAGTGCTTTGCCTGCAGTTGCACCTTCTACAAAGCTTGTGTCGTTATTTGCAAATACTACAGGAATGTTGTCACCAAATGTACCGATAACCAGTACAGCAAAGATGATATAACCAGCATACAGAGCAATTGTACCCAGTGTTTCGAAACGTTCGATCAGTCTGGAGCCATAGAAGTTCAGAATTGCTACAACTACTGTGATGGCAACTACGCCGACCCAATAGTTGAGGCCTAAGGTCTGTTCTACGATATTACCTGTTGCAGATGCCATAACGGCGATGATAACTACCATGAACAGCAGATAAACTACGTCAAATACAATGTACAGTGGACCACCGATTGTCTTCATAAAGGATTTGAAGTCATACGCCTTTGTCAGACGGATCAGTTCATAAGACAGCGCTGCGATAACGGCAAAAGCGATCAGTGTACCAACACCGGACAGCCAACCATAAGCACCGTATTTACCACCGTATTCTACGATCTCACGGCCAGTTGCGTAACCGCCGCCGATCATTACGGACTGAAGGATGACACCAGGCAGGATAAACTTACCAAAACCACCTTCAAAAAAGCCTTTTTTCTTTTCCATAAAGATTCCCCTCTTTCGTGAAGCTTATCCTGCGCCGTAAACGCTGGATATTCTTCTGTTTTTTCCTGCGGCCCTTCCGCCGCAGTTTTTACATAGTATAATATAATTTCTAAAAACTCTTTTGTGTCTGTATTTATTCGCATACAAAAGAACTTTTGTAAAAATTTACTCGTTTTTTAGTATAAAGTCAATATCTAGCATCCTAATTTTTTTATGCAAAAAAAGAGGCTGTCTGTAAAAATCCATCATTTTTTCAGACAAGCCTCTTTTTGTTGTATGACATCATGTTCAATTCTGCATAGAAATGCTTTAAATATCTATTTTTTAATTTAAAACATTGAAAAAACGTTCATTTTATATTCAAATATTACAATAAAATTTAATATAAAATCCCCATTTTTTCCATAATGCACAAATCCATTTGCATAACAAGCTGCATAATTTGCATATTAATTCATTTTAAAGACATTGTATACAGTTTTTATGCATACAACATGCAATATATCTTCTGTGTCTTTTCACAAAAATGATAAAAAAGAGCCCTTTCAGGCTCCTTCTTTCATCATTCCTGTTCCATATGCAGGCCAGCTGCAGAAAGGCAAAAAACATGCACTTCCTTCGCGCCGGCACGATACAGAGTTCTGGCGCACTCATTGCAGGTGCTGCCTGTAGTAAAGATATCATCCACCAAAAGGATACGCTTTCCTGCAAAATCCGCAGTCGCTTCAAAAGCATCCTTCAGGTTCTGCCGTCTTTCCTCCGGAGAATTCAAGGTGCTTTGCGCCGCCGTATTTCTTTTTCTTCGCAGACCGTCCTTTTGGAACACCAGATCAGTCTTTTCGGAAATCTTCTCACATAAAATATGAGTCTGGTTGAACCCACGGTGTTTTTCTTTCTTCGGATGCAGAGGCACAGATAAAATCAGATCCGTCCAGACCAGCAGTTCCTCATGGTACTTCAGCAGATAATCTGCCATCAGTTCACCCAGCCCGTATCCTAGCTTTTTCCCGCCTTCATATTTAAAAAGATGGATAGATTTCCGCACCTTCTCATACGGAAAGGCTGCGCAGGCCGTTTCAAAGGCAAAGGTCTTCAGGCAAAATTCGCAGAAACCTGCCCTGTCGGTTTCCCCTCCGCAATGGGGACAAATTTTTTTCGGAATATATGGAATATGAGAGGAACATGTTTTGCAAAGAAATCCGTCCCTTTCGTCCAACGCAAGCACCTCACCACAGACCGCACAGCGGGGCGGAAAAAGCAATGCTATCAGTTTTTCTTTCATACGATGCCACCTCCCGGAATCCTGCTTCCGTGGATGAAATCATGGAGATTCTGGATACGCTGGGCAAGGCCTGTGTATCTGCCCACTTCCTTATCATTGCGTATCATGGCAGAAACAGTCTCTCGCAGACCAACGATAACCACCAGCTGCTTCGCACGGGTCACCGCTGTATAGAGCAGGTTTCTCGTCATCAGCATGGGCGGACCGCTATAGACAGGCAAAATAACAACGGGATATTCACTGCCCTGAGATTTATGGATGGTGATAGCATAGGCCAGTTCTAATTCCTCCAGCTGGCTGAAATCGTAATCCACGATCTTGCCATCGTCGAAAGCCACCCGCATCTGTTCCCCGTCATTGTCAATGGAAAGGATGATGCCCGCATCGCCATTGTAAACGCCAAGGCCTTCGTCATATCGCTTCCCGCTACGGCAATCGTAGCATTTCCAGACAATATTATAGTTATTTTTAATCTGCATGACCTTATCACCTTCTCGGAAGGTAACCTGACGGAAATTCACTTCCCGCTTATCAAAAGCCGCAGGGTTCAAAGTCTGCTGTAAAACCTGATTCAGGTTCTGTACCCCAAGGGTACCCTTTCGCATAGGGGTCAGAATCTGCATATCTTGCAGACCATCGCAGCCCGTAAATTTGGGCAGACGCTTTGTCACCAGTTCCTGAATGGTCACCGCTACGTCCTCCGCATAGGCGCGGCGCATAAAAAAGAAATCTGTTCCCTCTTCATTCAGAACAGGTTCATCCCCCTGATTGATGCGGTGGGCATTCATAATGATAGCACTTTCCTGGGCCTGTCGGAAAACATGCTGCAGGCGTACCACTTTCAGCCGTTCACTTCTTATCATATCTTTCAGCACGTTGCCTGCCCCAACGGAAGGCAGCTGATCTACGTCCCCTACGAAAATAATACGGGAACCGCTTTCCACCGCCCGCAGCAATGCCTGCATCAGGGCGATATCCACCATAGAGCTTTCATCAATGATGATGACATCAGCTTCGATGGGGTCATCTTCGTTTTTATCAAAGGTCTGTCGGCGGTTATCCTCTCCGATAAAATTGATGCCCAAAAGACGATGGATGGTCTGGGCTTCCATGCCCGTTGCTTCCGTCATACGCTTCGCCGCACGACCTGTGGGCGCCGCCAGCACCACGTCCAGATCCTCCTGCTTCAAAATGCGCAAGATAGTATTGATGGTGGTGGTTTTCCCTGTACCAGGACCACCGGTGATAATAAGCACGCCGCTGGACATGGCTTCCAGAACGGCAAGGCGCTGTTCTTCCGCCAGAATAACGCCTGTTTCCTTTTCCACCCGGGCGATCTCCTTCGCAATATATTCCATATCCGCAGGTTCATAATCCGCCGCCAATTCCAGCAAGCGCTTCGCCACGGACATTTCCGCATAAAAATAATAATTCAGATAAACACAGTCCTCACCATCCAGCTTTTCCTGCCAGATCTGGCTGTCCACCTGCAGTTCCCGAACGGCATTTTCGATGGCAAGGGGGTGCAGATTCAAAAGCTCTACAGACTGATCGATGAGTTTTTCCTTCGGCAGATAGCAATCCCCATTGGCCGCAGCGTTGTTCAGCACATATTTCACCGCCGCCTTCACCCGGTTGGGGTTATCTTCGGAGATGCCTGCGCTGGCCGCCATTTTATCCGCCATTTTAAAGCCGATACCTGTCACTTCATCGGCCAGACGGTAGGGGTTATTTTTTACGATCTCAAAGGTGCGCGCTTTATATTTCTTATAAATACGCATGGCATAGGCAGGGGAAATATCAAAACCCTGCAGGAACATCATGGCTCTGCGCAGCTCGTGCTGCTCGCAAAAGGCTTCGGAAATCTTCTGCGCCTTATCATAGCTGATGCCCTTGATCTCCGTCAGCATATCGGGCTTTTCTTCGATCACATAAAAGGTCGCTTCGCCGAATCGTTCCACGATGCGCTTGGCGGTCTTTGCACCAATGCCTTTTATCATGCCGGAGGAAAGATATTTTTCCATGCCTGCAACGGTGGTGGGCATGGATTTTTCATAATACTGCACCTGTACCTGTCGTCCATAGAGAGGGTGCATCGTCCAATTGCCGCGAATTTCCAGGGTCTCGCCGCTGTGGATATCGGGAACAGTGCCCACACAGGTCACTTCATCATCCTCTGTAGTGAAAGAAAAAACCGTATAGCCGTTATCCTTATTCTGATAAATGATATCCTCTACCTCGCCAACGATTTTCAGATCTTCCATGCCTTCACCTCCTTCATTCTGAAGAGAAGTATACCATAAAAGAAGAAAAAAGGGAACAACCGTTCCCAGTTTTTGCAATAAAAAAGAAGCCTTTCGGCTTCCTTTCTTTTTTATACAAACCATTCCGGTTCGGCTCTTCTTTCGTAAAGCTCTTCCAGTTCTTCCTTATGGTAGATATAACCGGGATCATCGTAATATCTTGCCTGTGTAGGACATTTCTTCACGCAGGCACAGCATTTGATGCAGATGCCCACATATTCTCTGATATTTTCCTTACTGATAGAACCCATGGGACAAACCGTTGCGCAAATGCCACATTCACAGCAGGCATCGCTTACTTTGGGTTTCACCTTACGGATGTCGATATGCTCGCCATGTCTATCCTGGGGTTTGAAATATGGACGGATGGGGTCATTGCCCTTCACATAAGCAGGGCCTGCATATTCCCAGCCGCCTGCCAGTTTTGCCGCAACGGCTTCGCCAAATTCCTTCACGATAGCCATATCCTTTTCATCAGGTCTGCCTGCCGCCAGTGTTTTGGAGAAGGAATGTTCACTGATGAAAGCACCGCCTGCAACGGTCTTGAAGCCATCTTCTTCCATAATGTTACGCAATTCGATCAGGGCATCATCAAAATTGCGATTGCCAAAGGAAACCATAGGCACCGCCAGAGCGCCATTGCCCTTCACTTTTCCCGTCAGATAGGGCAGCAATACATTGGGCACACGTCCAGCGATAACAGGTGTGCCGCAAACAACGATATCCCCTTCGCCAAAAACAGCCTCTTTTTCCCGCGCACCGGGCAGTGTGAAATCATATACTTCCACAGGCAGGCCCAGTTTCGCCGCCAGGGCTTCCGCTGTTCCTTTTACCACTTTTTCTGTTCCCCCTGTGGGGCTGAAATACATGGCCCATACTTTTTTCAATTCCATTTTCTCTCCTCCTTTTCCCTTAAGCCAAAAACTTTTCTTCATCATACTCTATCTATGCTTCTTTTTCAACCACAGAAAAAGACGTCCAGAAATTCTGAACGTCTCCTTTTTCCTTAATGGAATTTTTCCAGGGTTTCCCAAACAGCTTCGATTTTTTCCACTGTCTGCGCCTTCACCATTTCATCGATGCGGGCTTCTGTGTATTCTGTCTGAATCTTATCTTTATAGCCTGTTTCTGCCATCTGCTTCACTTCTGCATCCGTGGGAACTGTTTTTTCCAGTGCCTTCAGAATGAAATATCTGCCTTCATCCACCTGGATAGGGCCTGCCACTTCGCCCACTTCCAAAGGTTCTGTCAGGCCGAAGTTTTCCAGCATATAGCTCTGATACATGGTGGTTTCGCCGGTCTCTTCGCCTGTTGCCGCCGCAGGGTCAACATCGAATTCCTTGAACAGAGATCCAAAATCTTCGCCACCCTTGGCGCGTTCTGCTGCTTCTTCCGCCTTATCGGCATTATCCAGCAAAATAGTCGCCAGATTATAAGTCGTATAATCAGATTTGATCTGGTCCTTCTGTTCTTCGTAATAAGCCGCCATGTCTGCTTCATCTACAGCACATTCTGCCGCAATAGATTCATACACCAGAGAATACAGATAGGATGCCTCCATCAGGGGAACCAGTTTTTCTGCATCCATGCCCATTTTTGCCAATGTTTCCGCATCCACTGTAGCAACGAACTGTTCCGCTGCTGCCTTAGCTTCTTCTTTCTGCGCATCTGTCAGGGCAATGCCGTTGGCTTCTGCATATTCCTGAGCAGCTTTCACGCTCTGCAGTGTGCTGATGGTACGTTCTTCCACCAGTTCATCGGCTGTCTGGCCGTCAAAATCCATGCTCCAGACATCTTCCCCAGCCGCCGCAACAAAGCTCTGAGTAGTCGTATAAAGATAAACCATATATTCGGACTTCATGATCTCCTGTCCGTCGATTTTGAGTACCGCTTCATCGGTAAATTCCGCTGCGCTGCTGCCACAGGCTGTCAGGCACATCATTGCTGCCAGAAGGATACCCATCAGGCCTTTCATTTTCTTTTTCATATATCAAACCTTCTTCCGTTATATTTTTCAGTATTGTCTCTGATTATAACACAACTGATAAACATCTGACTAGCCCTTTAATGCTGTAAAGAAATTTTTAATGAGGGGCAACGGTTTTTCCGCCTCGTCCCGTCTGGGTTTGATGGTCAGATAAGGATTTGCACCGGCGGTAAAAAGGTATTTCCCCTTTTCTTTGGCGATCAGCTGCATCAGTTTGGCAGGGTCGATATTGGGCTGAGGGCGGAATTCCAGCAGCAGATTGCCATGCTTCTGGCTGATGGAGGTGATACCCATTTCGTGGGCCTCTGCCTTCACCAGAACCACTTCCAGCAAAAGCTGTACGCTCTTTGGCATATCGCCATAGCGGTCTTCCAGTTCTTCCTGCATATCGTAATACTCTTCCATGTTGCGGATGCCTGCGATTTTTTTATAAAGTTCCATGCGCTGTTCCTGATTTTTGATATAAAAATCGGGGATAAAGGCGCTGATATTCAGGTCGATGGAAGTTTCGAACTGCTCTTCCTTCGGCGTATCGCCCTTCAGGTTCTGTACTTCTTCTTCCAGCAGACGGCAATACATATCGTAACCAACGGCTTCCATATGCCCGTGCTGTTCTGCGCCAAGCAAGTTGCCTGCACCGCGAATTTCCAGATCTCGCATGGCGATTTTGAAGCCGGAACCAAATTCCGTAAATTCACGGATGGTCTGCAAGCGTTTTTCTGCCGCTTCTCGCAGCATTTTGTCTCGTTTGTACATCAGATATGCATAGGCGATGCGGTTGCTTCTGCCCACACGGCCCCGCAGCTGATAGAGCTGAGAAAGGCCCATACGGTCTGCATCCTGAATGATGATCGTGTTGGCATTGGAAATATCCATGCCCGTTTCGATGATCGTTGTGCAAACCAGAACATCAATTTCGCCGCTGATAAAATCCCCCATGATGCGTTCCAGTTCTCGCTCGGACATCTGCCCATGGGCGTATGTCACGTTAGCATCGGGCACCAGGTTCTGGATGCGGAAAGCTTCTTCCGAAATGGATTCCACGCGGTTATATAGATAATATACCTGACCGCCGCGGCTGATTTCACGATGGATAGCCTCACGGATAAATTCAGGGTTGTTTTCCATAACGTAAGTCTGGATGGGATGTCTTTCCTGGGGAGGTTCCTCCAGCAGGCTCATGTCTCTAATTCCCGCCAGGCTCATGTGCAGCGTTCTGGGAATGGGCGTTGCGGAAAGGGTCAGCACGTCCACATTTTC
>NZ_JAFUMA010000092.1 GCF_017483025.1 Anaerotignum sp. | reverse complement strand
TCTTCCCCTCTGCATATGGGAGAGAAATCTGGATCCCCCATGGGATCGGTGGTTTGGTCGGAACGATCCTTCTGGGCATTTTTGCAGATCCCGTGTATTGTATGATGCCCTATGCGCGCGGCAAGCAGCTGATCCTACAGGCTGGTGGTGCCTATGCAGTTGTAGTCGTTGCATTTGTTGTGACATGGCTGATTCTGTTGGTGATCAGCAGAATGGTTTCCGCGTATGTTGCGGAAGAGGAAGAACAAAGGATCGGGAAAAAGATTCTGGAAGAAAGAAAAAAGATGTTTGGTGAAACGAAAGAGGCATGATCTTCGTTCGACCCAAGAAAAAATTGCGTATTACTCAGATTTAATCCTAAAATTCTAAAAAAATATAGTGGAAAAAGGTGTAGGTGGGAGTCCTGCACCTTTTGTTTTTTCGAAGGAGCGAGCGTATATAGAATATGCGAGATTAGGAAAGTCGATGTTACAGGTTTCCCGATTCTGCATGGATACGAAAGATTGGGGAGCTTTCGGCCGGAACGAAGCACATGGATCATCTCAGGAAGAAATGCGGTATCTGGAAGAGCCCTATGCTTCGCATAAGATGCTGGAACTGGTTTGAACGATGTGTCTGCATATCTCCAGCAGGTGGAGAGTTTCAAAAAGATATGCTGAAAAAAAGAGAAAAAACAAATATATTGATATTGACCCTTCCCTTGATGGATGAATTACCATAAAAGTAACAAAAAAATACATTGAGGAGGGAGTTTATGAAGAAAAAAGAAATGTCTATGTTATCTCTGTTTTTAATGGGCGGTGCACTCTTTGCCATGCATTTTGGTGCATCCAGCATGATTTGGCCAATGACATGGGGGAAAGAAAGTGGCAGCAGTGTCTTGATTGCTTATGTAGGCGTATTCCTGACAGCATTGCTTTTACCCTTGTTGGCATATGTAGCATTATCCAGAGGGAAGGGCACATTCCTTTCTGTTACGACCCGTGCAATGCCTAAATTCGGTCAGTTTTTCTGTGGGGCAACCATTATGATCCTGGGCCCCTTATATGTAATTCCCAGAATGAGTGCAGCTTCCTGGGATGCCATCGTTCAGATCACAGGATTGCAGGTGGATAGTATGATTCCCATCGTACTGTTTTCCTGTGTATATTATGTTCTTACCTATTGGTTTGTATCCAGCCGTTCCCAGATGGTAGATAAAATCAGCAATATTCTGTTCCCTGTACTGGTTTTGATCGTTCTGGGGGTTATTGTAAAAGGCCTGATTACACCTGTTTCTACATGGACAGCAGCGACATATGATAAGCCTGCAATCGTTTATGGTTTTACAGAAGGCTATGCAACAGGGGATCTGCTCTGCGGTCTGGTATTTGGTATTATCATTTTGAATGGTCTGAAAGAAAAGGGTGTGTCAGAAAGTAACCTGAACAATATGGTCATCAAGGTTGGTATCATTGGTATTGGTATGCTTTGTATGACACATCTTGGCCATATGGTGGTAGGTTCTTTTGTAGGTGATACACTGGATCTGCAGTACGCAGCACTGTATACACAGGTGGTTCTGCAGCTTTGGGGCAGAATGGGCGGTATTTTCTTCAGCATTGCACTGGTATTTGCATCCCTGACAACAGCAATCGGTCTGACAGCTGCTACTGCAGAATATTTTGAAGAAGCAACAAATGGAAAATTGCCTTATAAGAAAGGTACTTTCTGGGTACTGCTGGGCAGCACAGTCATCGGCAGCATTGGCCTGGATAGTATCGTTGCATTCTTTGCACCTCTGCTGGATGCCTTTTATCCCGGCGCTATTGTGATCACGCTGTATTATTCTTTCATGCCGGATTGTCTGAATCCCAGAAAACTGAATGCGATGCGCTTTGGTGTGATCGTATCCTTCTTCGCAGGCATGCTGGATGTACTGTACACTTATAATTCTCTGTTTGGACTGAATATTCAGATGTACAACGATTTTTACAATATGATCCCTTTGACAGCGTATAAACTGAGCTGGGTACCTATTGCGATTGTATTTATGCTGATTGGGTATTTTACATATCGCTCTGAAGGCAGCACAAAACAGGAAATGAATATGATTTCTGCGGAAAATAATTAAACAAAAAATATTTATATTATAAATCAAAACCACTAGTTTAACTAGTGGTTTTGATTGTGCGCTTAGATCAGACCCAGTTCCTTTGCACATTCTTCCAGTGCATCAACGACTTTATCCAGGTCTTCTTTGGTATGGTCTGCGGAAATGATAGTACGCAGGCGGGCGGTGCCCTTAGGCACCATAGGGAACTGCAGCGCCTGAGCATAAACGCCTCTTTCATACATCATCTGGCTCAGCTTCTGGGCTTTTTCCGCGTCCCCAACAATAACGGGGATAACGGGTGTTACGGATGTGCCGATATTCAGACCCAGTTTGCTCAGTCTGTCGGCAAAGTAGTTGCGGTTATCCCACAGTTTATCTACCAGATCGGTATTTTCCAGAACCAGATCTACTGCTTTTGCTGCCGCTGCTGTCAGGCAGGGAGCCATGGGAGAAGCGGTAAAGATGAAGCTTCTAGCCTTGGGACGCAGGCCTTCGATAAATTCCTTTGGCCCTGCTACGAAGCCGCCTGCGGAACCGAATGCCTTGGACAGGGAACCTGTTTCGATGATGATGCGGTCTCTCAGGCCGAAGTGGTCAACAGTACCTCTGCCGCCGGGGCCCATAACGCCGTCGCCATGAGCGTCGTCTACCACCAGCATTGCGCCGTATTGATCGGAAAGGTCTGCCATTTCGGGCAGGGGAGCCAGATCGCCGTCCATGCTGAATACGCCGTCGGTGATGACCAGTTTTTTGCCTTCTACGGGCTCCTTCAGCAGTTCTTCCAGATGGGACATATCCATGTGACGGAAAACCTTGATTTTCGCACCGGAAAGACGGCAGCCGTCGATGATGGAGCCGTGGTTCAGTTCATCGCTGTAGATAGTATCGCCTTTGCCTACCAGCTGAGGAATGACGCCGGAATTGGCGGAAACACCGCAGTTGAATACCAGTGTAGCTTCTACGTTTTTGAATTTTGCCAGTTTTTCTTCCAGTTCATCGTGAACGGGATAGTTGCCGCAGATGTTTCTGCTGGCTGTGGTTGCTACGCCGTATTTATCGATAGCTTCTTTGGCAGCCGCCACCACTTCGGGGTGGTTTGCCAGGCCCAGATAGTTGTTGGATGCCATATTGATGACCTCGCGGCCGTCCAGAATAATACGGCCGCCCTGGGGGCTATATAATGTTCTATACATAGAAATACCTTCTTTCCCTGGGATACATTTGTTTGCTATGGATATATCATACTACAGGAACAGGGAACAGGGGAAGATTTATTTCGTGCAGTGAAACTTTGCTTTGAATGAACTTTTTTTCAATGAAAATTTCTGCTGAAAAGGGGAACGGCGCCTTCTTGGGGGAGAAGACGCCGTGTAAGGGTTGTCATTGCCACGCAAAGGAACAGTTAGGGGGCGTTCTTTTGCGCTTGGGAAGCAACGACAAGAAGAGATGAAAAGTTTGATTCAAAATAGTTTGAAGTTAGGAGAAAAACCTCAAACTACAGAAGCAAGCATGTTTAAAAATACAACTTTATAAAAAAGACATCAAAACAACAACGTGTTTGATGCCTCTGTTATCGTTTTTTCTTATGTACATCATACATGATTTTAAATAAAATATCAATAAAAAATTACAATGAAATCCATAGAATTTTCAAAGGAATCTATGCAAAAATTTATCAGAAACCAGAAAAATATTGTCAAATGCCAGCTTTTTTGCTAACATATGAAAAGAAAGGCGGGAGACGCATATGAAAACACAGGAATCCATGGAAAACTATCTGGAAACCATCTACGTATTAGATAAGAAAACAGGTTATGTACGTTCTGTCGATGTGGCCACTGAACTGGGTTTCAGCAAACCCAGCATTTCCAATGCCATGAAAAAACTGAAAGCAGAAGGCTATGTGGAAATAGAGGATAAAGGCCGTATCGTGCTGACAGAAAAGGGCAAGGCCGTGGCAGAAGGAACATACGAAAGACATTGTGTTATCTCTCATTGGCTGATGCATATCGGCGTTAGCAAAGAAACAGCCCTGGAGGATGCCTGCCGCATGGAACATATCATCAGCGAAGAAACCTTTGAACGTATGAAAGCCCATCACAATAAATGGCATGAGATCTATCCAGAAGCGAAAGATGTAGAATAAAAAACAAGACCCAAAGTCGAAACAGACGATGGGTCTTTCTTTTTTATCTGAAATAGGAATATCCGTAAATTTTGCTGTTCTGGGGTGTTTCGCCATGCTTTGCCTGAATCAGTTCGGAAACAGTCACCAGTTCATAGCCCTGCTTCTGCAGATAAGGCACCAGCTCTGCTGTGGCTTCTGCAGTGGAGCCATAAATGCCATGCATCAGGATGACCTTTCCATCCAGATCACCGGAAGATTTGATCACATCCATAACGGCTTTGGCATCTCTGCTCTTCCAGTCCAGGGTATCCACAGACCAGAGATAGATAGGCATAGGGATCAGTTTTTTTACATTTTCATCGCAGGCGCCATAGGGGGGACGGAAAACGGTGGGTTCTTTCCCCAGCACTTTCTGGAAAATGGCTGCTGTTTTCTGTATGTCTGCAGCGATTTCCGCGGAGGTCATTTTGTTGAAGTTTTTATGGTCATAGGAATGGCTGCCCACTTCGCAACCCAAAGCGGCTTCCCGTTTTACCACATCGGGATATTTTTCCACCAGATAGCCCAGATCAAAGAAAGTCGCTTTTGCATTATATTTTTCCAGCGTATCCAGAATGGCGTTGGTGGCAACGGGATTGGGGCCGTCGTCATAGGTCAGCGCCACCATTTTTTTACTGGAAGTCTGCGTAGGAGCAGCAGCTTTTTCCTCGGGCTCCTCGATCTTCGTTTGCATATCCTCGTAGGGGATCGTCAGACTGACAATACCAAAACTGCCGGGGAAGAGATCATAGCGGTCGAAATAGAACAGCACACCCTCCGTGGTGAAGGCAAAGCGGTCGAAACGGCCTGCATCAGGGGCCAGCAGGGTTTTGTAATTGCCGAAGATACTTTTGTTATAGGGTTCTGTGGTGGTGAAATACTTCTGGGAATAAACAGAAGCATTCTTGGCAAAATCCGTCCACATCAGGTCTTCTGCAATCAGTTCTGTATCCTCGCTCAGGTCGAAATGGAAGATCTGGATACGGGTATGGGGAGAAACAGTATTGCCCGTTTCATGGGTCTCAAAGAACACCAGGCTCATATGGTCGTTATCTGTCAGATAGGCTTCATAGCCCAGATACAATGTGGCTTCTGTTTTCTGGCTGCGTTTCGTTTCTCCTGTGGGGCCGTCTGCGGGGGTATATTCCTGATCGAAAGCATTGCGGATCTCTGTTACAATGCCCTCGATACGGGCGTCTACGGCAGCATGCCCCGTCTTGGGATATTGCAGCACATAGGAAAGGGGCTTCTGGTATTCCACCACGTTGGTGGCTTCGCCAATCTCCTGTTTTTCCTGATAATTTGCCCAGTAGGTTTCGCCCTTATGGGTCAGTTCCGTTATTTTTTTGCGATTGAGCATGGAAAGCCCGCTGCTGGTGGCGCTGCAGCCGCAGCAGGAAAGCAGCAGTATGCTCATCAAAAGGAAAGCAAAAATGCGTTTCTTTTTCATTCGTTCATTTCTCCGTTCTGTTTCTGATAAATGGGATGTACATAACGCCCCCGTTTTGCTGTTTTTTTGCCATACTGGATGGCTGTCACGGGACAGCGGTTGATGCATGCCAGGCACATATTGCAGGTGTCCTCTGTCCAGATGGGTTTGCCTGCGGTCATTTCAATACAGCCGCTGGTGCAGATGCGTTCACACTGGCTGCAGCTGATACAGTCCTCTGTTACATAGAAAGACTTTGTTTTCATGCCTTTCACGAAGGCGGGGTTTACTGCTGTACTCAGCACGCCACCGAATTTGCCTTTTTTCACGCGGAAAAAGTCGCTCCAGTTGAGCTTGATGGCGCGGAGGATATTGTCCAGTGTTTTTTCTGCCTTTGCCAGTTTTTCAGCGGATTCCTCTTCTTTTTCCGCATCGAATAAAACGATGCAGTTATCGGGCATCACCACGGAAAAGCCACTGTCCAAAGTCAGGCCGTTTTCTTCCAGGGCATCCTCGAAGATATCCATGGTTCTGCCGGCAGATCCGCCGCAGGTGCAGACTGCGAAAATATAAGGATCACCGGAATAATATAATTCCAGATTTTTCACAAATTCCGTTACCGCCTTAGGGGGCGCCCATGCGTAAACAGGGAAAACAAAGCCCAGTTTTTCCCCATTTTCCAGTTTGTGTTCGTAGTTGCCCTCTTTCACCGCTGCAGCAATGTCCATCAGGTCTTCGCCCAGACCATCGGCCAGTTTTTTCGCTGCCGCATAGGAATTGCCGGTGCCGCTGAAATAATAGATCATAGAAGTCCCCTCCTTCTAGGAATGTCCAAAATTGTCTTATGAAACTATCATAGCATACTTTTTGCAGAAAAACTCTGAAGAAAATATTAAATTTTCAAGACAATTATGACACTGATTTGATAGACGCAGAAAAGCCAAAAAAAGTTTGCAGAAATTTGCCTTTACAGTAAATTTTCTGAAAGCTATACTGAAAAAGAGAAAATGCGGAAAGGGGTGGAGCCTATGCTGGAAAAAGCCATGATTTTGGCGGCAAAAGGACACATGGGGCAGGTGGATAAAGGCGGCAAACCATATATCCTGCATCCCATCCGGGTGATGCTTGGATGTGAGACTCTGGAAGAAAAGGCCGTTGCCATCCTCCACGACCTTTTGGAGGATACGCCATATACCACCGAAGATTTGCAAGCCGAAGGCTTTTCTCAGGAGATCATCGAAGCTGTTTCCTGCCTGACCCATCGGGAAGGGGAGGATTATATGAAGTATATCGAGCGCATCTGCGATAATCCCCTGGCGGCAAAGGTGAAGCTTGCCGACCTGATCGATAATATGGACATCAGCCGTATCCCAAACCCGACAGAACGGGACTTGGCGAGGGTGGAAAAATATAATCGGGCGAAAGCACGCATCGAAGAAATGTTGAGGGGGTGAGCCCAATGGAAAACTGGACAAAAGAAAGATATGAAGCCTTTCGGGAAGAACTCCTTTCCCAGGGGGAAGAAAAATATAAAGAATTTAATGCAAAGCTGCTTTGCTCGGAACTGGATGTCATTGGATTAAGGGCACCTTTTCTGCGGAAAACAGCGGCGCAGCTTGCCAAAGAGGATGGAAAGGGGTTCCTGCAATTCTGCGGAAAGAGTACCCATGAGGAACGGCTGCTCTACGGGTTGGTAGCGGCGGCAATGCCTGTTTCCTACGAAGACTTTCTGCCTGATTGCGACTATTATACAGAACATCTGGTGGAAAACTGGGCCCTTTGCGATATGTTCTGTTCTTCCGTGAAGAAAAAGCTGAAAAACCATGAAGCGGAGTTCTTTCAATATATCGAAAAATATCTGCAATCGAAAAACCCCTGGGCAGTTCGTGTGGGTATTATTCTGATGTTAGACCATTACCTGACGCCTGAATATCTGAAGGAGACATTGAAAAGGATCGACGGGATCCATTCAGAGCATTATTACGTCCGCATGGGGCAGGCGTGGCTGCTGGCAACGGCCTGGGCAAAGGACAGGGATGTCTGTATGGAGTATATCGCCCATCACCATTTGGACGATTGGACCTTCAAAAAATTTATCCAAAAGGCGTGCGAGTCTTATCGTGTTTCTGATGAGGACAAAAAATATCTTCGCAGTTTGCGATAATAAAATATTATCAAATAATAAATAATAATAATTTGATTTTATCGTAAAAAGGTGTATACTATCCAAAGAGGAAATCGGAGATTTTAAACTATATAAGGTAGAAAGAGTTTTTTGGAGGGAGAAATATGAGCGTAACAGTGAGCGCAGACGACATCAAAAGAGTAAAAGGTCTTGGCTTTCTGCAGCAGAAAGGCACAGATACATTCAATGCCCGCGTGCTGACAAGAAACGGTAAGATCACAACAAAAGAAGCACTGATGGTTGCCGAAGCGGCTGATAAATACGGCAACGGCGAAATGGCATTCACAACAAGACAGACCATCGAAGTGCAGGGCATCCATTACGATAACATCGATGCTTTCACAGCCCACATCGAAGCAGGCGGCCTCATGGTTGGCGGCACAGGCCCTAAGGTTCGCCCTATCGTAAGCTGCAAGGGCACAACATGTCAGTATGGTCTGTATGACACATATGGCCTGAGCGAAGAGATCCACAACAGATTCTATGTTGGCTACCACGGCGTGAAATTGCCTCATAAATTCAAAATCGCCACAGGCGGCTGCCCCAACAACTGCGTAAAACCCGACCTGAATGACGTTGGTATCATCGGTCAGAAAGTGCCCGCATTCGATGCGGAAAAATGCAGAAGCTGCAAAGTATGCGTGGTTGCAAAGGTTTGTCCCATGAAAGCGGCTTCCAAAGCAGAAGGCGAAAAATTGGTATACGATAAAGAAAAATGTATCAACTGCGGCAGATGCCTGTATATGGCAAAATGTCCTTTCGGCGCTATGACGGAAGAAGTGACAGGCTATAAAGTAACGATCGGCGGCAGATGGGGTAAAAAAGTCGGTCAGGGCACACCCATGAGCAAAGTTTTCACATCCAAAGAAGAAGTTCTGGACACAGTAGAAAAAATCATCCTGTTCTTCAAGGATCAGGGCAACGCAGGCGAAAGACTGGCGGATACCGTGGCAAGGGTTGGCTTTGAAAATGCGGAAGCAATGATTCTATCCAACGAACTGCTGGAAAGAAAAGAAGAAATCCTTGCAAAATAAGATAATAAAGTGAAACAGTAAATGCCGTTTGGCGTAAGCCTGACGGCATTCTTTCTGAATAAAACGGAGGAGAAAAAAGTGAGTTATTTTCCCTTTTTCATGGAAATCAAGGATAAAAAATGCCTTGTGGTGGGCGGTGGCATGGTCGCCCTCAGAAAAATTGAAAAATTGCTGCCTTTTGGCGTGGAAATCACCGTCGTTTCTCCTGCGTTTTGTGCGGAAATAGAGGGGATGGAAGGTATTCGGCGCATCCAAAGGAACTTTGAACCTGCGGATATCGAAGGGATGCTGTTCGTCATTGGTGCGACCGATGATGAAGCGGTAAATGCGGAAATTTCCGAATTGTGTCAGGCGAAAAACATCCCTGTAAACATCGTGGATGACCCGAAAAAATGTACCTTCTTTTTTCCTGCGCTGGTGAAGAAGGGAGAATTTGTAGCAGGCTTTTCCAGCGGTGGCGGCAGCCCCTTGGCTGCCCAATACATCCGCAAAAAAGTGGAAGAGGCTGTCCCTGATGGGTTTGATAAAGTGGTGGATATTCTGGCAAATATCCGCCAAAGAGTGAAAACGGAAATCCCTGATATCAAACAGAGAGAAAAAATATTTCAGGCAATTTTTGCGCTGGCTTTGGAAAAAGAGGGCAATATAACAGAAACGGAAATTGATGCGGTCATCAGAAAGGAGGGGGAACGAAATGGATAAACTGCGCGTAGGCACCAGAAAAAGCAAGCTATCCCTGAAGCAGACGGACATGGCTTTGCAGGCGCTGAAAGGCGCCCATCCCACTTTGGAAACAGAGATCGTCCCCTTCCACACCAGAGGGGATAAAATTTTGGACAAGCCCCTTTGGGAGATCGGCAACAGCGGCAAGGGTCTTTTTGCCTCTGAATTCGAAGAAATGATTTTGAACGATGAGATCGACATTGCCATTCATAGCGGAAAAGACCTGCCTCTTTTTCTGGCGGAAGGATTGGAGATCATCGGCGTGCTGGAGCGAGACGACCCAAGAGATGTTCTGGTCATGCCCATGGGCAGAAGGCCAGAGGAAGTCAAAATCATCGGCACAGGCAGCCTCCGCCGACAGCAGTGCGCTGCAAAAATCTTCCCTTGGGCAGAATGTAAGCTCATCCGCGGCAATATCCATACTCGCCTGCAAAAGCTGATGAATGGCTGTTTTGATGCCATCATCCTTGCCAAAGCGGGTCTGGATCGCATGGGCATCACAGAAGCGGACGGGTATACCTTCCGTGTCCTTTCGACAGAAGAATTTCTGCCCGCCGCCTGTCAGGGCATCATTGTGGCGGAAGGTCGGCCCGAATTGGCGGAACTGGCAGGCAAAATGACCCACGAAGAAACGAAATGGGTATTTGAAACAGAACGGGAAGTGCTGATGCTCTTGAACGCCGATTGCAGCGAACCAGCGGCGGCCTTTGCGGAATTGGAAGGCGGCAATATCCGTCTCCGCGCCATGTATGGCGAAATTTACGCCGAGGGCACAGCCCCCGTTGCGGAACGACTGAAACTGGCGGCGGAAGTCGTTGGGAGGTTAAGAGGATGAGCGAAAAAGGAAAGGTGTATCTGGTGGGGGCCGGCTGCGGCGACCCTGCACTCATCACATGGAAAGGCCTGAACCTGCTGCGAAAATGCGATGTTGTGCTGTATGATGACTTGGTGGCAGTAAAACTTTTAGAGGAAACAAAACCCGATTGCGAGCAGATTTTTGTGGGCAAGCGTTACGGCAAACATTCCCTGCCCCAGGAGGAAACCAACGCCCTTTTGATTGAAAAAGCAAAAGAGGGAAAAACGGTGGTGCGCCTGAAGGGCGGCGACCCCTTTGTTTTCGGCAGAGGTGGCGAGGAAGTGCTGGCTTTGCAGGCAGAAAATATCCCCTATGAAGTGGTTTCCGGCGTGACGTCTTCCATTGCCGTGCCGGCGGCGGCAGGCATCCCCGTGACCCATCGGAAAATGGCGAGAAGCTTCCATGTTATCACGGGCCATACGGCAGCGGGCGGCGAAACCACCCTGACGGAAAATCTGGATACGCTGGCGAAGCTGGAAGGCACGTTGGTATTCCTGATGGGCCTGCATCATCTGGAAGAAATTACGAGTGGCCTGATGCAGGGCGGCAAAAGCGCGGAAACTCCTGCGGCGGTCATTTCCAAGGGAACGACACCGCAGCAGAAAACCATCCGTGCAAAACTGGGCGAACTGGCGGCGGAAGTACGCAAGGCGAAACTGGAAGCCCCTGCGGTTATTGTCATCGGGGAAACGGCAGGTTTGGATTTTACAGGAACCATCCCTCATCCTCTGCGTGGTGTCAAAATTGGCGTAACGGGCACCAAATCCATCACCCACAAGCTCCGTGACAAGTTGGAAGATTTGGGCGCGGAAGTGGCGGAAATGGATTATTCTACTCTTGTTCCCTATCGGGAAAATGCCCAACTGGAAGAAGAACTGCAGAAAGTATCCGATTATCCTTGGGCGATATTCACCAGCCCCAACGGCGTGGAGATTTTCTTCGATTATCTGAAGAAACTGAAATTCGACGTACGCAAACTGGCCAATCTGCAGTTTGCAGTCATCGGCACAGGCACGGCGGCGGCTCTGGAAAAGCAGGGCATTTATCCTGCTTTCCTGCCGGAAAAATATGATGTGGAAAGCCTTGCCAAGGGGATTTGTGAAAAAGTGGAAAAGGGCGAAAAGATTCTCATTCTGCGGGCAGAACAGGGTTCCGAAATTCTGACGGAAGTGCTGGACGGGGCAGGAACGACATATACAGACGTGAAAATTTACGATATCTATGTGGACGAGGAAAAACGCCGCTTTGCCAATGCAAAGGTACAGGAGATGGATTTTATCACCTTTGCCAGCGGTTCCGGCGTCCGCGGCTTTATGGAAAACGGCGGCAGCATCCCTGAGGGGACAAAGGCCGTCTGCATCGGCGCCTCTACGGCGAAGATGCTGAAAAAATACGGAGATTATGAGAAAATCACAGCGGAAACATGCAACGTGGATGGCGTTGTGGAAGCCATACTGAAGGAGGTGAGAAAATGAGAAGATTCAGAAGACTGCGGGGCTCTGAAGCCATGCGCAAACTGGTGCGGGAAACAAGAATTTCTGCGGAAGAAATGATCTATCCCATTTTCATCATCGAAGGGGAAAATATCAAAAATCCCATCGCATCCATGCCCGGGGTCTATCAATATTCCATCGACCGCATGGATGAACTGCTGGAGAAAGTGAAAGCGGCAGGCATCGCAGGTGTGCTGATTTTTGGCATCCCTGCGGAAAAAGACGAGGTGGGTTCTCAGGCGTACCATCCCAACGGCATCACCCAAAGAGCCATCCGTCATATCAAGGAAAATTATCCTGAACTCCTGGTCATCGCCGATGTGTGTCTGTGTGAATATACTTCCCACGGTCACTGCGGTCTGGTGGACGGATGCCATATCCTGAATGATGAAACACTGCCCCTGTTGGCAAAAATGAGCGTGACGCTGGCGGAAGCGGGGGCGGATATCATTGCTCCCTCCGATATGATGGACGGGCGTGTAGGGGCGATCAGAGAAGCACTGGATGAAAACGGTTTTAAAAATATCCCCATCATGGCCTACAGTGCGAAATTTGCTTCTGGCTATTATGGCCCCTTTCGGGATGCGGCCCATTCCGCGCCTCAGTTTGGCGACAGACGCTCCTATCAGATGGATGTTGCCAATAAAAGGGAGGCCCTGCGGGAAATCGCCGATGATATCGAAGAAGGGGCGGATATGTATATCGTGAAGCCTGCTCTGGCGTATCTGGATGTGGTGGAAGCGGCGGCCCAGCGGTTTGATTTACCCATTGCCGTTTATAACGTCAGCGGCGAATATGCCATGGTAAAGGCGGCGGCACAGATGGGCTGGATCGACGAAAAGCGCATCGTCATGGAAAACCTGATCGCCATGAAGCGGGCGGGCGCGACCATCCTGATTACATACCATGCCTTAGATGTGGCGAAATGGCTGAAAGAAGCGTGATTTTATGAAAGAAGAAAAGAAATGGAAGAGAGTGACCCAGGAATTTGCTCCCGTTTGCGATGAAGATTGCAAGGTGCTGATTTTGGGCACAGCTCCTTCCAGAAAATCCAGAGAAGTCGGCTTTTATTACGGCCATCCCCAGAATCGTTTCTGGAAGATGCTGGCGGCGGTGACGGGGGAAGAAGTTCCCCAGACCATTGAAGAAAAGAAAGCACTCCTGCTGCGGAATCATATCGCTCTCCACGATGTCATCCATAGCTGTGACATCATTGGCAGCAGTGACAGCAGCATCAGAAACGTGGAGCCTGCGGACTTGGAGCGCATCCTTGCGGTGACGGGAAAAGTCCCCATCCTCTGCAACGGCGGTGCGGCTTATAAATTATACAAAAGATATCAGGAAAAACGACTGGGCATTGAAGCCATGCAAATGCCCTCCACCAGCCCTGCCAACGCGGCATGGAAGCTGGAAATGCTGGTGGAGGAGTGGAGCAAGGCACTATTGCCCTGCATCGGCAAAAGCAACTTGACATAAAGTGTCATTTATGGTTTCATTGGTTTAAAATATACAAGTGATGAAAGGAATGATACATATGGCATATATTCCCGTAGAATATCCTGTGGAAAAGAAGGCATTTTATGCCCTTCTGCTGGAACAGCTGAAAAAATATACAGAAAATGAAACAGACCGGACAGCCATCCTCTCCAATGCGTCCTCCGTTCTGGGCGTGGCTCTGGAACACATCAACTGGGTGGGCTTCTATCTGGTGAAGGGCGAAGAACTTGTCCTGGGGCCTTTTCAGGGTAAGCCTGCGGTCAGCCGTATCGCCTATGGCAAAGGGGTCTGCGGCGCAGGCTGGGCACAGAAAAAGACCCAGTTGGTGGCAGATGTGCATTGTTTCCCCGGTCATATTGCCTGTGACTGCAATTCCAATTCGGAAATCGTGGTGCCTCTGCTGAATAAAGCAGGCGAAGTTCTTGGGGTGCTGGATATCGACAGCCCTGTGACGGGCCGCTTTGATGGGGACGATCTGGATGGCCTGGAAGCGGCAGCAGCTTTCCTGGCGGCAAAGATCAGCGGTTGATATCGTGAAAATGACTTGTTTTTCCGCCGTTTTGCAGCGCTTCCCTATACAATCTGCGGGAATTGACGGAAACGGCGGATTTTTTATTGACAGACATAGCCTTTCCCCTGTAAAATACTACAGGAAGTAAATAAAGGACTTATCAAGAGTGGTTGAGGGACAGGGCCCTGTGACACCCGGCAACCGGCGGAAACGCATCGGTGCCAATTCCCCCGCAGATTTGCGGAAGATGAGATTGACGTAGAAGCCCTGAAAAGGGTTTTTTTTGTTGGAAAGCGGAGAAAACCATGCGGAAAAAATGACGTCAGCCGATTTGCTTGCAAAAGCGGCAGACGGAATGTTTTCTGGATGACTTGCGGAGCAAGGACATGAGTAAACCGAAGGTTTACGAATGGTTTTTCTACGAGAAATTCTGATAGGTCTCTCCTTAGAAATCTTTATTTACAGTTGACAAAAATTTGTGTATCAAAAAGGAGAACAGAACATGAGCAGAAGATTATTCACATCTGAATCTGTTACAGAAGGACATCCCGATAAGATCTGTGACCAGATTTCCGACGGCGTGCTGGACGCACTGCTGGCAAAAGACCCCAATGCACGTGTAGACTGCGAAACATGCACAACAACAGGCGTTGTTTTCGTTATGGGCGAAATCACAACAGATGCATATGTAGACGTAGAAAAAATCGTTAGAGACACACTGGAAGAAATCGGCTACACAAGAGCAAAATTCGGCTTCGACAGCGAAACATGCTCCGTGCTGACAGCCATCCATGGTCAGTCCCCCGATATCGCACTGGGCGTAGACCACTCTCTGGAAAACAAAACTGGCGAAGATGACAGCGAATTCGACACAGGTGCCGGCGACCAGGGTATGATGTTCGGTTTTGCTTGTGACGAAACAGAAGAACTGATGCCCCTGCCTATCTCCCTGTCCCACAAACTGACAAGAAGACTGACAGAAGTGCGTAAAAACGGCACACTGGCATACCTGCGCCCCGATGGTAAAGCACAGGTAACAGTAGAATACATCGACGACAAACCTGCAAGAATCGATACTGTTGTTGTATCCTCTCAGCATGACCCCGATGTAGAACACAGCCAGATCGAAAAAGATATCATCGAAAACGTAGTAAAGAAAGTGATCCCCGCAGAACTGCTGGATGACAAAACAAAATACTACATCAACCCTACAGGCAGATTCGTTATCGGCGGCCCCATGGGCGACTCCGGCCTGACAGGCAGAAAGATCATCGTTGACACATACGGTGGCTACGCAGCCCACGGCGGCGGTGCTTTCTCCGGTAAAGACCCCACAAAGGTTGACCGTTCCGCTTGCTACGCAGCAAGACACGTTGCGAAAAACATTGTTGCTTCCGGTATCGCAAGCAAATGTGAAGTGCAGCTGGCTTATGCCATCGGCGTAGCAAAACCCGTTTCCATCCTGGTAAACACATACGGCACAGGTAAAATTTCCGATGAAGAAATTACAGAAATCGTAAACAAAAACTTCGACCTGCGTCCTGCTGCTATCATCAAAAATTTCGACCTGAGAAGACCTATCTACAAACAGGTAGCTGCTTATGGTCACTTCGGCAGAACAGACCTGGATCTGCCTTGGGAAAGACTGGATATGGTAGACGTTTTTAAGGAACGCATCTAATCATAAAATTTAAGCCTTAGGCCTTTTGGCCTAAGGCTTTTTTATTTCTTTTTGTTCTTGCACAGAAAAGCCTTCCCTCGGATATATTGAAAATAACAAATTCCTGAGGAGGGGATGGTTATGAACACATGGAAAAATATCACGGAAGTTCCTGTGGAGCAGCCCTGCTTCGTGCAGGAGGTGCAGGGGGAATGCCGTTTGCGTTTGTTCGATCTGGGTTTTTTCCGAGGCAGCCGGGTTTTGCCGCTGTATGAATGCTGCGGCGGCGGCACGCGGGTGTATCGGGTGAAGGATACCCTCATTGCCCTTAGAAATGCCGATGCGGCGCATATCTCTGTGGAGGAGGCGGGGCAGGATGGCTAAGGAAAAACGTTTGCGCATCGCCCTGGCGGGGAATCCCAATACGGGGAAAAGCACCGTTTTCAATGCCCTGACGGGGCTGAAACAGCATACGGGCAACTGGTCAGGAAAGACGGTGGGGAACGCCGTGGGGGAGTTCTCGCTGGGGCAATGGGATGTGGAATTATACGACTTGCCGGGGATATATTCTCTTTTTTCCGACTGCGCCGAGGAATGTGCCGCCAAGGATTTTATCTGCTATGAAAACCCCGATATGGTTGTTGTTATTCTGGATGCAACCTCTCTGGAGAGAAATCTGCCCCTTGGCCTGCAGATCATGGAACTGACAGATCACGTGATTTTCTGCCTAAATCTGGCCGATGAAGCGGAGAAGAAGGGCATTTCTATCGATAAAGCTCTTTTGGAGGAATTGACGGGGGTCCCCGTCGTGGAAATGGCGGCCCGCCAGGGTGTTGGCCTGGGGGAATTGAAGGAACTGATTTTGAATGTGGGAGAAGGGCGACTGCACATCCATCCCATCGGCCTGGATTGGTCTGCCTTTTCTCCAAAAACGGAAATTGGCTACCGTACATCGGAATTTCAGGAGAGTCGCTCTCTGGCTTTTCTGGAACGGGCGAAGGAGATCTGCGGGGAAGCAGTGCGCAAAAAAGAGGAGCGGGACAGCTTTACGGAGCGGCTGGACAAAATGATCCTTTCTCCGAAAACAGGCATCCCGATCATGCTGCTGTTGTTGGGTGGGGTATTCTGGCTCACGGTAGCAGGGGCCAATGTGCCATCCGATTTGCTGATGCAGTGGTTCAGCCGATGTGGAGAGGTGATGCGCAGCGGGCTGATTGCTTTAAATACACCGCTTTGGCTGGAAAGCCTGCTGATGGATGGGGTCTGGCTGACGGTCAGTTGGGTGGTGGCGGTGATGCTGCCGCCCATGGCGATTTTCTTTCCGCTGTTTACCTTGCTGGAGGATTTTGGTTTGCTGCCCCGTATCGCCTTCAATCTGGATGGTTTGTTTCAGAAGGCAGGGGCCCATGGAAAGCAGGCATTGACTGCCTGTATGGGTTTCGGCTGTAATGCCGCCGGGGTAACGGCCTGCCGTATCATCGAATCGCCCCGAGAACGGCTGATTGCAATCCTGACCAACAGCTTTGTTCCTTGTAATGGGCGATTCCCAACGCTGATTTTGCTTGCCAGCTTCTTTTTTGCCCAAGAAAACCCTCTTGCAGCAGGAGGATTTGTCTTTCTGCTGATCATTTTAGCCGTAACGATCACATTGCTGGTTTCTTTTTTCCTGAGCAAGACCCTGCTGAAGGGCATACCCTCTGCCTTTGTTCTGGAATTGCCGCCTTATCGCCGCCCGAAGGTGGGAGATGTTATTGTGCGAAGTGTGCTGGATCGAACCATTTTTGTTCTGGGGCGGGCAGTCACCGTAGCTATCCCCGCAGGGGCGATCATCTGGCTTTGCCAAAACGTAGAGGTAGGCGGGCATACGTTATTATATGGCCTGACCACTTTGCTGGAGCCTCTGGGCTCTCTGATGGGACTTTCGGGGGTCATTCTGGCAGCGTTTCTTTTGGGTATCCCTGCCAATGAGATTGTGCTGCCTATCCTGCTGATGGTCTATAGTCAAAGTGGCATGCTGGTGGAAGCGGAGGGCATTTCTCAGGCGGGGGCGATACTCGCGGCCAATGGCTGGACCTGGGTCACGGCGGCTTGTGCCATCCTGTTTTCCCTGAATCATTTTCCCTGTGCAACGACGCTTTTGACTATCCGTAAGGAAACGGGAAGCTGGCTCTGGACCGGCGTCAGCTTTCTGCTGCCCACGGTGGTGGGCATTTTCCTATGCATCATGGTGAATCTGATTGGGCAGGTGGGCGTTCTGATTTTTTAAAAAAATATTTCCATGAAAAAGAATTAGTGATATACTCATTTCATAAGTACGAAAGAGAAATGGGGGTATCATTATGAATGAACAATTATATAAACTGCTGCAGAAAGCCCGTGAAGATTTCGAACTGCGTGCCCGCATCTGGGCTGTAAAAGAAGCAAAAGACCCTGCGCTGGCTCTGTGCGAGCTTTGCACAGCCGAAGGATTCCCTTTGACTGTAGGGGGCCTGTTCTCCGAACAGGAAGAATTCTTCTGTAATTTGTTCAGAAGCTGCAACGGCAGTGCGGTACAGCCTCTGGATGGCTGGGATGACCCTTTCGATATGTTTTTTGCTGCCATGGAGGCATTGGAAAAATAAAAGAAAAGATGAAAGACACGACCGAATTTGGTCGTGTCTTTTTTGTAAAGAGGGTGTATATGAATGTGGTTAGCTTGCCTTCATTTCCAGCCGTAATCTATCTGCGATCAACGCAATAAACTCGCTGTTCGTGGGCTTTCCTTTGTGGTTATTGACTGTATAGCCAAAGAGGGCGTTGATGGCATCCACTTTGCCTCTGTTCCATGCCACTTCAATGGCATGGCGGATAGCCCGTTCCACGCGGCTGGGGGTAGTGTTGCATTTCTTTGCAATGGAAGGATAGAGTTCCTTTGTGATGTGCCTGCGGCGGCAGGGGGGATTTTATTTTCAGTTATAGACCTTGTTTGTAGGTGCGATATTAAAGTGTTTATAGGTGTAAAAGATAGCATTTATTGCTACTCGAATTGTAGCATATTTAAAGTCAGAACAGAAGTAATTTTAAGTAAGTTTATAAGAACTTTCAGACAACTTTTGACATCTTGGAAATAAGAATGATGTATGTTTAAAGCAACTTTATAATATCTTCTGTAAAGCAGCTGTTTTGGCTGCTTTTTTATTTGCAAAAATAATGTGATAAATATTTGGGGGCACAGTATAACGCCCTTAAATTTCATCGAACAAACTATAATATAGACATAAACAAGAGGAAAACAAAAACCTCACACACCACTAAAACAAAAAGGACTAAATGAAAAGGAGAATGAATTATGAGAGCAAATCACGCAAACAAAACAATCGACATGACAGCAAAAGAAGCAAAAGCAGCAGGCAAAATCAAATCCGCAGCATTCAACGAACTGATGGAACTGAAAGCAATGCTCCCCGGTTATGAAGTGGCGATCGTAGCAGCACCCAGAAGAAAGAAATCCGCTTTCAATGGTCTGACTTACGAATACATGGCAGCCTACATTGAAAAGCACGACAAAACAAAGATGGCTAAATTCAATGAACTGCGTGGCATCGCATCCGATGAAGACAAAGAAAAATATGGAGAAATGAGCAATAATCTGGAAAAAGCAGCATACGCTACAATCAAAAAATGGTTCCTGAATACATTTAAAGAAATCAAAGAGTTCCACGAAAACCACAAAGAAGAAATGGAAGAAATCCTGAAAGTAGCGTAATTAAAGCCAAGAGAACAGAATTATAAAGGACATTTAAAGGAGGATAAAATTATGAAACCTATTATCAGAGTAAATCACAAAGACAAAAAAATTGAAATGAACAAAGAATACTTCAAACGCATTCAGAACCCTAAAAGCGAAGAATACGCAACATTACAGATGGTTCGCAGGGACTACCCCCACTACGAAGAATGCTTACGCACAATTAAAAGAAATTCTAACAAAAAAACATACAAAGGTCTGAACTACGAATATATGGAAACTTATATTCTGACACATGAACCAAAAGAAACAAAAAAAGAAGTGCTGGATGAATTTTATGATATGCGTCAGATCGCCGAATGTCACAAAGCAAGTTATGGTTATGCGGTTATCAAAAAATGGTTCCTGGCAAAATACCCTGAAATCGCTGAATTTGGTATGGAGAAAAAAGAAGATCCAAAAGAAGAAAAAGTTGATGAAACAAAAGAAGCAGCTGTTGAAGTAAAAGAAACAGAAGAACCTATGATTGCCGAAATGGGTGCC
>NZ_JAFUMA010000091.1 GCF_017483025.1 Anaerotignum sp. | reverse complement strand
GAGGCTACCATCAGAAAGGACTGCATAGCTACGATATTCCCCTGCATTGATTTTCGTAATGGAAGGCGTTGCCGCAAAAGCAGCGGTACCCATCCCCATGCAGAAAGTCATAAAAAGAGCAAGAAATTTCTTCATATCACGACACCCCTTTCCTTGTCGCAATCATTTTTTAATCATTCACCGAATTTCGCTGCCGCATCCTTCAGCATTTCTCTGATGGGCAGGTTATAAGGGCATCTCTTTTCGCAGGCACTGCAGCCGATACAAGCGCTTGCCTTCACGGGCATTGCACCATATCTGTCTCTTGCCCAGTCGCCCAGGCCATATCTGTCCAGATAGCCCTGGAACAGGAATACGTTGGGGATACCGATGCCAACGGTACAAGGGGCGCAGTAGTTACATCTGCGGCAGAAATTATTGCCCAGCTGATTTCTGATTTCCTGCATTTTTGCCAGTTCTGCTTCTGTCAGGGGGGATTTATCCTCTGCTGCAGCCAGGTTCTGGTCGATTTCCTTCAGATCGAACATACCGGGGATCACAACGGATACATCAGGGTTTGCACAGATATAGCGGATCGCCAGTGTTGCATCTTCGATGGCACCACCAGCCAGAGGTTTCATTGTAATGAAACCTACGTTCTGTTCTGTACATCTCTTCATCAGGGCTTCGCCCTGATTTTCTACGATATTGTAAGGGAACATGATGGTTTCTACCCAATCCATGCCCAGCGCTTTTTCAAACACTTCCAAAGAGTGAGCAGTTACGCCCAGATGACCTACTTTGCCCGCTGCTTTTGCTTCCATCAGGGCTTCCAGAGCACCGCCTTCCGCTACCACCTGATCCAGCTGATCCACCGTAGGGTTATGTACCTGATACAGGTCAATATAATCTGTGCGCAGGTTACCAAGGCTGATTTCGATATCCTTCGCCATGGCTTCCTTTGTGCGGGACATACTCTTTGTCGCCAGCACGAATTTATCACGCAGACCTTCCAGCGCTTCGCCCAGATAGCTTTCGGATACAGTATATCCTCTTGCTGTATCGATATAATTGATGCCTTTTTCCGCCATGGCTTTCACCAGTTCTTTTGTCACAGCTGCATCTACTCTCTGAATAGGGATGCCGCCGAAGCCCAGACGGGAAATCTTCAAACCTGTTTTACCAAGTGTTACGTATTCCATATTGACTCCTCCTTATATGTAAAAAATTCTCATTATCCTCTAGTATAAAGATAGCACGAAAATAAAAACATCACAACAAGAAACAGACAAAAAATACCCGCATTCTCATTAAATGCGGGCAAGTTTTATTCACTGATCTCTTTTGCAAAATCAATGAGTTTTTTATATTTTTCTTCAAACAAACTGTTTTTCATATAAACGTAGTTGAACTCACGGTAAATCTCAAAATCCTCAATATCCAGCTGTACCAGAGAGCCTTCCTCCAGCTCTTTTTTTACCATAGGATAATAGGAAAAGGTTATGCCAAGGTTCGCTTTCACCAGCTCCTTGATAGCGATGAAGTTGCTGATCTCCTGCACAGAAGGGAAGCTGCCGATGGTGAAGTTATTCTCCTTCAAAATTTCCTCCAGAATCTCTCTCGTGCCGGAGCCTTCTTCCCGCAGCACCAGACCTTCGCTGCGGATATCCCCCAGTTTTAATTTTTTCCCTGCAAGGGCACATTCCCTGCAGCAGGTGCCAACGAATCGTTCCTTCTTATACAGCTGATAAGCGTATTTTTCCTTATCGAAAAACCCTTCCAGAATGGTGAAGTCCAGATCGCCCTTTTCCAGCTTTTGCAGCAGATTTTTCGTATTATCTACATACAAATGCAGACGGAACTGAGGATTTTCCAGCAGGAATCGGCTCATAATGGAAGGAAAAACGAATTCACCGATGGTCTTTGTTGCGCCGATGCGCAGGTGGATTTCTTCTTCCTCCGTTCGTGCCATTTCTTTCTGAATGCCGATCTCATTGGCCACCATTTCCGATGCCAAGCGGCGTAATAACTCCCCCTTTTCCGTCAGCTGCAACACCTTTCCTGCATAGGAAAACAGCTTGCAGCCATAATGTTCTTCCAGATAGCGGATATGCTGAGTCACAGCGGGCTGTGTGATATGTAAGGCTTCCGCCGTTTTGGTATAATTCATTTTTTCACATAATTTCAAAAATGTCAGGATACGATTATCCAGCATCGGCTTCACCTGCTTTCCAAAAAGCCCCGCAAAGGCGGGGCGTTCTGCTTATTCCTCCGTCGTCAGAAATGATGCACTTTTCGCCTCCGCAGGGATAACGATCTCTTCCACATTATTAAAATCACTGCAGATCATAGAAATGCTGGTCTTTGTGATGGAAACGGAAGGCTCTGTTTCCGTTTCACCCACTGCACCCATAGCTGTATCCATGATCTTCTGCATCATTTCTGTCATATCCATTTCGTATTTCAGTACATAGCCCTCTGCGTCGATCCAAAGAACGATAGGCAGATCGCCCATATCCGCATACATTTCCTGCATCTGTTCTTCTGTCACGCCCAGGCTGGCTGCAGAATCCGCCACACCACTGTTCTGAATGGCTTCTTCCATAGCATCCCTGGCAATGATACCTTCGATCCTTGTAGTTTTTGTGCCGTTGATATCTTCTTCTGCTGTAGCAGTGAAAGATTCAATATTATTCAGATACAGTTCCATGCTGGCTTCCGCATCATACTGCCCCAGATCCCCTATTTCCATAGTCTGTGCATACCAGGTATCCGCAGAATACATATATGTCCTGAGTTTGCCCTCTGCTTCTTCTGCATACATCATCATCTGCTGGGCTTCAGAACCATCTTCCATCACCACATACATATCCATCTGCATCTGCATCGGGTCCTGCTTTGTCAGGATATTGGCTACCGTTGTGGTTTCGATAGCCTCTTCGCCCATAGCCATATCCATTTCCATCGTTATTTCCGCGGCCATGCTTTCCACTGTCGCCATAGTCTCCTGAGACAAAGTCAACAATTCTTCCACCGCCGCTGTTTCCATCACGGAGCCGCCGCCTCCGCAGCCTGCCGCAGAAAAGGTCATAACAGCCGCCGCTGCAGCTACAAAAATTTTTCTAAACTTCATCGTTTTCCCTCCTAACATCCAAAGGTTTCCTATTATTATTTCAAATTCACCATAGTTTTATCCAAAAATATCCTTCTGCTCTCTCAGGCTTTTGTTTTCGCTTTTTTCTGCTTCTCCTTTTCCAAAGCCTTTCCCCCTGTGCAATAGGGCAGCAAGAAACATTCCTGGCATTTCGGCCTACGGGCGATGCAGATTTTTCTGCCATGAGCGATCATCTGGGTATTGATGTCAATCCATTTTTCCTTGGGAACAATCTTCATCAAGTCAAATTCGATCTTCACAGGGTCTTCGTTCTTTGTCAGCCCAAGCAGATTGGAAACACGCTTCACATGGGTATCCACCACCACACTGGGGATGCCATACCAGTTGCCGCGGACAACATTAGCCGTCTTTCTGCCGACCCCCGCCAGGCCTGTCAGCTGGTCAATATCAGAAGGCACTTCCCCGCCATATTCGCTCAAGAGCTTCTGGCAGCAGGCGATGATGTTTTTCGCCTTATTATGGTAAAAACCTGTGGAATGGATATCCTGCTCCAGCTCCGCCAGATTCGCTTCTGCAAAATCCTTGATAGATGTATATTTCTGGAACAGATCCTTCGTCACGATATTCACCCTGTCGTCGGTGCACTGGGCAGAAAGCATCGTAGCGATCAGAAGCTGCCATTCATTTTCATGGTTCAGATAGCATTTCGTGGGGCCATAATGCTCGTACAAAAGCTCCAAAATGATATTTACTTTCTCTTTTTTTGTCATTCTTTCCAACTCCTTCTGTATTTCCCGAAATTTCCCGAGAAATATTTCCCTTTATCCCATTTGCCGTAAAACTGCAACATTTTTTGTGGGGAAATGGCAGCGAAGCAAAGTTTTCCGCATATTTTCTGTGGCTTTCTTCCATCCTACCAAACGACGAAGTATTTTGCAATAAGGGCTTTTTTCCTTCATTGACAAACCACCCCTGGGTATACTATGATGATACGAGATGAAACGGAGGAAAGAAAAATGGAACAGAACATTCTGAAAAAAGCCGAACTGAAATCCACAAAGAAACGCCAGATGCTGCTGTTCCTGCTGCAGAAACAGGCCCGCCCCATGACTGCGGAGGAGCTCCATGAACAGGCAAACAACATCCTGCCCATGAATGTCTCCACCGTTTACAGAACGCTCAATACACTGACCGATAAGGGCATCCTCGTCCGTTCTGTCCGCCAGGATGGCAAGGCCTATTATGCCCTGGCAAAAAAAGACCATTACCACCGCCTGGTGTGCGATCTTTGCGGCAAAGTCATCCCTATCGATACCTGCCCGTTAAGTGAATTGGAAGAATCCCTGGAAAACAAAACAGGCTTCCGCATCACAGGTCATTCCCTGGAATTCACCGGCCTTTGCCCGGAATGTACGAAAAAAACAAATTTATGATCAATAAGAGCCTTTTCGGGCTCTTTTTTGTTTTCCCGAAATACAGACCATGCTGACGACAAAATCCGCTTTTTGTTCCCACTGGAAGAAATTGCATTTGCTTAATTATTACAAAAGTGTTAATATTATTACGTAATCGCGATACAAATTCTTAATAGGAGGTTAACAATTATGTGTAACTTTGATTTCGCTTCCATTCTGGAAATGCTGTGTCAGCTGTGTGGTTTCGGCTGCTAATTACATAAAAAAGACCCGACATTTGTCGGGTCCTTTTTTATTCCGCCCAACGGCCCAGTTTACGGAACCGCTGATATCTTTCTTCGGAAAGTTCTTTTCCTGTTTTTTTAGACCATCCCTTCAGATCCAGGATGAGTTTTTCTTTCATTTCTTCGCACATATGGCTGAAGTGTTTGAAATCTTCTTTGATGATTTCTTCTGCCACGCCAAATTCCACCATATCCTCTGCAGTGATGCGTAAAGCCTCTGCCGCATCAGGCGCCAGCTTGGCATCCTCCCACAGAATGCTTGCACAGCCCTCAGGAGAGATAACAGAAAATACTGCATTTTCCAGCATATACAGCTTATTGGCTACAGAAAGGCCCAATGCGCCGCCGCTGCCGCCTTCCCCAATGACAATAGTGATCACGGGCGTTTCCAGCGCCATCATCTGCATCAGGTTATCGGCAATAGCCTGTCCCTGTCCTCTTTCTTCTGCTTCATCGCCGCAGAAAGCGCCAGAAGTATCCACAAAACAAATGATAGGTCTATGGAATTTTTCCGCCTGCTTCATCAGTCTGAGGGCTTTGCGATAACCTTCCGGCATAGGGCAGCCGAAGTTGCATTTGATGCGTTCTTCCAGGTCTCTGCCTCTTTCGATGCCGATAAAGGTTGCAGGAATTTCTCCCAGCATGCCGATGCCGCCGATGATCGCCGCATCATCTGCATATTTTCTGTCGCCGTGCAGTTCTGTTCTTTCTGTGAACATCTTTTCAATATAGGAACGAGCCGTGGGGCGGTTCTGGGCACGGGCAGTCTGTAATTTCTGATATGCATCCATCATGCCTGCCACCCCTTTCTGTTATGCTGTCTCAAAAGTTTTTCCAGCGTTGCTCTCAGCTGCGTTCTGGGAACGATGGCATCTACAAAGCCATGCTCCAGCAGGAATTCCGCCTTCTGAAAATCATCGGGCAGTTTCTTTTTCGTTGTCTGTTCGATAACTCTACGTCCTGCAAAGCCGATAGTAGCGTTAGGCTCGGAAAGGATGATGTCCCCCAGCATAGCGAAGCTGGCTGTCACGCCGCCCGTTGTGGGGTCTGTCAGAACGGTGATGTAAAGGCCGCCTCTTTTGCTGTGGTAATCCACTGCGCCGCTGGTCTTTGCCATCTGCATCAGGGAAAGGATGCCTTCCTGCATGCGGGCGCCGCCACTGGCAGTAAAGCCTACTACAGGCAATTCCTTTTCTGCGGCATATTCGAACAGTCTGGCAATCTTTTCACCAACTACAGAACCCATGCTGCCCATCATAAAGCCGGGCTCCATGACGAAAACCGCACAGGGCTGATGGCGAATGGCTGCTGTGCCGCAGAGAACGCCTTCCTCTTCCCCGCTGGCCGCTCTGCCTCGGTCCATTTTATCCTGATAGCCGGGAAATTCCAGAGGGTCTATGGTTTCGATGTTTGTGAAAAGTTCCTGAAAACTGTCCTTATCGCAGAGTGCTTTAATTCTTGTTCTTGCGCCAATGCGGAAATGATGTCCGCAATGGGGGCAGGTCACTTTATTTTTAGCGATGGCCCTTTTGGTCTCGTAAGACTTACATTCGGGGCAGCGCACTTTTTCTTCTATATTCGATTTTGGTGTGATACCGCCTTTTTCCAATGTGTTTTTGGATTTGCGAAAGTAACCCATGATGTTACTCATTTATCTCACATCCTTTTTAAAATATTTGGCAATGCAAGGGTGTCATATTCGCCCTTGTGGAATGCCTCGCTGCGTACCAGTCGCAGTTGATCTTCAATATTTGTTTCCACGCCATGGATGACCATTTCGCAAAGAGATGCTTCCATCTTGCGGATAGCTTCTTCACGGGTATTGGCATGAACGATGAGTTTGCCCAGCATGGAGTCATAATAAGGCACGACCACGCAATCCTGGGTCAGGGCTGTATCGAAATGGACTCTGCCGCCGCCGGGGATATGCAGAAAATCTACTTTCCCTGTGGAACGGGCATTGATACGACATTCCATGGAATGACCTTTCAGCTGGATATCCTCCTGGGTCATATCCAAAGGAACCTGGCAGGCAATACGGATCTGCCATTTTACAATATCCACGTCACTGATCTCTTCCGTGATACCGTGTTCCACCTGCAGGCGGGTATTCATTTCAATGAAATAGAACTGACCATCGGGAGCCAGCAGGAATTCCACCGTGCCTGCGTTGGTGTAATTGGCTGCCTTCGCAGCCTTGACAGCGGCTTCCATCATTTTTTCTCTGATTTCTTCCGTCATCACAGGGCTGGGGGTCTCCTCCAGCACCTTCTGTTTATTCAGCTGCAGAGAGCAGTCTCTTTCACCCAGACAAAGGATATTTCCTTCGTTATCTGCCAGCACCTGCATTTCCACATGGCGCACATGGGTCAGATATTTTTCCAGGAAAACATCCCCATTGCCGAAAGCGCTTTCCGCCTCACGGGATGCCGTATGGAAGGCTTCTTCCAGATCTTCTTCTCTTTCCACTACACGGATGCCTTTGCCGCCGCCGCCTGCTGTGGCCTTCACCAGCAGAGGATAGCCGATGTCTTTCGCCAGTTCCTTTGCTTCTGCGGCGTCCTTCAAAATTTCCGTACCGGGAACAACAGGCACGCCCACCTGCTGCATCAGCTGGCGGGAAGCGTCTTTATCCCCCATGGCAGAAATGATGTCGCCCTTGGGGCCAATGAACACGATACCGTTTTCTTCACACAGCTTGGCAAACTCCGCATTTTCGGAAAGGAAGCCATAACCGGGATGGATGGCCTCTGCATGGGTCGCCAGAGCCGCACTGATGATGTTTTTCTGATTTAAGTAGCTATCCGCCGCTGCGTTTCCGCCAATACAGATGCGTTCATCCGCCAAAGCAACGGGCAGGGAATTTCTATCCGCTTCCGAATAGACAGCCACTGTCTCGATGCCCATTTCCTTGCAGGCACGGATGATGCGGACTGCCACTTCGCCTCTGTTGGCAACGAGAATTTTAGAAAACATACGCCATTACTCCTTGATAAGCGCAAAAGAAAATTCTGCGCTGACACATAATTTACCGTCTACATAGCCTTTGCCTTCTGCCCAGTAAAAGGGGCCTTTGTGTTTCAGCAAAGTACATTCTGTTTCAAATACATCCCCGGGACGCACGCTGTTTTTGAAGCGCACTTTATCCAGACCTGTGAAGAAGGGCGTTACCCCTTCTGCTTCACCGGAAAGCAGCACACAGGCGGACTGACCGAGAATTTCGCAAAGAATTACACCGGGTACGACGGGGTTTTCAGGGAAATGTCCCTGCAGGAAAAACTCGTCGCCGCGGATCGTCTTTTTGCCATAAGCCTTGCCCTCTTTCAGTTCCGCTTCGTCAATCAGAAGCATATGGTCTCTGTGGGGCAGGATTTTTTTGATTTCTTCCTGATTCATATTTCTTCCTCCTTATTCTGGAAGGATGCGCACCAAAGGCTGACCAAATTCCACGATCTGACCATTATCCACGCAGACCGCTTCAATGGTGCCTTCCTGTTCCGCTTCGATGTTGTTGAACATCTTCATGGATTCCACGATGCAAAGGACATCGCCCTTTTTCACCTTGTCGCCCACTTTTACAAAAGGCTCTGCGCCCGCCTGGGGTGCCAGATAAACGGTGCCCACCAGAGGGGATTTCTGTTCCACTGCATTGGAAACTTCTTCTTTCTGCTCGGGAACAGGGGCTGCTGCAACGGGAACTTCTGCCGCAGTTTCCACGGGAACGTAAACAGGCGCTTCCACTGCCACAGGTCGTGCTGCTTCCAGCACGATACGGTTGTCGCCTTCTGTCAGATCCAGTTTTGTCAGCTGATTCTGGCGGAGGATTTTCGCCAGTTCATTGATTTTATTTGTATCCATAGTTATTATCAGTCCTTATACTTTTTAAAAGCTACACATGCGTTATGACCGCCGAAGCCCAGAGATGTGCTCATGGCCCCTTCTACAACAGTCTGCACCGCTGTGTTAGGTGTGTAATCCAGATCGCAGTCGGGGTCAGCTTCCTGCAGGTTGATGGTGGGAGGGATAATATCCTCTTTTACAGCCAGAATAGCAGCGATAGCTTCAACTGCGCCTGCTGCACCCAGCATATGGCCTGTCATGGATTTTGTGGAGCTGATGTGTACTTTTTTCGCATCTTCTTCGCCAAAAGCGTTTTTGATGGCTGTTGTTTCTGTTTTATCATTCAGGTGTGTGCCTGTGCCGTGAGCATTGATGTAAATTGCTTCGGGGGCAATCCCTGCAAAGCCTGCTGCTGCGATCTTGATGGCCTTGCCGCTGGCAATGCCTTCTTCCGCAGGAGCTGTTACGTGGTGAGCGTCACATGTGGAGCCATAACCAACTACTTCTGCGTAGATTTTTGCACCACGAGCCTTTGCGTGTTCATATTCTTCCAGAATGACTGCGCCAGCGCCTTCGCCCATAACGAAACCGCCGCGGCGTTTATCGAAGGGCAGGGATGCTGCGTTGGGGTCTTCGGAAGGATTCAGTGCCATACAGGAACCAAAGCCTGCCACTGCCAGGGGCACGATTGCTGCTTCACTGCCGCCGCAGATGGCTGCTGTTGTATAGCCGTGCAGGATGGCTCTGTAGCCTTCACCAATGGCTGTTGTACCTGTTGCGCAGGCTGTGGAAACAGCTACGCAGGCATTCATAGCATTGTAGCGGATGGCGATATTGCCCGCTGCAATGTTGTAGATCATTTTGGGGATGAGCTGAGGGGAAACGCGTCTTGCGCCCTTTTCCATCAGTGTTTTCTGACCTTCTACGAAAGTTTCAAAGCCGCCGACGCCGCTGCCGAAATATACTGCCAGTTCGTCGTTTTCGATGTTGCCTTCCAGCTGGCTGTCTGCCATGGCTTCGCCTGCTGCGCACATAGCGAACTGTGTGAAGCGGTCAACTTTTTTTGCCGCCAGTTTATCCATATATGTTGTCGGATCGAAGTCCTTCACTTCTGCCGCCAGTTTAAATTTGTTTTCGCTGGCGTCATATCTTGTGATAGGGCCGATACCGTTTTTGCCGTTTTTCAAAGCTTCCCAGAAATCGGGTACGTTGTTGCCCACGGGGGTCACCGCACCGATGCCTGTTACTACTACTCTTTTCATACTCAAGTTCCTCCTTACATGGCGATGCCGCCATCAATTCTGATGACTTCGCCTGTAATGTAGTCAGAATGTTCAGACGCCAGGAACAGCGCCAGTTTTGCCACTTCCTCTGCCGCACCGAAGCGTTTCATGGGGATGGCTTCTTTCAATGCATCGTTTTCCAGAGATTCTGTCATTTCTGTTGCAATGAAGCCGGGAGCGATGGCATTACAGCAAACGCCTCTGCTTGCCAGTTCCTTGGCTACAGATTTTGTCAGACCTACTACGCCCGCCTTGGATGCGGAATAGTTCGCCTGACCGGGGTTACCCATCAGACCAGAAACGGAGCTGATGTTGATGATCTTGCCGCTCTTCTGCTTCATAAATAAGGGGTAAACACCCTTGATCATGTAAAATGTGCCTTTCAGATTTGTGTCCACAACAGCGTCAAAATCTGCCGCTTTCATCATAGGCACCAGTTTATCCTTTGTGATACCTGCGTTATTCACCAGAATCTGGATACCGCCGAAATCCTTTGCGATTTTCTTTACAACGGCAGAAACCGCATCTGCGTCTGCTACGTTGCACTGGTATGCCTTGGCTTTCACGCCCATACCTTCCAGTTCTTTCAATGTTTCTTCCGCTTTTACAGTGTTGCCGGCATACAGGAATGCGATATCCGCCCCCTGTTCCGCAAATTTCAGGCAAATGGCTTTGCCGATGCCGCGGGAACCGCCAGTAACTACTGCTACTTTACCTTTCAGCATGCCAGTTCCTCCTTCACTTTTTCGATTTCTTCTATATTGGAAACGTTATAAACCTTTGCATCGGGCAGGATACGTTTGATCAGTTTTTTCAGCGTATCGCCCACGCCCACTTCGATGAAGGTATCGAAACCATCGGCTGCCATGCGTTCGATGCTTTCCTGCCAGCGCAGGCTGTGATTGATCTGATTTTCCATCAGGTAACGTACATCCTCTGTGTAAGGTTTGGTTGTGAAGTTGGAATATACTGTCACGTCAGGTTTTTTCAATTCGAATGTTGCTGCTGTTTCGCCGAATTTCTGCGCCGCTTCATCCATGAAGGGGGAATGGAACCCGCCGCCAACAGCCACGGGCAGGCCTCTGCCGCCTGCTTCACGGATGGCCTTGTTGAAGTCATCCATCTCTTCTTTTGCACCGGCAACTACCAGCTGACCGGGTGCGTTATAGTTTACAGGATAAACCTGTTTGAACTGCTTACAAACTTCTTCGATTTTTGCGTTGTCCAGCTTCATCACCGCCAGCATAGATGCAGGGTGTTCCGCTGCTGCCTTCGCCATCACTTCGCCACGTTTGCATGCCAGCTTGAAGCCATCCAAATGGCTGTATGCGCCGGCAAATGCCAGTGCGGGCAGTTCGCCCAGAGAGAAGCCTGCTACCGCTTCGGGAGCGATGCCTGCTTCGGAAACAGCAATGGCTGCCGCCAAGTCTGCCAGGAACAGACAGGGCTGTGTGTTCTGTGTTTCTTTCAATTCTTCCGCTGTGCCTTCAAAGCACTGTCTCAGTGTGCCTTCGCGCAGCGCTTCTGCGCCGTCGAAGAGGGCTTTCACTGTGGCATCGGCTTCGTAAAAAGCCTTGCCCATGCCAGCCTTCTGGGCACCCTGACCGGAAAAAACAAATGCTATTTTACCCATTTTGCTGCTCCTTTCAGTAATGCGTCCGCTTCTTCTACGATTTCACGGATGATATCTGCTGCAGGCTGTTCTCTGTTCACCATACCGGAGATCTGCCCCGCCATGAAGCAGCCTTCTTTTGTATCGCCTTCCACAGCCGCTTTTCTCAGTGCGCCTACGCCCAGTTTGTCTACATCTTCTGCAGTTGTTTCAGGGGCGTATTCCACCTTCAGGAAATTGCGGGCAAACTGGTTTTTCATCACACGGCATGTGCTGCCGCCGAAACGTCTGCCAGTTGCAATTGTGGAAACGTCTGTTGCTTTCAGTACCATATCCTTGTAGTTCTGGTGTACACCACATTCTTCTGCCAGCAGGAAGCGTGTACCCATCTGCACACCAACTGCGCCCAGCATAAATGCTGCCGCCATCCCTCTGCCGTCGCCGATGCCACCTGCAGCCAGTACGGGAATATCTACTGCATCCACTACCTGAGGAACCAAAGGCATAGTGGAAAGTTCACCGATATGACCGCCGGATTCGCCGCCTTCGGCAATGACCGCATCCGCACCTGCGCGGGCCATCATTTTTGCTGCCGCCACAGAAGCCGCCACAGGGATCACCTTGATGCCTGCTTCTTTCCACATGGGAACGTATTTGTTGGGGATGCCTGCACCTGTGGTAACGACAGCCACTTTTTCTTCTGCAACGATTTTTGCCACTTCTTCCACATGGGGGCTCATCAGCATGATATTCACGCCGAAGGGTTTGTCTGTCAGGCTTCTTGCGATTTTGATCTGTTCTCTCAGATAATCGCCGCTGGCATTCATGGCAGAAATGATGCCCAGGCCGCCGCCATTGGAAACCGCTGCAGCCAGCTTGCCGTCAGCGATCCATGCCATACCGCCCTGGAAAATGGGATATTCGATGCCAAGCATCTCACAAATCGGTGAAACGATCATATCGTCGTCCTCCTTATCTTTCCTGTTTCTTACGCCAGTTTGCCTTCGATCAGTTTTACCAGATCAGCAACTGTGTTTACTTTGTTTTCGCCCATTTCGATTTCTGTGCCGAATTCTTCTTCCAGGTTCATCAGCAGTTCCATAACGTCCAGAGAGTCGATGCCCAGTGCGCTGAATTCTGTTTCCAGTTTGATGTCTGCTACTTCACATTCCAGTTTTTCTGCCAACATTGCTGCGATTTTTTCGAATACCATAATTTTCAATCTCCTTTTTCCTTTAAAAAATATTTTTTATACTCCAAGACCTTCGGTCTTTACCAACGTAATAAACAACAAGCACTTGCCAGGCCGCCGCCAAAAGCAGGCAGCAACAGCAGGTCGCCTTCTTTCAGTTTGCCTGCGCGGTTCAGATCATCCAGCATCATGGGGATGCTTGCAGAGGATGTGTTGCCGCATTTGTCAATATTGATCGTGAATTTGCCGTCGGGCACTTTCAGTTTCTTGCTTGCAAAATCGATGATTCTCTTGTTTGCCTGATGGGGCACGATGTAAGCGATATCATCATATGTCAGACCGTTTCTTTCCATCAGTGTGTTGCAATCTTTCACGATAGCAGTCACTGCAAATTTGAACGTAGCCTGACCATCCATATAGGCCAGAGGTTTCTTTTCCTGCCCTCTTTCATAATAAGGGGAATTCCCCACAGGCAGCCCGCAGCCAATGACTTCATCGTTGCCTTCTACATAAAATACAGAGTCGATGTAGTTTTCGCCTGCTTCCAGAACCAATGCGCCTGCGCCATCGCCAAAGATAACTGCAGTCCCTCTGTCTGTGAAATCCAGGATACGGCTCATACGCTCTGTACCGATGACCAGGGCTTTTCTCACCTTTCCTCTTGCAAAATAACCCGCCACTGTTTCCAGAGCAAAGTCAAAAGCAGAACAAGCCGCATTGATCTCCAGAGCCATACATTTCAGCCCCAGCAGTTTCTGTACCATACATGCCGTAGAAGGCACCTGTGTCTCCCCTGTAATGGTAGCCAGAATGATCAGATCGATCTCTTCAGGATCCACACCGCTGTTTTCAATGGCAGCCTGCGCCGCCTTTGCAGCCATATCTGCCGCTGTTTCATTTACACTGAAATGGCGTTCCTTGATGCCGACCCTCTGCTGGATCCATTCATCGCTGGTATCTAAGAATTGTGACAGGTCGTCATTCGTCACCACGTTAGGCGGCGCATAACTGCCTGTACCCAATACACGAAAACTCATTTGTTGTCCTCCTGTCCCCTTTCGGGAAATTTTCCAAACTAAATCTTTCCCATTTTTTTGGTTACGATAACTTAGTGCCCCAAATTTCAAAAAAGGTTACACAAATTTTTTAAAATTTTTTTCGCAAAAAAAGAAAATGCCGAGAATTCGTTGAATTCTCAGCATTTTTCACATCTAAAAATTTTTTAAAGAATTTTAAATATTTTGTTTTTTGTCAAAAATTTATCTGTTTTGTACTGATGATGCAGCACCAGCGCCCACATGGTTCCTGCAAAATAAAAAAGGAACCCAAGCCACAGCAGCTGGCGGCGTCTGCGCATCTTTTTTGCCAGCAGGACAAAATTTTCCACCCCGTCGGAAACAGGCTCCTCTGCCGCCATCGTTTCTACAGGACGATATTTTTTATAGTATGCTCTGCATTCGGGACATTCTCTCAAATGTTCCTTCACCAGCTTTCTGCTGGCCTTGCTTGCCTCTTTATCGTGATACAGAGGCGCCAGGTCTGTTACGATCTCACATTTCCAGCTCATGTTGCAACACCTCCATCAGCATTTTCTTTGCTCGGAAATAAATGACTTTTGCGGAATTTTCGCTGATCTTCAAAATCTGGGCGATCTGAGAAAATGGCAGCTCCGCATAAATACGCAGCACCACTACATCCCGATATTTTTTCGGGATATTTTCCACCATCTGCCGCACCGCATTTTCGACATCTTTTTTATGGACATGCTCCTCCGGGCTGACGTCCCCCTTCATATAGCTTTGCGCTACCAGCTCCAGGTTGGCCGCATCCAGATGGAGCTTTTTCTTTTTCAGATATTTGAAATATACATGCTTCCCAATGGCCGCCAGCCAGGTAAACACCTCGCAGTCCCCCCGGAATTTATGGAGGGATTTATAGGCCTGCAGGAAGGTTTCCTGGGTCAGGTCTTCCGCCAGGGTTGCATCGGCGCAAAGGCGATACAGGAAGCCGTATACTTTCTGATAATATTCCCGATACAGGTTTTCAAAGGCTTTCAAACGATCACCTTCCTTTTATTCTTGTTGCAGAATTATTTTAAGATCTTTATTTCAAACCCAATGCCGCCTGCATATTTTTCCAGCAGATCTTTTGCTTCCTCCAGCAGAGCAGGCAGGTCTGCGTCCCCGTCAAAAGCATAGTAAACCAGCAGCAGGTCTTTTGTTTCGTCTGTGATCATGGTTCTGTCATTATCGCTGGTGGGGTTGCCGAAGGGGCCTTCTTCGTCAAACATGACAGGCAGGAATTCGATATTCAGCACATCCTTGCCGATGCCGCGGTAGGCTGTGCCCTCAGGGGCACGCATCCATGTGATGTCGCCCTTCGTCTGCGCCAGATCATAAGTCCCCATGGAATAACCGGATTTGATGGACAGATAGTTATTGATATCTACCACATTATTAATATAGTACAGACCACGTTCTTTCGCAATACGGCGGCACATCGCTTCCGCAGAGGAGCGATAGCGGTTGGGTTCCTTGCCCAGAGCCTTGTATGCCTTTCTTGTGGACTGAATTTTGTCCCTCTTGTTTGCCTGAGAAAGTTCCACCTCGGAAAGCTCTGCGATCTTACCATTCAGCATCGCCAGAAATTCTTCAGGGTCGGGGGCCACTTCCACTTTACACTGCAAAAGGCCCAGCGCTGCTTCGGGGCAGCGTTCCTTCAGGCTTTCATCTATTCTTACATTTACCATGATTTTTTCTCCTTTCAAAAACACGCTACTTTTATGATTGCAGGAAAACCGTAGATTGTCAAGTTTTCGATCGTCTAAAATCAAGCATAAACGGTTGAAAATTGCCAGAAAATGCGGTATCATGTTTTTTAACAAATTTTTTAATCAAAGGAGAGAGAAAAATGGATCAGCGCACTTTAGTTGTTTCCTGCGTAGAATATTACAGCAAATTGAAAAACATCCCCAGTAATAATGTTTTTGCTTCCTTCGAGAAGGCAGGCTTCCTCAAAATGATCGTAGACAGCCAGAAGATGTTCCCCGAAATGGGTCACGATTTCTACATCGGCATGGTGGATGGCCTGACATACCTGGAAAGCGATGCAAAAACAGAAGAAGCAGAATACACCCATGCAGAAGAACGCACAGCCCTGATCGATGCAGTGGTTGCAATGCTGCAGAAAAAGCACAAAATGAATGATCTGGAAGCATGCGAGATGTATTATCATTCCCAGACAGCAGGCTCTGTCAGCAATGAAAAAACAGGTTACTACCTGAAATCTGCTCAGGAAATTTTCGATCTGATCGAAGCAGAATAATTATGCAATGGAAAGCGGCGGTACTTCCCGCCGCTTTTTGTTGTTGTCTTCCATTGACAGACAATGACAAAACTCGTTCTTGACTTTTCCTTCAAAATATATGAAAATAGATATGTTATAGCGGTGCGTGGCCCAGCTTGGTAGGGCGCAGCGTTCGGGTCGCTGAGGTCGTGGGTTCAAATCCCGTCGCACCGAGCAAAAAACACTCTCTTTTGAGGGTGTTTTTTTAATTTTCTCTTAAAATCATTGTTTCTGAAATATAATTGCATTATAATATTATGATGTATGAAAATCGAAAGGAGTTTCCATCATGGATATGATATTTGAAGTATTGAAAGCCATCTTATTCGGTATCGTGGAGGGTATCACAGAATGGCTGCCCATTTCTTCCACAGGGCATATGATTTTGCTGAATGAATTTGTCAAACTGCAGGTTTCCGAAAAATTCTACAATATGTTTGAGGTAGTCATCCAGCTGGGTGCCATTTTAGCAGTTATCCTGCTGTTCTTCCACAAGCTGAACCCCTTTTCCCCTAAAAAGAGCGGGCCCCAGAAACGGAACACATGGCGGTTGTGGTTCAAGGTCGTGATCGCAGTGCTGCCTTCCGCAGTCATCGGTCTGCCTCTGGATGACTGGATGGATGCCCATTTCTACAATTATGTAGTGGTAGCCATCACGCTGATCGTTTACGGTATCGCCTTCCTCTTCGTAGAAAGAGCCAACGAAAGCCGCTCCCTGAAGGTCAACACCGTTTATGACATCGACCTGAAAACAGCCATCCTCATCGGCTGCTTCCAGTGCCTGAGCCTGATTCCCGGTACATCCCGTTCCGGCTCAACCATCCTGGGTGCCATCATCCTGGGCGTTGGTCGTTCTGCCGGCGCAGAGTTTTCCTTCTTCCTGGCAATCCCCACCATGCTGGGTGCCAGCGCATTGAAACTGGTGAAATTCCTGCTTTCCGGTGCGACAGCCACAGGTATGGAACTGGTGATTCTGGCAGTTGGTTGTGTGGTATCCTTCGTTGTCAGCCTGCTGGTCATCAAAGGCCTGATGGAATATGTACGCAAGCACAGCTTCGCTGTATTCGGCGTTTACCGCATCATCCTTGGTGCTTTGGTATTGGGCTACTTTGCCTTTACCACACTTATATAAAATAAAAAGACCACCTTTTCAGGTGGTCTTATTTTTTTATGATTATTCTTCTGTTGCTGTTTCTTCTGTTTCTACCACTTTGATCGCAATACCCAATTCATCCAGCTGTTTTTCTTCTACAACGCCGGGAGCATCTGTCATAGGGCAGGAAGCATCTTTTACCTTAGGGAACGCGATAACGTCACGGATGCTGGGAGCATTGCTCATCAGCATGATGATTCTGTCCAGGCCGAATGCCAGACCGCCGTGAGGGGGCACACCGTATTTGAAAGCATCCAGCAGGAAGCCAAAGCGTTCCTGAGCATCTTCATCGGAGAAGCCCAGCAGTTCGAACATCTTTTTCTGGATATCTCTGCGGTGGATTCTGATGGAGCCGCCGCCCAGTTCGTAACCGTTCAGAACGATATCGTATGCTTTCGCACGCACTGCGCCGGGGTTTGTATCGATCAGTTCCAGGTCTTCATCCATAGGTGCTGTGAAAGGATGGTGTACTGCAACGTATCTGTTTTCTTCGTCGTCCCATTCCAGCATAGGGAATTCTGTGATCCACAGGAACGCGAAATCGTCGGGTCTTGTCAGTTCCAGCATCTTGCTCAGTTCCAGACGCAGGGCTCCCAGAGAGTCGAATACAACTTTATCCTGGTCTGCGCAAATCAGGATCAGGTCGCCGGGTTTACCTTCCATGGCGTCCACGATTTCCTGCAGTTTTTCAGGTGTGAAGAATTTTGCGATCTGAGATTTCAGGCTGCCGTCTTCGTTGACAACGATCCATGCCAGACCTTTTGCTCTGTATGTTTTTACGAATTCAACCAGAGAATCGATTTTCTTTCTGGGGAAGGAACCGCAGCCTTTTGCATTGATAGCACGTACGCTGCCGCCTGCTTCCAGTGCGGATTTGAATACAACAAATTCTGTACCACGAACTACTTCGGAGATGTTTTTCAGTTCCATGCCGAAACGTACGTCGGGTTTATCAGAACCGAAGCGTTCCATTGCTTCTGCGTATGTCATTCTGGGCAGAGGCAGCTGGATATCTACGTTCATCAGGTCTTTGAATACCTTCTGCATCATTCTTTCGTTGATATCCATGATATCTTCGATATCTACGAAGGACAGTTCCATGTCGACCTGTGTAAATTCAGGCTGTCTGTCTGCTCTCAGGTCTTCGTCACGGAAGCATTTTGCGATCTGATAGTATCTGTCCATGCCGGAAACCATCAGCAGCTGTTTGTACAGCTGAGGGGACTGGGGCAGACCATAGAAATTGCCGGGGTGTACACGGGAAGGTACCAGATAGTCTCTTGCGCCTTCAGGTGTGGATTTACCCAGGATAGGTGTTTCGATTTCCAGGAAGTTTTCCTGATCCAGGAAGTTTCTCATTACCTGTACTACTTTATGACGCAGCACCAGGTTTTTCAGCTGAGAAGGTCTTCTCAGATCCAGATAACGATATTTCAGACGCAGGTCATCTTTTACTGTAATGTTGTCTTCGATCTGGAAAGGTGTTGTTTCGGATTCGGAAAGGATACGCAGTTCCTTTGCGATGATCTCGATCTTACCTGTTTTCATGTTGGGGTTGATGTTGCCTTCTGTTCTGGCTGCAACCAGACCTTTTACTGCCAGTACATATTCACTGCGGACTGTTTCCGCTTTTGCAAACAGTTCTTTTTCTGCTGTGTTGCCGTCGATTGCGATCTGCACCAGACCTGTTTTATCTCTCAGTGCAATGAAGATCAGCTGACCCAGGTCACGGCGGCGCTGTACCCAACCCATCACTGTGATTTCCTGACCGATCATGTTTTCATTCACGTTGCCGCACATGCAGCCTCTTTTCAAACCTGTTAAAGATTCACCCATGTTCGTATCTCCTTACTTTATATTTTATAGTTCTATTGTTTCTAAATAGTTATCCATCTTTACTATCATAAACACTTTTCCCGAAAAAGTAAAGTTTTCAAGGAAAAAAAGGCGTTTTTTCTGCAAAAAACTCTCCCTTGTGTCTTCTTCCAAAAAGTACTATAATGGATAATTATGATAATAAAATTTACAGAAATCCGAATTTCTGAAAGATAAGGAGTGGTTGCAATGAACCAGCACAAAATCATCACCATCAGCCGCCAGTATGGCAGCGGCGGCCGTATTGTAGCCAAAAAACTGGCAGATGCTTTGGGTATCCCCTTTTACGATAACGAACTGATCACTATGGCAGCGGAAAAAACAGGTCTTTCCGTAGAATGCTTTAAAGATGCGGAAAAAACATCCGTAGGCAATCTGTTCTTCTCCCTGACATCCTTGACTCCCAGCCTGGATTCCGTTGGCCTTCCTCTGAATGAAAAAATTTTCCTGGTACAGTCTCAGGTCATCAAGGAAGTGGCAGAAGCAGGCCCCTGTGTCATTGTAGGCCGCTCTGCAAATTATGTTCTGTCTGAAAACCCCAACTGCATCAATATCTTCCTGCAGGCAGACCTGCCCGACCGTGTGGAACGTGCAGTGAATACATACAACCAGGACCCCCAGGGCGCAGAAGCTATGGTCATCAAGACAGATAAACGCCGTGCAAACTACTATAACTACTTCACAGGCGGCAAATGGGGCAAAGCAGAAAATTATGACCTCATCCTGAATACATCCAGAATGGATTTAGACAAAATCGTAGAAGTCATCAAAACCTATGTTTCTTTGAGATAATAAAAAATAAAAGCAGACATCATTTCGATGTCTGCTTTTTTTATTTTATAATACCCGGTCCACTGTTGTACCAGTAAAATAATATTCGATAATTTCTTCTGCCGTTTTTCCTGTTTCCGCCAGATGCTTCGCCCCATACTGGCTCATGCCGACGCCATGTCCATTCCCGCCGCCGTAAAGGGCGATGCCCGTCAGTGTTCCTTCGCTATTCCGCATTTCCTTCACCGCAAAAAATCCGCTGGGCAGCATGGTATTCCCTGTGATGGAATCCCCGCCCTTTCGCTGCAGATAGATGGGCTCGCCAATAGTCAGTTTCGTGGGAGAAAGCACTTTTCGGATAGCGTTTTCCGTTTTTACCGTCGCCGTTCCCTTTTCAAAGGTCAGTTCCAGTTCCATGGCAATGCCGCCCGTTCCTCTTCTTGTTACCGCCATTCCCTGCAGTTTTCCCAAATCGGATCTATTCCCTTCTACGGTACAGTTAGAAGAAGTAACCAGCGTTTTCTGTAAAATCTCCGTCAGCTGCCCGCAGCCGAAGTACACCTTCCAGCGATACCATGGCGAATCCATATCATAGCCCTCCTGTTCCCAATCCTGCCAGAAAGCCAGCCATTCCTCTTCTGTCTGTGGCGTTGTAAAATCTCCATAGCTCTGGGATTGCAGATAGGATTTTCCTTCGCCGTCAAAATTCCCGTCCGCTGACCAGACTTCCTCGCTTCCCGCACCAAATCCGCAGGAGGTGGAATAGAAATAAGTTTGCGCTACCGCACCTTCCTCTGTCACGGCGCACATCCCCTCTGTTGCCTTTATCGCCGCTTCTGCAGTCTCATTTTTCTCATAACCCAAATACACCTGACTGGCGGTCGTATCCGTCAAATGGGCGCCATAGCCGCAATAGGTGTTGCCATAGAACTGATTATAGGCATAGCTTCGCGCCGTGATGGCCTGGGCCTCCAAAGCTGTCTGCCCGAAGCTGGTGGGCATTTCGTGGGGCACTACCCCCAACAGATACCGTTCCACAGGCAGTTCATTGATGATAGAAAAACTGCTTTCTCCCCGTCGTTCCAGCTCCAAAATTCCCTCATATGCATAGGAAGTCCCATCCGAAAATTCCAATCGAATCGGGCTTTCTGCCGTCACTGTCAAAATGCCGTGATCGAACCAAGGTAAGTCTGCCGTCAGAGCCGCTTTCGCCCCTGCGGGGAATTTCTTTTCTGCTTTCCCATTTGACAAAGTGAAACCCTCTTCTGACGAAAGGCTTACTTTCTCCTGTTCCTTTCCTTTCAGGAACACCCGTATGTTTTCTAAAACGGCATCTCCTCGAATCACGGCGGCACAAATCTCCCCATTTTTTTCATAGTATTCCGCCGTATCCGTTCCACAGATCAAACCCGAAAAATCATCCTTATTTACCTCTTCCCCTTTGGCATCATAGACCCGTGCATCCGCCGCCCAATCCATCTTTCCTTGCTCCGCCAGATAGAGTTCCCCCCCGTTGACCCGTTTCACTGTGCATTTCCCCAATGTTTCCACAGGCACAACTTCCGCCACTTTTCCTTCTTCCAGCTTCACATCATAAATGCCCTCTTCTATTTTCTCCTTATAGGTAAAATCTGCCGTGCCGTCTCCCGTTTCCAGAAGCAGTTTCCCTTCCTCTTTTCTACAATAGATATTTTTCACCACAGGGGACAAAGCCTCCACTGTCTGCAGGGCAACGATCTCTCCTTCCTTTTCCAGAAAGGTGATTCGACTATATTCATAAGGCTGTAAGTCCAGTCCCGCCGCCGTAAATTCTCCCGTATCGCAAAGCCCGTCGACAGAAAGTACCACGGCATTTTCCGTTTCTATCCCATAGGAATAAAGGCTATCCTCACCCCTGCGGGCTTCCAGCGCTGTTTCCAAAAGCTGTACCCAAAGCTCATAGGACACCGCCATATTTTTATTTTCCTCTGTCAAAACGATGCGACTGTCGTAATCCGGCGCCAGCCTGTCCATCAATGCCTGCGCCTCCCATAGGGTCAGGTCATCCGTCGGGCGGAATGTTCCTTCTTCGCTGCCTGCAAAAAATCCCTGGTCCACACAACCCTTGATATAGGGATATGCCCATTCTTCCCCTGCCACATCTGAAAAATCCAGTTCTGTTTCCAATTTCACCAATTCCTCATTAGAATAAAATGCCAGTGCAACGGTCTTCGCCGCCATTTCCCTTGAAATCGCCATATTCCCGCCAATATGTCCTGTCTGCGCCCGTTCAGGGGCTTTTTCTTCTGAAGCACAGCCTGTCAAAAATAAGGTCATTATCCCTATGAAAATCAATTTCCTCATATCGTCCGCCTCCTTGTACAAGTTTACGCAAAAGGCACAAAAAAAGAACCATTCGGATTTTCCGAATAGTTCTTAATTTTAACAAAAAAATTCCCGAAATGCCGGTCTTGCCTCTTGACACCTAGCCTAAGCCAGGTGGGTTTCCGCAACTACAGAGTCTGCCTTCCCCCGCCCAAAGGGAATTATCTTGGGGCCTGACATATCTGCCGTGTATAGGAGTCCCGAGTCAGTAATGTAGGTTCAAATATGGCAAGTTGTCGTGCATCTCAGGATTTCTATGCTCTGATTATACTACAATTGTCTTTGCGAGGCAACATAAAAAATCATTTTTTCTCATTTTTGCAGAAGGGAATTACTGTCATCCATGCTGCCCCGAAAACAATAGCAACGTCTGCGATATTGAAGATCGGCGCATTTTTCCCTTTAATAGGAATGAATAAAAAATCCGTGACGTTTCCTTTTTTCAGCCGTTCCCAGAAGTTTGCACAGCCGCCGCCAAGGGTCACTGCCAGAGGCAAGGCAAGCCTTTTGTCGCCTTTACCACGGAGGACATTTATAAACATCCCGCTGTAAATCGCCAGCAATGCTCCCGTAGAAAGCAGGATGCCTTTTCTCTTCCCTTCGAATCTATTATAAGCCATACCGCCATTTTTTATGTGCCAAAAAAATAGATGATTTTTGATAACCTCTTTCTGCAGATTTTGGGACAGATTTTGCCCAACCCAGCGTTTTGTCCACAAATCTATTGCAAAAATAACAAAAAATGTTAAAATCGCCGTCATTTTTTCATTCCTCTCTGAAAATCTTTTAAAGGTATATGCATTGCTATAAAATCGACTCCGTATTATAATTTTATATACGGAAATGCTAAAAGTAAACCCAAAATATTTTAAGAGAGGTGTCCTTATATGGCTTTAGTAACAACAAAAAATATGTTTGAAAAAGCATTCGAAGGCGGCTATGCAATTGGCGCTTTCAACATCAATAACATGGAAATCATCCAGGGCGTAGTGGCTGCTGCAAAAGCACAGAATTCCGCTGTTATCCTGCAGGTTTCCAAATCTGCGCTGAAATACGCGCATCCCAAATATCTGAAAGCAATGGTAGATGCTGCCATCGAAGAAACAGGTCTGGATATCGCACTGCACCTGGACCACGGTTCTGATTTCGAAGTTTGCAAAGACTGTATCGAATACGGCTTCACATCCGTAATGTTCGACGGTTCTCATCTGGACTACGAAGAAAACGTTGCTCAGACAAAGAAGATCGTGGAATACGCACACGAAAGAGGCGTAGTAGTAGAAGCAGAACTGGGTAAGCTGGCCGGCGTAGAAGACGAAGTAAAAGTAAACGCTGCTGATGCTACTTACACAGACCCAGACCAGGCAGTAGACTTCGTAAAACGCACAGGCGTTGACTCTCTGGCGATCGCTATCGGCACAAGCCACGGTGCATACAAATTCAAAGGCGAAGCAAAACTGGACTTCGACAGACTGGCTACCATTACAGAAAAACTGGAAGCAGAAGGTTTCCACAACTACCCCATTGTTCTGCACGGTGCATCCTCTGTAGACCAGAAATCCGTTGCAATGTGCAACGAATACGGCGGCGAAATCGCAGGTGCAAAAGGTATCCCCGCTGAAATGCTGAGAAAAGCAGCTTCCATGGCAGTTTGCAAAATCAATATGGATACAGACCTGAGACTGGCGATGACAGCAGCCATCCGCAAATCCTTCGGTGAAAATCCTTCCGCATTCGACCCTCGCGGCTATCTGGGCGCAGGCAGAGACCTGATCCAGGAACTGGTAGAAGAAAAGATCAAAAACGTGATCGGTTCCACAAACTCTATGGCATAAGAAGCGTTCAAAAGCCGTCACAGAAACCTGTGACGGCTTTTTTCACAAAGGAGTGATTTTTCATGTACGAACTGGTACAGGTAGCAGAAAATACATACTATATCAACTCTCCATCCAAAATCGGCGTGTACCATGTCAGCGATGACGATGTCTGGCTCATCGACAGCGGCAACGACAAGGACGCAGGCCGCAAGATCCAGAAAATCCTGGACGCCCAGGGCTGGAAACTGACAGCCATCATCAATACCCACTCCAATGCAGACCATGACGGCGGCAACAATCTGCTGCAGAACCGCCTGAACTGCGCTGTTTACAGCACCCCCATGGAAGTGGCTGTTGTAGAAAACCCCATTTTGGAACCCTCTTTCCTCTATGGCGGCTATCCCTTTAAAAAACTGCGCAACAAATTCCTGATGGCGACTCCTTCCAAAGCACAGGACATCGCCACAGCAAAACTGCCCGAGGGCATGGAATATTTCCGCCTGCCCGGCCATTTCTGGGATATGATCGGTGTGAAAACACCCGATGATGTGTATTTCCTGGCAGACTGTATCTTCGGCGAAAACATCATCTCCAAATATCACCTGTCCTTCTTCTATGATATCACTGCTCAGTTTGAAACACTGGATTTCGTAGAAAAACTGGAGGGTAAGCTGTTCATCCCCGCCCATGCAGAAGCCATGGAAGATGTCAAACCTCTGGTGGCTGCAAACCGCGATAAGATGAACGAAATTCTGGATAAGCTGCTGGAAATCTGTACAGAATCCATGCATTTCGAACTGATTTTGAAGAAAGTTTTCGAAGTGTTCGACCTGACGATGGATTATAATCAGTATGTCCTCATCGGCAGCACCGTCCGCTCCTATCTGTCCTATCTGGTGGATCAGGGCAAGGTGGAATGCTATGTGGAAAATAACATGCTGCTTTGGAAAACAGTAACAGAAGAATAAGCAAACAAAAAAGCACCCATACGGGTGCTTTTATTTTTTTAATTAAAAGAACAATTCACCGGGACGATAGCCTTCGGGCAGCTCCTCTTCCTCCAGAAACTGGAAGCTTTCATCCTGCAGGATAGGCAGGAAAGCTTCAAAGGGAGGTCTGCTGAATTCAGAGCCATAATTGCTTGCGCCGAACCAACCCCCTTCTTTGCCCTTCAGGTTCAGACCGCGGGCAAATTTTGTTCTGTTGGAACAATCATGGACAGCCACATCCCAACCCTCTTCGTCGGCCATTTTCATCAACTTGAAGGTCAGTTCACGGCTCCATGTGGGAGAAACATAGCCATGTCTGTAGACATACATATTTTCCCCTTCATAGTTCCAGATGTTATTGTTATTCAGATGCAGTTCCGCACAGTTCATGAAATCCACGCCTGTTGCCAGAATTTTGTCTTTTTTCTGCATAAATGCTTCGAAATATTCTGGTGTCATAGGTGTTTCGATACCAACGTATTTGATATACTTTTTCGCTGTTGCAATGGCTTTAATGACTTTATCGGAAGCGTTTGTTGCCCCCAGATTGAAGCGCAGTTCATCCAGGCCCGCTTCACCCAAGGCTTTCAGGTTTTCTTCTGTGGCAAGTGTACCGTTTGTGTACATATGCTGATGAATACCTGCTTCGTGGAATTTTTTAATCACGCCATAGTATTTTTCAATTTCCATGAAGGGTTCCAGATACACATAGGAAATACCAGTGGGTTTTTCCTGAATGGAAAGGAGCAGATCAAGGTCTCTTTCATAGAATTTTGTGCCGCCGATCTCCCACAGACCTTCGCCGATGGGCATGCAGTCTTCCAGTTCGCCATAGTTGTAGCAGAATTTGCACTGGATATTGCATTTATTTGTTTTGCGGATGGCAGTCAAACCTGTGCCTGTCATGCAGGAACGGCAGCCCTTCGCAAATTTTTCTTCGGGGCCAACAAAGTATGTTCTGCCGTTTACAGATTTCAAGCCTTTGATTTCAGACATCAGTTTTTCATTTCTGGCATCGATGGCATCTTCGATCTGCGCAAAAGTAGCGTAAACCAATTCCATCTGCTTGGGCATCAGTTCTTCCTCTTCATCCAGCTGGGCAAAGAAGGAAAACCACATCAATGCGTCTTTTTTAGAAATTTTCAAGTTAAATTCCCCTTTCTTTATTTTTCATTCTTTGCCTTTTCATCCCAATACTGACAGTCATCTCTGCCAATCGCATCGGATGTAAAAGGAGTACCGTCATTTTTATCATAATGCTTTGCAGCACGCAGAACGTATTTTGCACCAACGTAGACGATAGGTACGTTGAAGAATACGATCAGAATATTGCCCAGATCGGAGAAGGCCCACAGGTTGCCCAGTTCCAGACCTGCAATATTGCACAGGATACCAAAAGCCGCAACAATCAGACCAACGATACGCACACCATTGATAAAGCCTTTGTCCTTACGGATACGATTGGCTGCGATTTCAGAAAAGCTGATCATACCCAGCAGGCATGTGTATGCAAACAGACAGAAACACAGTGTAATCACAAATGTTACTACCGCATTGAAGGATGTGCCCGGTGTCAGCACTGCCAGAGATTCTGTGAATTTCGGCAGTTTATCCATTGCCGCCCAAGCCTCTGCATTGGGGCCATCCCAGCAGTGGGCCATAACTACCACAAAGCCGGACAATGTGCAGATGATCATGGTATCCAGAAAAACACCAATGGCAGACAGCAGCCCCTGTTCACAGGGATGCTTCGCATCTGCCGCCGCAGCGGACATAGTGATGGTACCCTGACCGGCTTCATTGGACATCAGGCCACGTTTTACACCCTGGGCCAGAACCGTACCAAACAGACCGCCGAATACAGCTTCAGGCCGGAATGCACCGCCGAATACAGCTTTGAAGAAATAAGGAACTGTACCGATATTCAAAACGATCAGCACCAGAACTGTCAGGATATACAGCACCGCCATGACAGGAACCATTCTGTCTGTCCATTTGGAAACTTTTTTGATGCCGCCAAAAGCGATAATGACTGTCAGCACCATCGTAATGATACCAACGATATAGTAAAATGCGGAATCTGTTGCGATGGTGGAGCCTGTCGCAATTTCCGCCATTCTGCCTACGGAAGAAACTACGTTGAAGCCCTGAGCAGGCAGGCAGCACAGCGCATACAGGATATACAGCAGGGACAGGAACACGCCCACAAAGCCTTTATTACCGATCAGCTTTCTGCCGTAGAAAGGCAGACCGCCGACAAATTCATCATCTTTCTTTTCTTTAAAAATCTGCGCCAGAACCGCTTCCATGTAAGCGATCGCCATACCGAAGAACGCAGATATCCACATCCAGAAAACCGCGCCAGGGCCACCGACCGCAATGGCACCTGTTACCCCCAGGATATTACCGGGGCCTACGCGCATGGCAGAACTGAGCAGGAACGCCGCCAAGGGAGAAATACCTGTATCAATGGTTCTCTTCTCTGTCATAATTTTCAGACCTTTTTTGAAACCTCTGACCTGTACGAAGCCCAGGCGGAAGCTGAAAAAGATACCACTGCCTAACAGCAGGATAATGGCAAAGGAGAAATTCCCTAACAGAGGGATATTTGCATACCACTCAAAATTCGTAGGGAAATCCCACAGGAAATCAGACAATGGGGTGATAAAGGAAAAAATTCCGTTAATCGACTGAAACACTTCTTGCATTAAAAATTACCTCTTTCTACCTTCTCCTTTTGTTCTATTTATTGACGCTTCAGCAGCGCTACTGTCTCGACTTGTGTATCATTGTCCAAACTTATTTCCATATCTTCCTCTATGATCGGCAACTTGAATTTGATGGACTTTAACCATTGTCCGTTGGGCTTCCGTTCCTCAAAGATATGGATTTCGGAGATCAGCGACTCCATAAGCTGTCGGCGTTCCTGTTCATCCATCACGGCGTACAGCTTGTCAAAGTAAATCAATACTTTGTAGATATTATCGGCAGT
>NZ_JAFUMA010000090.1 GCF_017483025.1 Anaerotignum sp. | reverse complement strand
TGAAGGCATCTAAGCGTGAAGCCGCCCTCAAGATAAGATTTCCCATTCTTTATGAAGTAAGATCCCTTGAAGATAACGAGGTTGATAGGTTGGAGGTGTAAGCACGGTAACGTGTTCAGCTGACCAATACTAATAGATCGAGGGCTTGACCAAAGCAATTTGGAAACGACAAAAAGTTGTTGACAAAGTAAATGATTGATGATACTATATGCAAGTAACTTGTGTTCAGTTTTGAAGGTGCAGGTGCAAATAATAATCCTCAATAGCTCAATGGCAGAGCATCCGGCTGTTAACCGGAGGGTTGCAGGTTCGAGTCCCGCTTGAGGAGTTTTAGCTTAAATGCTTCGGAGCTTGTAAACAAGCTCCAGATATGGTCTGTTGGTCAAGGGGTTAAGACACCGCCCTTTCACGGCGGTAACGCGGGTTCGAATCCCGCACAGATCATATGGCGCCATAGCCAAGTGGTAAGGCAAAGGTCTGCAACACCTCTATCCCCGGTTCAAATCCGGGTGGCGCCTCTAGTCCTGATCGGAAGATCAGGACTTTTTCTTTTCGAAAGACGGGGAGAAAGCCGCCATCAGAGGGCGGGAACGTACTGCCCGAACCATCAAAGAATCGTCAAGAGCGATTTCTGTTGGAAAAAAGAATAGAAAAAGGATTGACGAAACCTGAAAACGAGAGTATACTAAATATATCGAAATAATCGTATATGGTGCCATAGCCAAGTGGTAAGGCAAAGGTCTGCAACACCTCTATCCCCGGTTCAAATCCGGGTGGCACCTCTAAGTCCTGATCGAAAGATCAGGACTTTTTGTTTTTAGTTAAGAAAAAAGTGGAAAATATTACATTTAGATAAGTATCAAAATATTGTTGACGAAGAGAATAAGATATGATATCATTTAGACAAACATCTAAATGATGGGAAGGGGGGAGGAGCATGGGATTGCAGGAAACACTAGAAGCCATCAGCGACCCAAGTCGCAGAGAAATTTTGGGAATCTTAAAGGATGGCCAGAAGACCGCAGGGGAAATTGGTACACATTTTGACGCGACTGGAGCGACTATTTCCCATCATTTATCCATATTGAAACAGGCGGGGCTAATTTCTGATGAGAAAAAAGGAAAATATATTTACTATGAGTTGAATATGTCCGTGTTCGAGGAGATTTTAAGCTGGATCACAGGGCTGAAAGGGGAAATGAAAGATGAAAATTAGGAAGATATTAATTGCGACATTGGCAGTTGTGCCTCTTTTGATGGTGCTGGCTGTTTATAGCAAATTACCCGGTCAGGTTCCCCTGCATTGGGGCATTGACGGAAACGTTGACCGTTATGGTGATAAAAGTGAATTGTTCCTGATGGCAGGAATGAATATTTTTATTGGGGTTTTGTTATTCGTTTTGCCTAAAATCGACCCTAAGCGCAGAAATTACCATAGATTTCAGGAAACCTATGAATGGATGATTCTGTGGATCCTGGGATTTATGACTATCATCATGGGGCTGACTTTAGCGGAAACTATGCAGCCGGGCAGATTTGATGTTGGGAAGGCGGTTTGCTTTATGGTGGGTATCCTATTTATTTCCCTTGGCAATATGCTGCCAAAGATAAAAAGAAACTTTTTTACAGGCGTGAAAACACCTTGGGCATTGAGCAACGATACAGTCTGGAACAAAACTCACCGTCTGGGCGGTAAATGCTTTGTTTTAGGGGGTATCCTGATGCTGGTCAGTGCGGTTCTGGGTTCCGGGAAAGTCATGTTTGTGATGACTATGGCAGTAACAGGTGTCATTGTTGTTGTGCCGATGGTGATGAGCTATGTTTGGTATCAGAAAGAATTAAAAGATGCAGAGGAATAAAAAGAGAAATACCTCGGCCCAAAGGGCAGAGGTATTTTTGCTGTACGATGTATACAAAACATTGGCTGAAATGAGCAAGTTCACGAAAATACTTTTATGCCTTTCTTTCTTTGATTTTATGAGATATACTAAAATTGAGATGATATTGGCATCCGAGATGCCGATGGAATGAAAGTAGATATTTCGACAAGGGGGAAACAAGAAATGTTGAAAGAAAATAAAACATTCATCATCGGGCACAAAAATCCCGATACAGACTCTATCTGTTCCGCGATCGCATACGCTGCGCTGAAAAATAAAATGGACGACGGCTGCGAATATGTGGCAAAAAGAGCCGGTGAAGTAAATAATGAAACAAAATATGTACTGAACTTTTTCGGCGTGGAAACACCTGAATATATTGCCCATGTAGGCACACAGGTAAAGGACGTAAACATCAAACCTACGCCTGTTTTGACGGAGGACATTTCCATCAAAAACGCATGGAATACCATGAGAGACCTGCAGGAATCCACCATGCCTGTTGTGAATGACGGCAAACTGGAAGGTATTATTTCTGTCAAGGATATTGCTACAGCTAATATGGATATTTATGAAACACGTATTCTGGCAATGTCCCGTACAAAATATACAAACGTACTGGATGCCATCGATGGTACGATGATCGTAGGCGATCCCGAAGAAGAAATCACAACGGGCAAGATTTTGATCGGTGCAGCAAACCCCGATCTGCTGGAAAACTATGTAGAGGACGGCGATATGCTGCTGACAGGGAACCGTTTTGAAAACCAGCTTTGCGGCATCGAAATGAATGCAGGCTGCATCATCGTTTGTACTGGTGCGCCTATTTCCAAAACCATTCAGAAACTGGCGAGGGAAAACAACTGTAAAGTCATCAGCACACCCCATGATACATTCATGGTAGCGAGACTGATTTCTCAGTCTGCGCCTGTGCGTTACTTTATGAGAAAAGATAATCTGATCGCATTCAGCAGCGAAGATTTTATTACAGATATCAGAGAAACGCTGGCCAAGATCCGCCACAGAGATTTCCCTGTTCTGGACAGAGAAGGCAACTACTGTGGTATGCTCTCCAGACGCTCCCTGCTGGGGATGGATAACAAGAAGATCATCATGGTGGATCATAATGAAAAATCTCAGGCAGTAGACGGTATTGATGAAGCGGAAATTCTGGAGATCATCGACCACCACAGACTGGGCAGCCTGGAAACAACGATGCCCGTATATTTCCGCAATCAGCCTGTAGGCTGTACAGGTACGATCATTTATGATCTGTATCAGGAAAGCAATGTGGAAGTGGATGCGAAGATCGCAGGTCTGCTTTGCTCTGCCATCCTGTCTGATACACTGATGTTCCGTTCTCCTACTTGCACAGCGAAGGACAAAAAGGCAGCGGAGGAACTGGCAGCCATTGCAGGTATCGAAATTCAGGATCATGCGGAAAAAATGTTCCGCGCCGGCAGCAGCCTGGCAGATAAAACACCTGAAGAAATTTTCTATCAGGATTTCAAGAAATTCAGCGGCCATGGCAAAAACTTTGGCGCAGGCCAGATTTCTTCCATGGACAGAGGCGAACTGGAACAGCTGCGTCCTAAAATTGCGGCTTACATGGAAGGCGCAGTCAAAGAAGGCGAAATGCTGTTCTTCCTGCTGACCAATATTCTGACAGAATCTTCCCATCTGGTATTTGCAGGGGAAGGTGCGAAGGAACTGGCAGAAACTGCTTTTGGTCCTGCGGAAGATAACTGGGTATATGTGCCTGGTATGGTTTCCAGAAAGAAACAGTTTGTGCCTAACGTGCTGAATGCGCTGCAGCAGTAAAAAATAAGAGGGGAACCCCATGAAAAACTATAAGATCGTCCTGGCCTATGACGGCACAAGATACAACGGCTGGCAGAAACAGGGCAATACAGACAACACCATACAGGAAAAACTGGAACGCATCCTGAAGGATATTTGCGGGCAGGAAACGGAGGTTTTTGGTTCTGGCAGAACGGATGCAGGCACCCACGCCACAGGGCAGGTCATCAATTTCCATATGAACTGGACGGGTACAGCGAAAGAATTGCTGGATACTTTCAATGCAAAGCTGCCAGAGGATATTGCGGGGCTTTCCATTGAAGAAATGCAGCCTAGATTCCACAGCAGACTGAGCGCCAAAGCGAAGCATTATTCCTACAGCATCTGGAAGGGGAAACGTTCTCCTGTTTTCGAGAGAAAATATGTGTTCAGATGTGAGGATGACCTGAATATCGAAGCCATGGAACAGGCGGCGTCTGCTTTTATCGGTGAACATGATTTCAAAAGTTTCTGCGCCAATAAGCGCATGAAGAAATCTACGGTGCGTATCATTTACGATATCGTCTTCGAAGAAACAGAAGACAAACTGACACTGCATTTTTACGGCAATGGCTTCCTCTACCAGATGGTGCGAATCCTGACAGGTACCCTTATCGAGGTGGGGGAAGGAAAAAGAAAAGCCGACGAAATGGCGGCCATTCTGCAGGCAGAAAGCAGAGAGGCGGCAGGCTTTACAGCTCCTAGCCGTGGTCTGTTCCTGCGGGAAGTATTTTATGAAGAATGGGAAGGCAGGGAAGAAAAATGATTCGAGTTTCTGAACTGAAACTGCCTATCGAAGGCAACCAGAAGGCCTTGGAAAAGAAACTGGCGAAGGCTTTGCGCGTGCCCGTGGAGGATATCAAGGCCTACCGCATTTTCAAGCGTTCTTTGGATGCCAGAAAAAAAGACAACATCCATTATGCCTACGTGGTGGATGTGGAAGTGAAAAATGAAAAGAAGATTTTAGAAAAATCTAAGGATAAAAATATTTCCAAAACGCCTGATTTAGAGTATCGCATGATGCAAGGGGATAAAATGCCCGAAAAACGTCCTGTGGTGGTCGGTTTTGGCCCTGCGGGGATGTTTGCAGCTCTGCTGCTGGCGGAAATGGGCCTGAACCCTATCGTTCTGGAACGGGGCGGCGATGTGGACAGCCGCAAGGAAGCCGTTGACCTTTTTTGGAATACGGGCAAGCTGGATACGGAAAACAATGTGCAGTTTGGTGAAGGTGGGGCTGGTACTTTTTCTGATGGCAAGCTGACTACCCGCATCAAAGACCCCAGATGCCGCAAGGTGTTGGAGGAAATGGTGGATGCCGGTGCGCCGGAAGAAATACTGTATGATGCAAAACCCCATATCGGTACAGACCTGCTTCGCGGCGTGGTGAAAAATATCCGTGAAAAAATCAAAGCACTGGGCGGGGAAGTCCGTTTCTTTGCCAAAGTAACTGGCTTTGAATGGGAAAATAATAAAGTAAAGGCTGTTTTGCTGAAAGATGGCGAAAGAATCGAAACAGACGATGTGGTTCTTGCCTTGGGGCATAGTGCCAGAGACACTTTTGAACTGCTTCATGCAGAGGAATTTGCATTGGAACAGAAGCCCTTTGCCATGGGTGTCCGTATCGAACATCCCCAGAAGATGGTGGACGAAGTGCAGTATGGTGAGGCGGCCCATAAGCTGCCTGCGGCGGATTATCGTCTGACTTACACCACATCCAAAGGTCGCGGCGTATATACTTTCTGCATGTGCCCCGGCGGCTACGTTGTTGCGGCGGCATCCGAAGAAGGCCGGCTGGCAGTCAATGGTATGAGCGAGCATGCCCGTGATGGCAAAAATGCAAACTCTGCGCTGCTGGTGCAGGTATTCCCCGAGGATTTCGGCAGCGACCATCCTCTGGCAGGGATGCATTTCCAGAGGATGTTGGAAGAAAAGGCGTTCCAGTCTGGCGGCAGTGATTATACTGCTCCTGTGCAGAGAGTCGGCACTTTCCTGAAAACAGGAGTGGCAGAGAAAAATGAAGTGGAAGCGACCTATCGCCCCGATGTTAAGGAAAGCGATATGGACGAGATTTTCCCTGCATTTATGACGGAAGCCTTGCGGGAAGCTCTGCCTGCCATGGGCAGAAAGCTGAAGGGTTTCGATAGAGAAGATGCCCTGTTGACGGCAGTAGAAAGCCGCAGTTCTTCTCCCATTCGCATCCTGCGAAATGAAACAGCCATGAGCCTGAACAAAGAGGGCATTTACCCTGCAGGGGAAGGCGCAGGCTATGCCGGCGGTATCGTTTCTGCGGCGGTGGATGGCATTTATGTTGCGGAGAAGATCGCTGAGAAATATGGTTGGACAAAATAAAAAGAGCCCAAAGGGCTCTTTTTTTGTTGCGTTTATTCTGCTGTTACGATTTTTGCTGCGCCTGTCTGGGCATCAGTGATGTATCCGATGGTGATGCCGTCGCCTTCCTTCAGAGAGGACAGGATGGCACCTGCTGTGGAGTTTGCATCAAACTGGAACGCCTGGATACTGCCATCGGGCAGGGTCAGTTCAGCAGTATGGGAATCGGATAGACCGTTGAAAACTGCCGTGATAGTTTCATCGGGAGCAACACTGCTGCTTTCGCTGTTTGTACCATCCATACCGTCTTCCTTCACCAGTGTCATGGAAGATACACTGCAGAGATACAGAGGATTTTCGATCTCTTCAGAGAAAGTATTTTTTGTCAGGGTAACATCAAACTGAGCAATGAGGGTTTCTTCTTCGTCGATGCCCCAAAGCTCAGCCACCAGAGCATAGCCTTCTTCTGTTTCTGCTACGTTGGTCAGGCGCATTTCGGATGCGCCAATATCACCGCGGGACAGGAAGTAAGCGTTTTCATCGGGATCGAAGGAAACATTGCCCTTCATAATGGAAGGAAGATCCATCAGGCCATCATATTCGCTGAACAATGCGATGGCATGCTCTTCCATAACCGCTGTAGGAACTTTCAGCTGATAGGAATCAGGAACTTCTTCCACATCCTCATGCTCCAGGCCATAAGCCCCTGCAAAGTAGTAGAGGGCAGTCCAGAAGAAATCGGGATTTTCGGGATCATATTCCATATCGTTTTCCAGCATGCATCTTGCCAGAGCATCAATGGGGGCCTCCATGGAAGCGACAGCTTCTTCTGCAGAAGGAGAAGCGGGTGTTTCCTCTTTGCCGCCGCAGGCAGCCAGGCCCAGAGCCATGGTACAGGCCAGGAAAAGTGCAAGTAATTTTTTCATTTTATAGTCCTCCTTTTTAGGTCAGATTCTTTTTTTATAAGGATCTCTTCTATACTACAAGTATAACGCATCTTTTTGAATAATCCATAACAAAAATCTTTCAAAATTATAAAGATTAGGTCTTTTTTCGTACACAAAGACAATGGAAGGCCGCATAAAATGGGAAAAAGACTTTACCCAAGGTTAAAAAGATGATATAATATCATGTCGAATTATGTTCGAACGGCTTCCGATAGGCCATTACGAAGGAAAGGAAGGAAAAAGCAATTTTAAGCGCCAGAGCCGCAGATCGGGCGGCTGACGAGGCAGGAGTTTATCGAAGTTTTCGGCGGATGCTCCTCGCCCTTTCGTTCAGGGACGCAGGCCTTTTTACAAAACGGAGCGGTCAACGCTCCCGACAAAAGAAAGGCAACGGACGAATAAATAAATTGGAGGTAAAAATTATGTGCGGAATCGTAGGATATATTGGGAACGATCAGGCCATCCCCGTGCTTTTGAACGGCCTGTCCAAACTGGAATACCGCGGGTATGACTCTGCGGGTATTTCCGTATATGATGATGGTATCCGTACCATCAAGGTAAAAGGCAGACTGGCTGGCCTGGCAGAAAAACTGAAAAAAGAAGAACAGAAATCTTCTCACATCGGCATCGGCCATACACGCTGGGCGACCCATGGCGAACCCAGTGAAACAAACAGCCATCCCCACAACAGCCAGAATGGTAAGATTTCCGTGGTACACAATGGTATCATCGAAAACTATCTGGAACTGAAGGAAATGCTGAAAGGCGAAGGCTATCACTTCAAATCTGAAACAGATACAGAAGTGGTGGCGCATTTGTATGAATATCTGTATGACGGCGATATGATCTCCACAACAAGAAAGCTGCTGGAAAAGATCCGCGGTGCATACGCCCTGGGCATCATGTGCAGCGACCACCCCGACACACTGGTGGCAGTGCGTCAGGGAAGCCCTCTGCTGGTTGGTTTGAGCGAAGGGGAGAACTATATCGCTTCTGATATTCCCGCTCTGCTGGAATACACAAGAGATTATTATCTGTTGGATGAAAAAGAGATCGCTGTACTGAAAAACGATGGCGTAAAGCTGTTTGATACAGAAGGTAATGAAATCAAAAAAGAAATTTACCATGTAACATGGGACATCGCTGCAGCGGAAAAAGGCGGCTATGACTACTTCATGATGAAGGAGATCATGGAGCAGCCCGAAGTGCTGAAGAAAACGATCCAGCCTCGCCTGACAGAAACAGGCATCAAGCTGGATGAGATTTCTCTGACAGAAGAAGAGATCAGAAACTGCGGTAGAGTTCACATCGTAGCTTGCGGTACTGCAATGCATGCCGGCATCGTTGGCAGATATGTGATGGAAGAAGTAGCCCGTATCCCTGTGGAAGTAGATATTGCTTCCGAATTCAGATATAGAAACCCTATCCTGAACAAAGGTGAACTTTGCATCATCATCAGCCAGAGCGGCGAAACAGCAGATACACTGGCAGCTCTGAGAGAAGCGAAGAGACAGGGACTGAAGGTTATTTCTATCGTAAACGTAGTAGGCAGCTCTATTGCCAGAGAAAGTGATGATGTGATCTATACATGGGCCGGCCCCGAAATCGCCGTTGCTTCTACAAAAGGCTATACAACGCAGGTATCTGTGCTGTATCTGATCGCGCTGCACTTTGCAAAAGTACGCGGCACAATGACAGAGGAAGCATACAAAGCAGCAGTTGCAGAACTGCATGAACTGCCTGAACGTGCGGCAGAAGTGCTGAAGGTGGATGCGAGAATGGCAGAGATCGCGAAGAACTGTGCGAAATGCGAAAATGCTTTCATCATCGGCCGTGGTCTGGATTATGCCGTAGCGATGGAAGCTTCCCTGAAGCTGAAGGAGATCTCCTATATCCACAGTGAGGCTTATGCTGCAGGCGAATTGAAGCATGGCACGATCTCTCTGATCGAAGATGGTACACTGGTGGTTGCCATCGCAACACAGGAAAGCCTGCTGGAAAAAACAGTCAGCAATGTGAAGGAAGTAAAGGCAAGAGGTGCGAAGGTTTTGGCCATTGCGACAGAAGGCAACACTGCCATCGAAGATGTGGCGGATGAAGTGGTTTACCTGCCCAAATGCAATAGCCTGTTCACAAGCTCCTACAGTGTGCTGCCTATGCAGCTGTTTGCGTACTACGTTGCTGTAGAACGCGGCTGTGACGTTGATAAGCCCAGAAACCTGGCAAAATCTGTTACAGTTGAGTATATGAATATTGAAAAAATGAAGAGGGCATTACGCCCTCTTTTTTGTTTTCGATATAGTAACTTTTTATAGAAAGAAACATAAAAATAAAAGGAAAGGGACATGTAAAAACGGTCTGTTTGGGGCAGCTAACAAAAGTTAGTCGAAAGGAATCCATTTCGTTGACAGTGGGAGTTAGCGGTGGTATACTCATCTCTGGTAATTGAGAATTATTTTCAGTTTTGACTGAATTTGACTGGAATAGAGGGATATTTATGACATTGAATGAGCTTCCCATTGGGAAAGAAGCGGTCATTACAAAGGTAGGCGGCGAAGGGGCTTTGCGCTGCCGCTTGTTGGATATGGGCATCATTCCCAAAACAAAAGTGACTGTAACAAAGGTTGCCCCCATGGGCGACCCCATTGAACTGCGTCTGAGAGGGTACACCCTGACCATCCGTATCGATGACGCGAAAAATATTGAAGTGAAAGAGGGTGCAGCAGAATGATCTTTGCATTGGCAGGCAATCAGAACTGCGGCAAAACGACCCTGTTCAACCAGTTGACAGGCTCCAACCAGCATGTGGGCAATTTCCCTGGTGTAACGGTAGATCAGAAGGTGGGGGAAGTGCGCGGGGAAAGGGATTGTTCCGTAGTGGATTTGCCCGGTATCTATTCCATCCGCCCCTATACCAGCGAGGAGATCGTAACAAGGGACTTTATTTTAAATGAAAAGCCCGATGGTATCATCAATATCGTCGATGCGACCAATATCGAAAGAAATCTGTATCTGACACTGCAGCTTATCGAAATGCACATCCCCATGGTTCTGGCCCTGAATATGATGGACGAGGTGCGCAGCAACGGCGGAACCATCGATGTCCAGAAAATGAGCGAAGAATTGGGAATCCCTGTAGTTCCCATCAGTGCGGTAAAAAATGAAGGTATCGATGAACTGATGCAAACAGCCATCCGTGTGGCGAAAGGAAAAGAATGCCCCAAGATATATGATTTCTGCCCCTCCGGCCCCGTCCATCGTTGCATCCATTCTGTGTGCCATCAGATTGAGGACCATGCGGAAAGAGCAGGCATTTCTACTCGCTTTGCAGCGACGAAGCTGATCGAAGCGGACCCTTCCATCGCAGAAAAGCTGGATCTGGACCAGAATGAAATGGAATTGCTGGAACACAGTATCATTCAGATGGAAGAAGAGCATGGCATGGACAGAAACGCTGCTCTGGCGGATATGCGTTATGATTTCATTGAAAAGGTCTGCGCGGCAACGGTTATCAAACCCCAGGAAAGCAAGGAACACATCCGCAGCGTGAAAATCGACAATATCCTGACCCATAAGGTTTTGGCGATCCCAATTTTTATTGTGGTCATGTTCCTGGTATTCTATCTGACCTTCAATGTGTTTGGTGCGTATCTGAGCGACCTGCTGGCGGCAGGCATCGATGCCATTACAGCTATGGTAGATACTGCTTTGGGCAATTACGGTATCAATCCCGTGGTACATAGCCTGTTGATCGATGGTGTATTTGCCGGGGTAGGCAGTGTGTTGAGTTTCCTGCCTATTATCGTGGTACTGTTCTTCTTCCTTTCCATTCTGGAAGACACAGGCTATATGGCGCGAATCGCCTTTGTGATGGACAAACTGTTGCGTAAGATTGGCCTTTCCGGCAGAAGCATTGTGCCTCTGCTGGTGGGCTTTGGCTGTACGGTGCCTGCGGTCATGGCAACCAGAACTCTTTCTTCTGAAAGAGACAGACGCATGACCATCATGCTGACACCTTTTATGAGCTGCTCTGCAAAAATCCCCATCTATGCGGTATTTGCGGCGGCATTTTTCCCCGACCATGCGGCACTGGTGATGATCGGGCTCTATGCAGCGGGTATCATCGTAGGTATCATTATGGCGCTGATCATTGGGAAAACAGTATTCAGAGGAAAACCTGTTCCCTTCGTAATGGAACTGCCCAACTATCGTTTTCCTTCTATGAAAAGTGTATTCCTGCTGATGTGGGATAAGGCGAAGGACTTTCTGCAGAGAGCCTTTACCATCATCTTTGTGGCAACGGTTATCATCTGGTTCCTGCAGAGCTTCGACAGCCGCCTGAATGTGGTAACAAACAGTGCAGACAGCCTGCTGGCTATGCTGGGGCATTGGCTGGCACCTATTTTTGCCCCTTTGGGCTTTGATGACTGGCGTATCCCTACAGCCCTCATCACAGGCTTTACAGCGAAAGAGGCTGTTGTCAGCACTCTGGGTGTATTGACAGGCACATCTGCGGAAGCGCTGGGGCCTGCCCTGAGCGGTCTGTTCACACCCATTTCCGCTGTCAGCTTTTTGGTGTTCACCCTGCTGTATACACCCTGCATGGCGGCGGTGGCTGCGGTGAGAAGAGAACTGGACAGCAATCTGCTGGGGTGGGGCGTAGCTCTGCTGCAGTGCGTGGTGGCGTGGATCGTTTCCTTTATCGTATATCAGGGGTTGAATCTGATTTTCTAAGAGGTGAGAAAAATGGGTATTTTTGATTATCTCATCATTGGGACGGTGGTCATTGCGCTGATCGCCGCTATCCGCTTTCTGAAAAAGAACAGCGCCGGCTGCGGCGGTTGTGTCGGAGACTGCAGCAGCTGCAGTAAACGCAAGAAATGAACTATACTCGGTAGAAAGATAATTTCTGCCGAGTATTTTTGTGGAAAACAGGTTGATTTTTTATTGAGAAAAAGGTATCATTAGTCATGGCTAATTGAGAAAATTTATTGTTAAAATCGGTGGCATTCGATTGACACAACCAGTTAGCCGTGGTAAACTTCTAGTTGATTAGTTATGGCTAATTATGGTAAGAAAGCGAGAGGATAGTATGAACCTGACAACTGCACAGGAAGGCGTAGAATATATCATCAAAAGCATCGTGACAGACGATGAAGAAATGGATGCGTTTCTGTTTTCCCTGGGCTGCTACAGCGGCGAACCTATCACAGTCGTTAGACGTGTAAAGGGTGGTTGTGTGGTATCCATCAAGGATGGCAGATACACTATTGATGATTTGCTGGCAGAAGCCATCGAGGTATAAGTGGTGAATTTTTCACCACATATATTTTCCTCGAGGGTTAGTGCTTACTAACTATCTTTGATACATAAAACTATGATTCGGCTAAACAAAAGAACGATTATTTTTCTAGGAGGAAACCAAAATGAGAATTGCTTTGACAGGTAATCCTAACAGTGGTAAGACCACTATGTATAACGCGCTGACAGGCAGAAACGAACGCGTTGGTAACTGGGCTGGTGTTACAGTAGACAAAAAAGAAAGCCCCATCAAAAAGAACTTCTATGAAGGTGAAGAGCTGATCGCAGTCGATCTGCCCGGTGCATATTCCATGTCCCCCTTCACATCTGAAGAAAGCATCACAAGCTCTTATGTGAAAAACGAAAATCCTGACGTTATCATCAACATCGTGGATGCGACAAACCTGAGCCGCTCTCTGTTCTTCACAACACAGCTGCTGGAACTGGGTATTCCCGTGGTAGTAGCCCTGAACAAGAGTGACGTAAACGAAAAGAAAGAAACACAGATCGACGCAGAACTGCTGTCCGCAAAGCTGGGCTGTCCTGTGATCAAGACAGTATCCATTACAGCGAACGACAAAGGTTTGGCTGAAGTTGTGAAAACAGCTGCTTCCCTGAAGGGCAAAGAACAGAAAGCACCTTACGATGAAGGCAATGTTGACCTGACAAATAAAGAAGCTGTTGTAGAATCTGATAGAAAGCGTTTTGATTTCGTAAACGGCATCGTAAAATCCGTTGAAACAAGAAAAGTGCTGACAAAAGAAAAGAACAGCCAGGATAAACTGGATGCGATCCTGACAAACCCTGTTGCAGGTATCATCATTTTCGCAGTAGTCATGTTCCTGGTATTCGATATTTCCCAGTCCACAGTAGGCCCCATGATCGCAGATGTGCTGGTAGGCTGGATCGAAGGCTTCGGCGAAACAGTTGCAGGATGGGTAGAAGGCGCTTCTCCTTTCATGCAGGCTCTGATCGTTGACGGTATCGTTGGTGGTGTAGGTGCTGTAGTTGGTTTCCTGCCTCTGGTAATGGTAATGTACTTCCTGATGGCTCTGCTGGAAGACTGTGGTTACATGGCGCGTGTATCCGTTGTTCTGGACCCCATCTTCAAAAAAGTAGGTCTGTCCGGTAAATCTGTAATTCCTTTCGTTATCGGTACAGGTTGTGCGATTCCCGGCGTTATGGCTGCTCGTACGATCAGAAAAGAAAGAGAACGCAGAGCAACAGCGATGCTGACACCTTTCATGCCCTGTGGTGCGAAACTGCCTGTAATCGCTCTGTTCGCAGGCGTATTCTTCGCAGATGCTTCCTGGGTTGGTACACTGATGTACTTCGTAGGTATCCTGCTGATCCTGTTCGGCGCACTGCTGGTAAACAAAATTGCAGGTCACAAAGTAAGAAAATCTTTCTTTATCATGGAACTGCCTGAATATAAAATCCCCAGCCTGAAGCTGGCATTCATGTCCATGCTGTCCCGTGGTAAAGCATACATTATCAAAGCTGGTACAATCATTCTGGTATGTAACGCAGTTGTTCAGATCATGTCCACATTCGATATGTCCCTGAATTTGGTTGAAGAAGGTATGGAACACACATCCATCCTGGCTACAATCGCTTCTCCTTTTGCTCTGCTGCTGATCCCTCTGGGCTTCGGTGCATGGCAGCTGGCAGCAGCGGCTATCACAGGCTTCATTGCAAAAGAAAACGTTGTTGGTACAATCGCTGTAGTATATGGTATCTCTAACTTCATCGATACAGATGAACTGGCTCTGGTTGGCGGCGCAAATGAAGTAGCAGCTGTTATGGGCCTGACAAAAGTAGCAGCTCTGGCTTACCTGATGTTCAACCTGTACACACCTCCCTGCTTCGCAGCAATGGGTGCGATGAACTCTGAAATTAAGGATAAAAAATGGCTGGCAGGCGGTATCGCTCTGCAGTTTGCAACAGGTTTCGTAGTTGCATTCCTGGTATACCAGATCGGTACACTGGTTACAACAGGCGCTTTGGGCGCAGGCTTCGTTCCCGGCCTGATCGCTGTAATCGTGATCGTAGCGATCATCGTTAGCCTGATCAAGAAAGCAAACAGAAGCATTGCTACAGAATATGCTCTGAAAGGCGCAGCGAAAAACGCGTAAATAAAAGGAGTTTTCAGTATGACAGATATTATTTTAGGATTGATCGTTCTGATCATTATAGGAGCTGCATTGCTCTACATCAGAAAAGAAAAGAAACGCGGCGTGGTATGCATTGGCTGCCCTCAGGCAGGCATGTGCGCAAAAAAACGCGAAGGCGGATGCAGTTGTCATGCTGACGAATAAGTAGTAAGAATCTCAAAAAGTCGTTCTTAGAAATAAGGACGGCTTTTTTATTTGCCGTAAATCAGTAAGTGACATCTGGTGCATACCGGCGCTAACATGCAAAACTTGGACTGTGTTCTCGGGCAATGTGGGGCACTGTGGCAGGCTTGATCCTGTGGCGGTAGATGGGTACTGCATTGGAAATGGTGGCTTAGAATTAGCTGTAGGGGCTTATAAAAGCAGACTGAAGGGGGTGATTTGAAAGGAGGCGGGGAGAGTCCCAGATTCTGTATGTATCGTGGTTCAGTCTGAAAGAAAAAAGGGGGTTATTGGGCAGTAAAAAAGAGCCCTTACGGACTCTTTTTTATAGTTAGAGAGATAATAGAGGAGAATTTTGAGTTTAAATAATAGAGAGTTTAATTTTAGGAGTTTTTATAGAAACATCTGAGATCAGATGCTATCTATCATATTAATATGCTGCGAAGCCTTCGCCGTAAGCTGTGCACTGTACTTTTGCGTCGCCTTCGGGGAAGCCGTTTACGATCAGACCTTCATCATACAGGTTTGCACCTGCTTTGGATGTTCTGTCTGCCCAGTCACGCATCCACTGACCGTCGCCCCAGCCGTAGGAACCGAAGAGAGCAACTTTCTTGCCTTTCAGCTGACCTTCGATGGCTGTGAAGAAGGGTTCGAATTCGGATTCTTCCAGAACTTCGTCGCCCATAGCGGAGCAACCGAATGCGATCTTGTCATAATCTGCAATGTTGCCTGTGAATTTATCTACGGAGAAAATTTCTGTATTTTCGCCCATAGCTGCGCCGATGGCTCTTGCCATAGCTGCTGTGTTGCCTGTACCACTCCAATAAATTACTGCGTTTTTCATAATGTACGCCTCCTAGTTAAGTAAGTTTTTATATCAAACAGCTGCATGGGCACATACGGGTTCCAGAAGGGACACGATGGATGCGCCGGCGGCTGCCTGTTCCATAAGTCTTTTTCTGCATCTGGCATAGCTGCGGAAGGTACGAAGAGCGGCTTTGCCGTCGCCGTAAACTTTCCAGTCGCCTACCAGCTTGTAATTGCGGCCCTTTTCGCGGATGAAAGCGAAAACATCTTCTGCGGGATAGCCGAAGAAAAAGCCGACTTCGTGGGGGAATTCATCGCCCTGCAGGATATGCTGACGCAAGGTGCAGATACATTCCTGAAAGGATGCTTCTTCGCCGATATTCTGAGGATAGCCCTCTCGGATGAGAAAGTCTTTTACGTCGGGCTGTTTCAGATACTGCAGGAGCATATCCTTACGGTAGATGAGGAGATATACCCGCTGATGGCGGCTGTAGAGATATTCTACAGAGATGCCAAGGGGAGCCAGTTCTTTTTTATATTTTTCGATCTCCTTACGATAGTCTGTCAGACAGGTGACAGGGAAGGAGAAGAGATTTGCCTGTTTTCTGCCCAGAAGGGCGGGGGAGGCAAAGTATAATAAATCTTTTTCAAAATCCGACATTTTGTACCTCCTATATGGTTAGCTTAAGCTAACTTATAATCAAAAATATTTATGCACAATACTGACCAAGAATACGCTTCAGCGCAGAAGAAGAACTGCTGTGGCTGCGTTCGATGGCGATATTGTTTCTTTCTGCTTCCTGTACCGCGCCATTTACCATGATGTGGGAAACAGTGCTGGTGAAAAGGATAATGAGGTCTGCCTGACCGATCTGTCCTTTGAAGTTGCCGGGCAGCTGGGTGAAAACCTTGCCCTTGCAGTTGAATTTTTTGCAAATATCCATATATTGACGAACCATTCTGTCGTGGCCGCCTACGATGACTACGCTCACGGGATGACCTCCTTTTTGCTTATTGAGTTAGCCTTGACTAACTTTGTGACTTAAAGATATCACAGAGGAGAATCAATGTCAAGTAATTCCAAGTGGAATTATATGAAAAAGATTATCAAAAATGGAGCGGAAGAAAAGGACTCATAATTTTCAGGGAATCAGGGAAACTAAGGGAAACGATTTTTAGGAGGTCGAAAAGATGGTCGAAAGAAAAGTGATCTTAAAGAATAAAACAGGGCTCCATGCCCGCCCGGCATCCGAACTGGTTGCTTTTGCAAAGGAGCTGCCCTGCAAGGTCTATATTGAACACAATGGGAAGAAGGCTGCTGCTGACAGCATCCTGCAGCTACTGACTCTGGGGGCCAAGGAAGGAAGCGAAATGATTCTTTCTGCCGATGGGGAAGGGGATAAACACTCTGTGGAAAAACTGGAAGCCTTTCTGAATATTCTGGAGGGATGAGTATGGAAGAGATCAGAGCGGAGCAGAGGGCATCAAAAGGTGTGGCAATGGGACGTGCCTTTCTGGTGCAGCCGCCAAATCTGGCGGCAGAACATCTAGAAATCAAAGAAAATGAAATTGAGCGGGAAAAGGCGGCTTTCCGACGGGCGGCAGAGCAGACGAGGGAAGCTTTGCGCCCATTGGCGAGAACGAATCCTATTTTCGCTGCCCATCTGGATATGGCAGAGGATGATACCCTGATCGATGGGGTGAATGAAAAGATATCTAAAGGGAAAAATGCCCAGTGGGCCTTGGAGGAACAGATGGAAGAGACCTGCTCTCTGCTGGAAAGCCTGGAGGATGCTTATTTGCGAGAACGGGCGGCGGATGTACGGGATGTCTGTCGGCGTATCATGGCGATATTGAAGGGAGTAGATGATGACCCGTTTCGAAATATCAAAGAAAAGGTCGTTCTCTTTGCGGAAGAACTGAATCCTTCTGATACGGCGAAGATGGATTTTCGCTACATCCGAGGAATGGTGACAGCCAAGGGCGGCGCAACCAGCCATGTGGCTATCCTTGCCCGCAGTCTGGAAATCCCTGCTTTATTAGGCATGGAAGGAATTCTGGAAAAGGTGCAGGCAGGGGAAGAAGTCATTCTGGATGGGAACGAAGGACTTCTGCTGCTATCCCCTGATGATTTGCAGAAGCGGGTCTATGCGGAAAAGCAGGAGGCGGAAAAAGAACTGAAACGGAAGCTGAAGGAAATGAACCGTCTACCTGCGGTGACCACCGATGGGCGGCAGGTACATCTCTATGCCAATGTGGGCAGCATCAAGGATGTGGAAGCGGCGAAGAAGCATGGTGCAGAGGGGGTCGGCCTCTTCCGCAGCGAATTTTTGTATATGGAAAGCAGCCGTTTTCCTACGGAGCAGGAGCAGTTTGAAATCTATAAGAAAGCGGCGGAAATTTTGAAGAAGCCTATCACTATCCGCACGTTGGATATTGGCGGGGACAAGGCCCTCCCGTATTATCAGTTTGAAAAGGAAGAAAATCCATTCCTCGGCTGGCGGGCCATCCGTTTTTGCCTGGATATGCGGGATGTGTTCAAGACCCAGCTGAAAGCCATCCTGCGAGCGGCGGCCTTTGGGGATATCCGCATCATGTATCCCATGATTGTTTCCGTGGAGGAGTTTCGGAAAGCCAATGAATTACTGGAAGAATGTAAACGGGAATTAAAGGAGCGGGGCGTTCTCTTTCGGGAAAGCATCAGCACGGGCATCATGGTGGAAACGCCTGCGGCAGTTTTTGTGGCGGAGGAATTGGCAAAGGAAGTGGATTTTTTCAGCATTGGCACAAATGACCTGACCCAGTATATCCTTGCGGCGGACAGGGGCAACCAGAAGCTGACGAAGCTCTATAGTCCCTTCCACCCTGCGGTTTTGCGGGCAGTGGAAAAGGTCATTGAAGCGGGACACAGGGAAGGAAAGGAAGTGGGTATGTGCGGGGAATTTGCCGGGGATGAAAGAGCCGTGCCAATTCTGGTTGGCATGGGGCTGGATGAATTCAGTATGGTCTCCAATGAAATTGCCGCTGTGCGCTATCAGGTAAGGGGGCTTACGGAAAAACAGGCGAAGGGATTTGCCAAGCGGGTCCTGGCGGCAGGCACGGAAAAAGAGGTTAAAAAATTACTGGAAAGATAAAAAAACGTCACGCTCAGAGTGGGTGTGACGTTCTTTTTTCAAAAAAGTTTAGAAAATGCCGAAATTTCGGGAAATTTAAGGAATTCTTCCATTGCGCAGACATAGAATTTTGTAGTACAATGAAAATGAAGAAATATGGCAATTTAGCCGAAGGAGGAACCCTTTTGGAAATCATAAATTGGAAGGAATTGCTCTACCCCTATGAGCAAGCGGTGGAGGAATTGCTGCTAAAGTTCAAAAATCTGGATAAAGAGTGCCGCCATTTGGGCATTTATTCCCCCATCGACTCTGTCACAGGCAGATTGAAAAAACCTGCCAGTATTCTGGATAAAGCAGGCAGAAAGCATATCCCTCCTGAGAGAATTGAACAGGAGATAGAAGATATCGCCGGTATCCGTATCCTCTGCCAGTTCGTGGAGGATATCCAGAAGGTGGTAGATATGGTGCGCTGCCGTACAGATATGACCATCGTGCAGGAAAAAGACTACATAAAGAATACGAAAGACAGCGGCTATCGCAGCTATCATATCATCATTAAATACCCTTTGAGTACAGCGTTGGGCCCCAGGGAAATTTTCGCGGAAATTCAGATTCGCACGAACGCGATGAACTTCTGGGCGACGGCGGAACATTCCCTGCGTTATAAATACAGCGGCAATATCCCCCAGGAGCTGCAGGACAGACTGCATAACTGCGCGGAAGCGGCTTTTAATCTGGATCAGGAAATGTCCACCATCCGAGAAGAGATCACCAATGCCCAGCGTTTAAATGAGATCAGAAGAAACATGACATCCAACATTCTGGATAATATCCAGAAGCTGCATTTCAGGCTGAAACTGGAAGATATGGACGCCATCAACAGAGAATTTACAGATGTATGGAACAGCAACGATATCGATCGTTTGAGAGAATTTAATGAGAAGCTGAATGTACTGGTAGAAGTTTACCGTATATAAGAAAAGGAGGAAGGAGATGGGCTTATTTGCCATTGCAGATCTGCATTTCGCCTTTTCCGTGGATAAGCCTATGGATATTTTCGGGGAAAACTGGAAGAACCATAGCCAGAGGATCATTGAAAGCTGGAAGGAACTGGTGACGGAAGAAGATACGGTGCTTCTGCCGGGGGATCTTTCCTGGGGCATGCGCATCGACGAAGCGGCGGCGGACTTAGACGTCATCTATAACCTGCCGGGCAGAAAGATCCTTTTGGGCGGCAACCATGATTACTGGTGGAAATCTTCCTCCAAGCTGGAGGCCAGATATCCCGGGATGCGGTTTCTGAAAAATGATTTTGACAGATATGAGGATTGGGCTGTCTGCGGTACCCGCGGCTGGCTCTGCCCCAATGATGTCCGCTTCACGGAGCAGGACAAAAAAATATATGAAAGAGAACAGGTACGGCTGAAATTATCTTTGGATGCAGCTATGCGAAGCGGTGCGGAGAAGATCATCCTGATGATGCATTTCCCGCCGATGAATGATAAAAAAGAAGATTCCGCTTTTACGGAACTCTTCAAGGAATACCCCATCGAAAAAGTGGTCTATGGACATCTGCACGGCGCAGCCAGCCATGCCACGGCCTTTGAAGGGGAACGATACGGCATCACCTATGAACTGATTGCGGCGGATTATATCGATTTCCGCCCTAAGCGAATCTTATAAGGAGGAAAGATTGTGAATATCGACAAGAAAAAACTGCTGGTCTTTCTGTGTGCCCTCTGGCCCGGCGGCGGCTATATGTATCATGGCATGATGAAAAAAGGCGCATTGATCATGGCACTGTTCACGGCACTGCTGGGGCTGACCATGACCATCGGCTGGAAGTTCCTGGCGTTCCTGCTGCCTGTTATCTGGTGCTACTGTTTCTTTGATACCTTCCATGTGGCGAAGCTGCCGGAAGAGATCAGAGATATGGAAGACCAGGATTGCTTCGAGAAAGTGGTGGCTTTCTGCAAGGATGACCCTTTGAAAAGATTTGAAGGCAGAAAAACCTTTATCGGCGTGTTGATCCTGCTGGCGGCCCTGTATACGATAATCTACGGCGTGCTGCTTCCCTTCTTCCGCTGGGGCGAACAGTTCTATTGGGTGCAGGTGACACTGACGGTGATCCCCACTGCGGTAGTTGCTGTGCTGCTGTTTATGGTGGGCAAGCACATCCTGGAAAAGGAACAGCTCAGAAAAGAGGCACAAGAAGTGGAAGAAGAAACAGAAATTTTGGAAGAAGCAGAAAATGCAGAAGAATCTGTTTTAGTGGAAGAAGCTACTTTGGAAGAAGGAAATGTGGAAGAGATCGTAGAAGCGGTTTTGGAAGCAGAGGAAGAAGAAAAAGAGGCTGTATAAACGAAAAAAGAGGAGACTGTGAAAAAATCTCTGTAAAAACATAACTAGCAAGGCCTTCTATGATAGAATAAAACTATTATAGGAGGCCTTTACTTATGGCAAAAAGAAAAAGAATGTCCGAGGGTAAGAAAAACATCATTGCAGCACTCCTGCAGGAATACGATATCCAGTCAGCAGAGGATATCCAGGACGCCCTCAAAGATCTGCTGGGCGATACCATCAAAGAAATGATGGAGGCTGAAATGGACGAGCATCTGGGTTATGAATCCTATGAACGCTCTGATAATCCAAATTCCAGAAATGGATATAAACAAAAACAAATCCGCAGCAAATACGGCGAAACAACGCTTAGTGTGCCGCAGGATCGTGACAGTACCTTCGAACCAAAGATCGTAAAAAAGCGTCAGAAAGATATTTCTGCGATTGATGACAAGATCATCTCTATGTATGCCAAAGGCATGACTACACGCCAGATTTCAGAGATGATCGAAGATATTTATGGTTTTGAGGTCAGTGAAGGGATGGTCTCTGATATCACAGACCGCCTTTTGCCGGAAATCGAAGAATGGCAGAACCGACCACTTGCTGAAGTATATCCGATCCTTTTCATTGATGCAGTACATTTCTCTGTGAAAGATAATAACGTTGTCCGAAAACTGGCTGCATATGTAATTCTGGGCGTCAATCATACAGGGAAAAAAGAAGTGCTGACAATCCAGGTCGGTGAAAATGAAAGCAGCAAATATTGGCTGACAGTATTGAATGAACTGAAAAACAGAGGTGTAAAGGACATCCTGATCCTTTGTGCGGATGGTCTTACAGGCATCAAAGAAGCTATCAATGCAGCATTCCCCCAGACTGAGTATCAGCGCTGTATTGTACATCAGGTCAGAAATACTCTGAAATATGTGCCAGAAAAAGACAGAAAGGCTTTTGCTGCAGATTTGAAAAGTATTTATCAGGCCCCTACAGAAGAGCAGGGGCGTACAAATATGGAAGCTGTAACAGAAAAATGGCAGGCTAAATATCCGAATGCCATGAAAAGCTGGTCTTCCAACTGGGATGCCATCTGCCCTATTTTCAAATTTTCTGCAGAGGTTCGCAAGGTCATTTATACGACCAATACTATCGAAAGCCTGAACAGTTCCTATCGCCGTCTGAATGCCCAGAGAAGTGTATTTCCCAGCCCTACCGCCCTTATGAAAGCTCTGTATCTGGCAACTTTCGAAGTATCTAAAAAATGGACTGTAACTCTCCGAAACTGGGGTCGTGTCTACGGTGAATTGAGTATTATGTACGAAGGCAGGCTACCGGAATAATAGAAAACAGGCATGTCAGAAGTCCTGAAAAATCAGGATTTTCTTGACATGCCTGCATTTAGTCATTATATTGTCTGTGAGGTTGGATAGTTGAAAAATCAGCTGTTCAGCCATCAAATCCTATCATAGAAAGCCTATTTACAGAAAATTTTTCACACACTCAAAAAGAGTCCGTTCGGACTCTTTTTTTATTCTTCGTATTCTTCTATTGCAGAAAGGATCATGCTTTTCAACATGCCCATGCTGAATCCTTCTTCGATTTCCAGTTCCAAGGACAGTTCTTCCCATTCGTCTTCTTCTGCCAGATAGCTGGCTTCAAAACCGCTGGCCAGATCGTCCTCGAAAATCACTTCGCCTTCGATGGCCCAGCTTTCCTCGCTTTTGTCTACAGAGATAAGATTGACTTCAGAAATATGCAGCATTGTGAATGATCCTCCTCGTGTTACTTTTTCTTCTTTGGTTTCTTTTTGGGGGAAGCGGGCTTTTTCTTTGCCGTTTTCGCCGTTTTTGTAGCCTCTTTTTTCTTTACGGAATAGCCGAAGGTGCCAAGCTTTTTGCCCAGACCATAATACGCGCCGTGGGAATAGCAGATAGGCTTCGCCTTGTCGAAATGGAATTTCCCTGTTTCATCCAGATATTCATCGCTGACCTGGACAGAAACCACTTCCGCCAGGAACATATCGTGGGTGCCAAGGGGAATGATCTGTTTCACCTTACATTCGATATTCACAGGGCTTTCATAGATGATAGGAGCATCTACCTTTTCGCCTTTTTTGGCAGTCAGCTTCATTTCAGAAAATTTATCGATGTCACGTCCGCTCTTCACACCGCAGTAATCGCAGGCATAAGCCAGTTTTTCTGTCACCAGATTGATGACGAATTCGCCGCTTTCCTTGATGATCTGATGAGAATGGCGGCTGGGGCGGATGGAGACGTATGTCATGGCAGGGTCGCTATTGACGGTTCCTGTCCATGCCACAGTGATGATGTTTTTATTCTCCATGGTGCCGCAGGAGACCATAACGGCGGGTACGGGGTAAATGACCGTTCCCGGTTTCCAGATATCTTTTCCCATAACATTTCTCCTTTCGGGGATGGATTTTTTCTGTAATAAATATTATCTGAGTTGGGTCTCTTTGTAAAGATAAAAAAGTATCAGAAAACAAAAGTGATTTTTGTGGATTCTGAAAAAGGGAATGGGCTTGTCAATTTTCCTGTGCTTCGGTATGATGAAAACAAAAAACAAAAATTTCGATAAAGTATAGGAGGACGAGCATGAACCTGCCTTTGGAATATATGGAAAAGATGAAAGCCCTGTTGGGGAAAGAATATGATGATTATATTGCTTCCTTCGATGCAGGAAGATTTTATGGTCTGCGGGCGAATACGCTGAAAATCAGCGGAGAAGAATTGCAGGAAAAAGGGGTTTTCAGTCTGAGCCCTGTGGCATGGTGCCCCACTGGGTTTTATTATGAAGGGGAAGAACGCCCTGCAAAGCATCCTTATTATCATGCGGGGCTGTATTATCTGCAGGAACCCAGTGCCATGAGCCCTGCGGCGACCCTGCCCATCGAAGAAGGGGACATTGTCCTCGATCTTTGCGCTGCTCCTGGCGGGAAAACGACCCAACTGGCGGCTAGGCTGAACGGTACTGGTCTCTTGGTTGCTAACGACATCAGTGCAGGCAGAGCAAAAACTCTGCTGAAAAATGTGGAATTGGCGGGTATTCGCAACGCTATTGTCATGAGCGAAACACCTGAAAAGATAGCCAATCGTCTCCCTGAATTTTTCGATAAAATCCTTGTAGATGCCCCCTGCAGCGGCGAGGGGATGTTCCGAAAAGAGCCTGATATGGTGAAAAGCTGGGATGCAAAGATGCTGGAATTCTGCCGGACAGAACAGGCGAAGATTCTGGAAGCCTGCGCGCCTATGCTGAAAGAGGGCGGTATGCTCCTGTATTCCACCTGTACCTTCTCTCCCGAAGAGAATGAAAAGAGCATCGGCGATTTTCTGGAAAACCATCCTGAATTTGAATTGGTTCCGATTGAGAAGAAAAATGGATTTGTTTCCGGGCTGGCTCCCTTTGAAGCCTGTGCCAGACTGTATCCCCATAAACTGAAAGGAGAAGGACACTTCCTTGCACTGCTGAGAAAGAAGGGATGCAAAGGGGTAAAATCCGTTCCTGCGGAAGAGGGCAAATGGACAAAGCAGATGGATGCTTTTGCAGATTTTGCGAAAGACGTTTTGAAAGAGATGCCCAAGGGAATATATAAAATTTATGGCGACGGTCTGTATCTCCTTCCCGAAGGGACGCCGAAACTGGATAAATTGCGTGTCCTGCGTACTGGCTGGCTGCTGGGTACATTGAAAAAAGACCGCTTTGAGCCTTCTCAGGCATTCGCCATGGGGCTGAAAAAAGAAGAAGTGAAAAATGTGGTGGATTTCTCTCTGGAGGATGACCGTGTCATTCGTTATCTGAAAGGGGAAACGGTAGAAGGCGAAGGGAAAGATGGATGGACGCTGGTTTGTGTGGAAGGTTTCCCTCTGGGCTGGGCGAAAATGCAGAAGGGACGTCTCAAAAACAAGTATGCTGTCAGCTGGAAATGGGAGTAAATGTTTCTATTGCAAAGACATTTGTGCGATTATCATTGACAAATCCTGCATTATCTGTAAAATAGAACTATCGTGTTACTTTCGCAAAAGCGTGCAAGGTCGGCTTCGCCTCCGGCCTACAGTTGCTTTGCAATTGAATGAGCTTTTGCAAATCGGGTCAAGGGGGTGACCCCCTTGCGGAGTGTGAGGCAGCGCCTCGCGAAGAAAAGGAGTGAAAGAAATGGCATTGAAATATATCGGTACAAGAGATAAAAACATCACAGCAACGGCATCCCAGGCCATCCTGCGCGGTATCTGCCCCGACGGCGGTCTGTATATCCCCGAAGAAATTCCCAAGATGGAGAAATCTCTGGAAGAACTGGGCAAAATGAACTATCAGGAACTGGCTTATGAAGTTCTGAGCAAATATCTGGATTTCACAGAAGAAGAATTGAAAGCCTGCATCGATGGGGCTTATGATGAAAAATTTGATACACCCGAAATCGTTCCTGTGGTGAAAAAAGGCGATGCCATGTTCCTGGAGCTGTTCCACGGCAGAACACTGGCCTTCAAGGATATGGCACTGTCCATCCTGCCTTATCTGATGAAAACATCCGCAAAGAAAAACGGTCTGGATAAGGAAATTGTTATTTTGACAGCTACATCCGGCGATACGGGCAAAGCGGCACTGGAAGGATTTGCCAATGTAGAAGGCACAAGAATCATGGTATTCTTCCCCGAAGATGGCGTCAGCCCTGTGCAGAAACTGCAGATGAATACACAGGAAGGTGCGAATACCTGCGTTGTGGGCATCAAGGGAAACTTTGACGATGCTCAGTCCGCAGTAAAGAGCATTTTCACAGATAAAGTATTGGAAAAGGAACTGGACGAAAAAGGCTTCCAGTTCTCCTCCGCAAACTCCATCAATATCGGCAGACTGGTGCCTCAGATCGTTTATTATTTCTGGGCATACCTGAATGCAGTGAAACTGGGCGAAATCAAAGCAGGCGAAGAACTGAACTTCACTGTTCCCACAGGCAACTTCGGCGATATTCTTGCCGGTTGGTATGCCATGAAGATGGGTTTGCCCGTAGGACATTTCGTATGTGCTTCCAACGACAATAAAGTCCTGTACGATTTCTTCCGCACAGGGGAATATAACAGAAACAGAGAATTCCACGTGACGGTTTCTCCTTCCATGGATATCCTCATTTCCAGCAATCTGGAACGACTGCTGGCGCATATGGGCGGACAGGATGCTACAAAGGCGGAAATGGAAAGCCTGAGCAAGGAAGGTACATATAAAGCAGAAATCACAGAAAAGAATATCAGCGGTGAATACGCAACAGAAGCGGAAACTTTCGCGGCAATCAAAAAATTCTATGAAGAAACAGGCTACGTGATGGATACTCATACAGCCGTAGCCTACGCTGCATATCAGAAATACAAAGCGGAAAGCGGCGACAACAAGCCTATGGTCATCGTTTCCACTGCATCTCCTTACAAATTCACAAAGGACGTTATGACTGCCCTGGATGAAAAATATGCCGATGGCGATGCCTTCGCTCTGCAGGCAGATCTGGAACAGGTCAGCGGCGTTTCCGTTCCTGCACCCATCGTAGGTCTGGAGCACAGACCCATCCTGCATAAGAATGTCTGTGAAAAAACAGAGATCAAGGAAGTTGTAAAGAACTGGCTGAAATAAGCATGTAGTAGATGCAAGTCCGAAAGGAGAAACGCCTATGACAGACTGGTATGAAAATCAGGAGGAACAGAAAGAAGAAAAAGAGAAAAAGTATGTGACCCGAAAAGAGTTCCGTATCTGCTTCGTTATTTTGCTGGCGGCGATTGGTTTTGCAACTTTTGCTATCAATGACAGCATTGAACAGGCACGAAACGATGTAAAGACTCAGGTTTATCGGACGGAAGAACATATTAGTAGTATCGTCAACAATATTCCTCGCAATATCGAGCAGGGCATTGAAGAAGCCAACAACCCTCTTCGGGAAAGCAGTATGGAAATTATCGATGTGGATGAAAAGGCAAAAACAGCGACTATCCGTATGACGGCTGCCCCTAAAGAATATGTAAATGGCATGACGGTAAAATTCATGGTTTCCTGTGATGGCGCAGAAAAAATGGAAGTGTCTGCGGCGGCGGGGAATGACCGTGTATTTACAGCGGAGATGGAAGTGCCTTTCTGCGGCGTGGCTTCTGCAACGGTACATATGAAAAAAGGCGGCACGGAATATATCCAGAGTATGACTGGGGTCAATGTGGAAAGTATGGTACTGCCCTATTTCAGTGGAAATAGAGGTGGTTCTGTTACATGGCAGGCAAGTCAGGATTATGTGACTTTTGATGGTGATATTTGGGTGGATGTGAATTGCCCTGAATGGATCCTGAATCTTGATAAAGGCGCCTCTTTTGATCTGAAAAATGAAAAGATGGAAGTGTACGTGGATGGGAAACTGCATAAGACACTTCCTGTAGAAATTGCCCATGAGGATGCATATACCACAAGTTATCTGGCTTATATAAATGGGGAAAACAAAATCAAATTGAAGAACGGAAAAGAGATTGAATTTATTTTTAAAGCAGAAGATAACAATGGTATGAAATATTCTTATCTTGTAGATAAAGGTGCATGGGATCAGAACGGTGGCTACGAGAATGATGCGATATGGAATATGCCGGATGCGGATAGACTGAAAATAGAATAAGTATGAAAAGGATGAGCATAAACTCATCCTTTTTTCTTTTAGATAAGCATTGCTTTTCTTTTTCCGTTGGCGTAAAATGAAAATAGCGTAATATGGGCTGCAGTGTGTGCTGTGGTTCTGTTTATATGCGTTTCGGCAAGGGTGCCGAAATCACTCAATCCAATCATTTTATAAAATAAAAAGGAGAGATAGCTACCATGAAAATGTTCATCGACACAGCTAATGTAGACCACATCAGAGAAGCAAACGACCTGGGCGTTATTTGCGGTGTTACAACAAACCCTTCCCTGATCGCAAAAGAAGGCAGAGATTTCGTTGAAGTTGTAAAAGAAATCACAACAATCGTAGATGGCCCCATCAGTGCAGAAGTTATCAGCCTGGAACATGAAGGCATGGTAGCAGAAGCAAGAGAACTGGTTAAGATCCACGAAAATATCGTAATCAAAATCCCCATGACACTGGAAGGTCTGAAAGCTGTTAAGATCCTGTCCGCAGAAGGTGTGAAAACAAACGTTACACTGATCTTCTCCGCAACACAGGCTCTGATGGCTGCAAGAGCAGGCGCTACATACGTTTCCCCCTTCCTGGGCAGAGTAGATGATATCGGTTCCGTTGGTATGACTCTGATCGAAGAAATCGTTGATATTTTCGATATCCATGGCATCGAAACAGAAATCATCGCTGCTTCCATCCGCAACCCTCTGCATGTTATCGACGCTGCAAGAGCAGGCTGCCACATCGCAACAATCCCTTACAACGTTCTGATCCAGATGGCAAAACACCCTCTGACAGACATCGGTATCGAAAGATTCCTGAAAGACTGGGAATCCGTACCCAAGAAGTGATTTCATTCAGAGATAAACACTGAATAGCTACGAAATAATCAAAATTTTTCGGAGGAAAACAACAATGAATAACATTGATAATCTGACAATCAATACCCTGCGTTTCCTTTCCGCAGAAGCGATCCAGAAAGCAAAAAGCGGCCACCCCGGTCTGCCTCTGGGCGCAGCACCCGCTGCATACACACTGTGGGCAAAGGAACTGAAAGCAAACCCCGCAAACCCCAACTGGGACGACAGAGACAGATTCATCCTGTCTGCAGGTCATGGCTCTGCCCTGCTGTACTCCCTGCTGCACGTATTCGGCTACGGTCTGACAATTGAAGATCTGCAGAACTTCCGTCAGAGAAACTCCCTGACACCCGGGCACCCCGAATACAAACATACAAAAGGCGTTGAAGTGACAACAGGCCCTCTGGGTCAGGGTATCGCAAATGCCGTTGGTATGGCTCTGGCTGAAAGCCACCTGGCAGCAAAATTCAACACACCCGAATACAAGGTTGTAGACCACTACACATATGCACTGTGCGGCGATGGCTGTCTGCAGGAAGGCGTTGCTTCCGAAGCAGCTTCTCTGGCTGGCACAATGGGTCTGAATAAACTGGTTGTTCTGTATGACAGCAACCACATCACAATAGAAGGTGACACAGCAACAGCATTTGCTGAAGACGTTCTGAAACGTTTTGAGGCATATGGCTGGCACACACAGACAGTTGCAGACGGTAACGATGTAGATGCTATCAAAGCGGCCATCGAAGCAGCAAAAGCAGCTGATAAACCTTCCATCATCAAGATCGAAACAAAGATCGGTTACGGTGCGCCCAACAAGCAGGGTAAAGCATCCGCTCACGGCGAACCTCTGGGTGAAGAAGAAATCAAACTGGCGAAGGAAAACCTGGGCTGGCCTTATGAAGAAGCATTCTACGTTCCTGAAGAAGTAAAAGCACACATCGCTGAAATCAACGCAGCAGGTGCAAAAGTAGAAGCAGAATGGAACGAAATGTTCAAGGCTTACAGCGAAAAATATCCTGAACTGGCAAAAGAATACGCAGAATGGCACAGCGACGAACTGGCAGCTGATCTGCTGAATGATGAAGAATTCTGGAAAGACGAAGGCGACATCGCAACTCGTGCAACATCCGAAAAGGTGCTGCAGAAAGCAGCGAAGGTAGTGCCTAATCTGTTCGGCGGCTCCGCTGACCTGGCTCCTTCCAATAAATCTGTGATGAAGGAAAGAGAATACTACAGCAAAGAAAACCCTGCTGGTTCCAACGTACACTTCGGTATCCGTGAATTTGCTATGACAGCAATGGCAAACGGTATGGCGGTACACGGCGGCGTAAGACCTTATATCGCTGGTTTCTTCGTATTTGCTGACTATATGAAAGCTGGTCTGAGAATGGAATCCCTGATGGGTCTGCCTGTGATCTCCATTCTGACACACGACTCCATCGGTGTTGGCGAAGACGGCCCTACACATCAGCCCATCGAACACCTGGCAATGCTGCGCAGCCTGCCCAACTACAATGTATTCCGTCCCTGCGATACAAGAGAAACAGCAGCGGCTTGGTATACAGCTCTGACAAGCAAAACAACACCTACAGGCCTGGTTCTGACAAGACAGAATCTGCCCGCACTGGAAGGCACAGGCAAAGGCGCTCTGAAAGGTGCTTATGTTCTGAAAGACTGCGAAGGTACACCCGATGTACTGCTGATGGCTTCCGGCTCCGAAGTAGAACTGATCTACAAAGCAGCGGATGAACTGGCAGCAAAAGGCGTTAAGGCCCGTGTAATCTCCATGCCTTGCTGGGAAGTATTCGAAGCACAGGATGCAGAATACAAAGAAAGCGTAATGCCTAAGGCAGTTCGCGCAAGACTGGCTGTAGAAGCAGCTTCCGAATTTGGCTGGCACAAATATGTAGGTATGGATGGCGACATCATCTGTATGGATGGTTTCGGTGCATCTGCGCCTGCAGGCCTGCTGTTTAAAGACTTCGGTTTCACAGTAGAAAACGTAGTTGAAAAAGCACTGGCTCTGGTTAAGTAATGTAATTTAAACCACAAATAATAGAGGCTCCTGGTGGTTCCATCAGGAGCTTCTTTCTTAAATTCGTGAGAAAGGAGGAGAAAAATGCGCACATTTATTGCAATTGAACTGGAAGAAGAAGTAAAGGATCATCTGGCGAATATCCAGGTGGAGACACAGAAGCTTTGCCGTAAAGGGAATTATACTCCTAAGGATAATTTCCATCTGACGCTGCATTTTTTGGGGGAAGTGGAAGAGGATGATCTGGATTATCTGCAGGAAGCGATTTTCGAAACAGCCCGCCGCAATCGTCCCTTTACTTTGACATTGGATAAGATCGGCTTTTTCCCCAGAGGAAACAAAGGTATTATGTGGGCTGGTCTGGAAAAAAGCACCCATCTGCAGAGACTCTTCAGCACACTGGAAAAATCTCTGGAGCAGCAGGGCTTTGCCCGTGAAAGAAAAGGCCTCAGCCCTCATATCACCCTGGGCAGAGAAGTGGAACCTCACCGCAGCTTCATGGATGTGCAGAAGGGCGTAAAGGTTGAGCCTATGCGCATTTCTGTTAGAAGCATTTCTCTGATGGAAAGCGTGAGAAAAGGCCCTAAACTGGTCTATGTACCCCTGTTCCGTCAGAATTTGATAGGAAAATAACAAAACGAAACAATCAATAAAATGAAAAAAATATCAGTCTATTGAATAGGCTGATATTTTTTTGCCATAAACTGGAAATTGCTGATTTTTCCTAAAAATAAACGATTTTCACTATCGTGAAACCCATGTTTAATTTTGTGAAAAAAGTGTCAAAAATAAACAAAATTTCATTTTTTAAAATGGGTAAAAGCGGGAGTTTATTGTTCATTGTTCCAAATCGTATTTTTTTTAACAATTTCTGTTGAAATAATAGAAAATGTTTCATATACTGAGCTTGTATAACAAATGATAATGTTTCGGGGGATAACGAATGAGAGCCCTAAGGGGATAGGGCAGGAGAAGTTTCAATTCAAATCAGGAAGTTATGAACAATTTTAATTTTAGGAGGAATGCAATTATGGCAAACACTACTGTATTTTTCCCCGGTTACTCCGCAGGCGAAAATGCTTACACGGATATCGACAAAGTCTGCTCTCCCTATGGTACAAAAGCAGTTGTCATCAGTGATGAAATTTCTATTAATGCAACAAAAAAATATCTGGATGAGGCAACAAAAGATGGTCGTGTAAAAGTGGAATATGTTTTATTTCCAGGCGAATCTTCCTTTGAAGTTGCGGAAGAACTGCAGCAGAATGAAATCGTGAAAAATGCAGATATGATTTTCTGCCTGGGCGGTGGGAAAGCCATTGATACGGGTAAACTGGTTGCTCATAATTTGAATAAACCCTACTTTACATTCCCTACCATCGCTTCCACATGTGCATGCAATTCCGCACTGGGTATCTACTACTATCCAGACCATACATTCCGTACATTTTTCCGCGTAGACAGACCTCCTGTACATATCTTCATTTCTACAAAGGTTATCGCAGAAGCTCCTGCACAGTTCCTGTGGGCCGGTATCGGTGATGGTATGAGTAAAGAAACAGAAGTAAAATTCTCTGCAAGAGGCAGAGAAGATGAACTGACTCTGGAGGAACAGGCTGGCGTAGCGCTGGCCGGCTGCTGTACAGAACCTCTGCTGAAATATGGGATTCAGGCTATGGAGGACTGCAGAAACAACCGCGCTTCTAAAGCAATCGAAGAAGTTGCTCTGGACATCTTCATCAACACAGGTATGGTTTCCAATATGGTTGACTCTGCAAAATACAACACATCTCTGGCACATGCGTTCTTCAACGCAAGTACAACCCTGCCTCAGATTGAAGAAAGACATCGTCATGGCGAAGTAGTTTCTTATGGTACACTGGTTCTGCTGACACTGGATAAACAGCATGAGAAACTGGAAAGATTCTTTGAATTCTATAAAGGCATGAAGCTGCCTACCAAACTGGCTGATATCGAAATCACAGTAGATGAACTGGATCCTGTTCTGGAATTGGCAATGAAGAGATACGATATGGATGTAATTCCTTACGAAATTACACCTGCTATGATCAAGGAAGCAATACTGGAATTAGAAGAATATAACAAAAAAATGACTGCGTGAGGGGTATTTTGGGGTATTTTTCGGGCATTTTGTTGGTGGATGTATTTTCTCAAAAATCTACTGTTTTTTTCTCAAAATACACTGGAAAAAGGTAGGAAAGTATTCTATACTGAAAGAGTATGGGAAAACCGAGGGCATCGGGGTTTTCATCGGAATACGAAAGGAACGGCAAAATCCGTTTCGCATAAAAGCAGACAATAGTCTAAGACACAAGCAAACGTTTTAAAGGAGGAAACAAATTTATGGAATTCGGATATTCTAAGGAACAGGTACTGCTGAGAGAAATGTACAAAAAGTTCGCTGAAACAGAAATCAAACCTCTGGCAGAAGAACTGGACGAAGAAGAAAGATTCCCCGTGGAAAGCATTCCTAAGCTGGCTAGATACGGCTTCATGGGCATTCCCTTCCCTAAGGAATATGGTGGTGCAGGCGGCAACTATCTGACATATGCTATGGCAATCGAAGAACTGGGTAAAGTTTGCGCAACTACAGCAGTTATCGTTTCTGCTCACACATCCCTTTGCGCAGGCCCTATCTACTACTTCGGTACAGAAGAACAGAAACAGAAATATCTGGTACCTCTGGCAAAGGGTGAAAAAGTTGGTGCTTTCGGCCTGACAGAACCCAGTGCAGGTACAGACTCCTCCATGCAGCAGACAACTGCAAAACTGGATGGCGATGAATACGTTCTGAACGGTACAAAAGTATTCATCACAAATGCTGGCTATGCTGATATCTATGTAGTTATCGCTATGACAGATAAATCCAAAGGCAACAAAGGCATCTCTGCTTTCATCGTTGAAAAAGGCACACCCGGCTTCTCCATTGGTAAGAAGGAAAGAAAAATGGGTATCCGCGGCTCCGCTACATGCGACCTGATCTTTGAAAACTGCAGAATCCCCAAAGAAAACATTCTGGGCAAAGAAGGCCAGGGCTTCAAGATCGCAATGCAGACACTGGACGGCGGCCGTATCGGTATTGCTTCCCAGGCGCTGGGTATCATGCAGGGTGCCATCGATGAATGTGTAAAATATGTAATGGAAAGAAAACAGTTCGGCAAGAAGATCGGTCAGTTCCAGAATACACAGTTCGAACTGGCAGATATGGCTACAAAGGCAGAAGCTGCAAAACTGCTGGTTTACGAAGCAGCATGCCAGAAAGATGCTGGTCAGCCTTACAGCCACCTGTCCGCAATGTGCAAATATTACGCAGGTTCCACAGCAAGTGATATCACAAGAAGATGTGTACAGCTGTTTGGTGGCTACGGCTACACAAGAGACTACCCCGTAGAAAGAATGATGCGTGACGCGAAGATCACAGAAATCTACGAAGGCACATCTGAAGTTCAGAAAATGGTTATCTCCAGCTGGATGAAGTTGAAATAATCGAGACGAAACAGGAGGAAAACGCAAATGAAAATCTTAGTTTGTATCAAACAGGTTCCTGATACAGTTGAAGTAAAGATCGACCCTAAAACAGGCACACTGATCCGTGACGGCGTACCTTCCATCATCAACCATGATGACAAAACAGGTATCGAAGCAGCTCTGCAGCTGAAAGAAAAACTGGGCGGCACAGTAACAGTTGTTTCCATGGGCCCTCCTCAGGCAGACGTTGCTCTGAGAGAAGCGCTGGCTATGGGTTGTGACGAAGCTTACCTGGTATCCGGCAGAGAATTCGGTGGTTCCGATACATATGCTACATCCGGCATTATTGCAGCAGCTCTGAAACAGATCGGCTATGACCTGATTATCACAGGCCGTCAGGCGATCGACGGTGACACAGCACAGGTTGGTCCTCAGATTGCTGAAAAACTGCACCTGGCTCAGGTTTCTTACGTTGAAGAAATCGTTGATGCAACAGAAGAATCTGTAACAGTAAAGAGACAGTTCGAAGATGGTTACCACATCGTAAAAGTAAAAACACCTTGCCTGCTGACAGCGATTGCTGAACTGGCAGAACCCAGATATATGTCCATCGGCGGTATCTTCGATGCATATAAGAAAGAAATCAAGATCCTGGGCTTCGAAGATCTGAAAGATGATCTGGAACTGGATATGATCGGTCTGAAAGGTTCCCCTACAAACGTATTCAAATCCTTCACAAAAGAAGTGAAAGGTGCTGGTACGATCCTGAACGATCTGACACCCGATCAGGCTGTTGAAGCAATCGTTAAGAAACTGGAAGAAAAATTCATTATCTAATCGAAATATATTTAGGAGGCAATACCAATGAGCAAAGGTATTTTCGTAGTAATGGAGCAGAGATACGGCAAGGTTCAGAACGTAGGTCTGGAACTTGTTGGTGAAGCTACAAGACTGAAAGAAGATCTGAAAGATGACGTAGTAGCAGTGCTGCTGGGTCACAATATCGAAGGCGAAGTTGCAAAAATCTTCCACTAT
>NZ_JAFUMA010000006.1 GCF_017483025.1 Anaerotignum sp. | reverse complement strand
TACTGCCGTATGGTATACAGATCATGTAGCCAATATCAAAACCATCGTCATTGAAGGCGGCATTACTTCTATCGGAGATTATGCTTTCTCCTGTGATGGCGGCACAAAAGGTGAATATGTGAATCTGACAACACTGATTATGGCAGATTCTGTTACTTCTATTGGTTCCGAGGCTTTCGAAGACTGTACTGCCCTGCAGAATATCACATGGTCTGAAAATCTGAAAGTCATTGGTTCTTATGCATTTGAATATGCCGCCATGACAGACGTTGTTCTGCCCGACAGCGTAACTACACTTTATGCTGGAGCTTTTCGCTGCTGTCCCAACCTGAAATCCATCACATTTTCTACAAACTTGACTTATATCGGTACTGGAATGTTTTATGGATGTACCGCTTTCAGCGATGTGTACTACGGCGGCTCTCCTTCCAGCTGGGAGGCAATCGATATTGGTATCAGCAATGATGACCTGACCAATGCCACCATCCACTATGCGGAAGCAGATGAATCTGCTGAACTTTCCCTGAAGGTGTCCCCTATTAATATTCCTGCAGGAGGTAGTGCCTCCTTCGCAGAATTCGGTCTGATGAACACAGCAGAATTCACCGCAGGTGACAAACTGACACTGACGTTGAGCGACGGCTTCTCCTTCCCGTAAAAGCAAACCATGATCGACGGTGACGCTGTCATTTCCTATGAATGGCTCAGTGATACAAAACTGGTGGTTACAGCCCCCGAAGATCCCGGCAATGGCTTTGATTTGATCGGTATAACTATCTATGCTGATGCCGACCTAGAAGAAGGCACAAAGGCAATCCTGACCCTGTCTATGGATGGATATACATCTGTCAGCCAGACAGTCGGCCAAGTATCCTCAGAAACAACAACATACAAATTATCTTTTGAAGTAGAAGAACCCCGTCAGGTTCTTGCAGGAAACACAACGGATTTCGACTCTTTATGGATTGAAAGAACAGTTCCTTTTACTGCAGGAGAAGAAATCACACTGACTTTGAATGATGGCTTCTACTTTGTAAATAGTCCTCTCTATGATGAAGTAGATGACAACGAAGTCACCATCACTGTTCAAAGCTTCTCCAATCAGGAAATGGTGATCCTCGCCCCTGCCAACACGGAATATGAAATCCTTTTAGGCGGCCTCATCATTGGCGCAGATTCCAGCGTCTCTGTTGGTGATAACGCAATACTGAAAGCTTCTGCAGAAAACTGTAGCATTGCCAAAGATACCATTGCTACAGTTGTCAGCGTGATCGTTGATAAAGTATGGCTGGATTACGAAAAAATCGAGATCCCTGCAGGAGATCAGGCTTCCTTCGAAGATATGTGTATCATGAAATATTTCGAATTTGAAGCAGGCGAAACAGTCACTCTGACACTGAATGACGGCTTCACTTTCCCCGCAGGACAAACCCTGATGGACGGCGAAGACACGATCATCGCCTATACCCTGAACACCGACGGAACGCAGATGATCATTACCGCCCCTGAAGATCCCGGCAACGGCTTTGATCTGACAGGCCTTACCATCGCCGCTGATGCTTCTGCAGAAGACGGCGATAAAGTGAACATCACCGTCACCGCAGATGGCTGCGATTCCTATACAACAGTGGTTGCTACCGTTGCAGGTGCAGCTGAACTGGATCTGACGGTAGAAGAACCCCAACAGATCCTTCCCGGCGCTACTGCAGTTTTTGATTCCATGCTGGTAGAAAGCAATATTCCTTTCACTGCAGGAGAAGAAGTAACTCTGACACTGGAAGATGGTTTCTCCTTTGTAGATGGTATGTCCATCTATGATGTAGGCAATCTCATCACCATCCAGAGTCTGGAAGATAATACACTGGTAATCCTTGCACCTTCTGACATTGACGGCGCGTTCGGTCTCGATGGTCTGACCATCGCCGCCGATACAGAAGCAGAAGTGGATACAAAAGTACACATGACCGTATCCATGGATGGATACACTTCCACTACAGCTACCATTGCTACCGTTGTCAGCGAAATCGTTGATCAGGTATGGCTGGATTTTGAAGAAATCGACCTGACAGCCGGCGAAGCGACTGCTTTCGAAGAAATGTGTATCATGAAATACTTCGAATTTGAAGCCGGCGAAAAAGTCATCCTGACACTGAATGAAGGCTTCACCTTCCCCGCAGGGCAGACATTTACAGATGAAAACGGCACAGTCATTGCCTATGAACTGCTGAGCGACACCCAGATGGTCATCACTGCTCCCGAAGACCCCGGCAACGGGTTCGATCTGATCGGTCTGACCATTGCAGCAGAAGTTGGTCTGGAAAGACGCACAGAAGCCATCCTGACTGTCAATGCAGATGACTGTTCAGAAACACAGGAAACTGTTGGTATGGTCACAGTGGAAGCAGAAGACAGACTTTATCTGAATGTGGAACCTGTTGAAATCACAGCAGGCGGACAGGCTTCTTTTGAAGTTCTTGGTGTAGACAAAGGTACTGAATTTACCGTAGGTGACAAAGTAACGCTGACACTCAGCGAAGGCTTCTTCTTCATCGAGAATGATGATTTCCACGACCACGACAGAACCCCTATCCAGACAGACAGCTGGAGTAAAAATGAGATCGTTGTTCTGGCTCCTAAAGATCCCGGTTTTGGCTTCGATCTGGAAGAACTGACCATCATTGCAGATGCTTCCCTGACAGAAGGCACAAAAGCAACGATGACTGCCAGCATGGATGGCTATCATCCTGTTACCAAAAAGGTCGCAACTGTGGTTGCAAACGAAACAGCTTCTAATCCCAGCGGCACCTGCGGTGAAAACCTGACATGGGAATTCGATACTGCAACTGGCACCCTGACTATCAAAGGTACAGGGGATATGGATGCAGATTTTTCCACCTATGTCCCTTGGTCTGATTATACCGAAGAAATCACTTCTGTTGTGATCGAAGATGGCGTGACCCGCATCGGGAGCTTTGCATTTCTGGATTGCAATAACTTAAAAGAAGTTACTATCTCCGATAGTGTAACATCCATAGGCAAAGGTGCTTTTATGAGTTGTAATGCTTTGGAAGACATCACACTGCCTGATGGACTCACATCCATTGGCGACCAAATTTTTCAGGGCTGTGAAGTACTGACAGAAATTACCATTCCTGATGGCATGACCAGCATTGGAATTTATGCATTTTGTGACTGTTATGCTATGACAAAGATTACCATTCCTGACGATGTGACCAGCATTGGTGAAGGCGCTTTTGGCTGCTGCTATGCACTGACAGAAATCACCATTCCCATCAGTGTGACAACCATCGGTGATGCGGCATTTTGGGAATGCAATGCCCTGGAAGATGTTTACTACGGTGGTACAGAAACAGAATGGAATGCCATCACAATTGGTACAAACAACGAGTGTCTGACTAATGCTACCATCCACTATGTGATTCCTACCAGCGGTCAATGCGGCGAAAACCTGACATGGGAATTCGATAATACAACAGGTACCCTGACCATCAGTGGTACAGGACCAATGTATACCTATGATGAAGATGATGAATATGAGGATTACTCCCCTTGGCTGGCTTACAAAGACAGCATCACTTCCATTGTCTTCCCCGACGGCATTACTGAAATCGGCTACTGCGCTTTTTACAACCACGATGGCCTTACAAGCGTAACTATCCCAGATAGCGTAACATCCATCGAAGATTATGCATTTGCAAGCTGCAATAACCTGGTAACGGTTGACCTTGGTGATGGCTGCAGTCTGTGCGAAGGTGCTTTTAACGGCAGTCCTGTTACAGAACTGGAACTGGGAGCAAGCAGTTATTTTGGTACACAGGCATTCACAAGTGGTTTGACCTCTATCACAATTGAAGCTGATAGCCCCTCTTTTGCAGATGGCGCATTCTGGAACTGTTCCAGCCTGAAAGAAGTACACTTCAAAGGTTCTGCTCCTTCTTCTGTTACAGATAAAGGTATCATGCTTTCAAATACCCTTTCCAGTTTCAGAGATGATGTAACATGGTATTATGACTGCAGCAAAGATGGATGGCTTACAAGCGACAGATATGACGCAGAAAATAAAACATGGGCAGGTTATACACTGGTTTCTGAAAAGCACGCCTATGAAGATACAATCATTCCCCCTACTTCTACAGAACAGGGCTACACCATTCATGAATGTCCCTGCGGCGAAAGTTATACGGATACATACACAAAACTGACTATCCCTGCGGAATATTATGAAACTTTCAAATATGTTTATGCACAGAAAGATCAGTTCGGTTATATTTCTGCAGACATTTTCCTGAATGACAGTTTTGCAGAAGCATATCCCGACCTGAAACCTGTGTTTACAACGATTGCCAACGATACCCACGGCGCATTTACTGACAGCCGTGTAACAAACACTATGCAGAGCATTTATCTGATGCCTGACGGCGATCTGTTCTATTACACAAAGCCCTCCCCCGCCTCCACAGAAGTGTTCGACCTGACTATCTCCTTTGGTAATGGCTATGAACCAATTTCTGTAGAACTGCGATTCAATATCGTAAATATCATCCCCGTCAATATCAACGGTCTGACAGGCGTTGCCGAATACGAATACGACGGCACAGCAAAAACAGGCTACACTGGCACTCCCGTTGTCACCAGACCTGACACAAGAGATGAGCTGATCTATACTGCAGAAGACCTGACATACACCTAC
>NZ_JAFUMA010000089.1 GCF_017483025.1 Anaerotignum sp. | reverse complement strand
TTATAGCTGTTTTTGCATCTGTTTTGTCTGAGATACATAAATAGTCGAAAGATTAAAATAAAATTAAAATTGGTGTATACAATTTGAGATTTTCCTTGCTATTTTACAGACGGGTATGTATAATGGAACAACGATTTTTGAACGTGCAAGAAAGAAAGGAATAGAAACATGAGTGCAAGCGTAAGAAGCATGACCGGCTATGGACGCGGTGAGCATATCGCAGAGGAACGTAAATTCACGGTGGAAATGAAATCTGTGAACCATCGTTACAACGATATGACCATCAAACTGCCCCGTTCTCTGGCAAGTCTGGAAGATAAGATCAAAAAAAGAATCATGCGTGATGTATTCCGCGGCAAGACCGATGTTTACATCAGCTTTGAAACATTTTCCGCAGCCGATGTGGAAGTAAAACTGAACGAAACACTGGCAGCGGCATATATCGAAAAACTGAACCTGCTGGAAGAAAAATTTGGCCTGAAAGACGGCAGCAAACTGGAATTGGCGGCAAAATTCCCTGATATCATCACAGTGGAAAAGGCGCAGCAGGAAGAAGCGGTCATCTGGGAAGCTCTGGCTCCTGCTCTGGATGAAGCAGTGGAAAAATTCGTAGCCATGAGAACTGTGGAAGGCGAAAACCTGAAAAGGGACATCCTGCTGAAGGGCGAAAGAATTAAAACTCTGGTGGCAGAAGTCAAAGAACGCTCTCCTCTGGTGGTTGTGGAGTATCAGGAAAAGCTGAACAACAGACTGAAAGACCTCTTGGGCGGCGTGGATGTAGATCCTCAGAGAATCGCAACAGAAGTGGCAGTTTTTGCAGACAGAGGCTGTGTGGATGAAGAAGTGACCAGACTGGAAAGCCATCTGGTGCAGCTGAAGGATATTCTGGAAGGCGGCGGTCAGGTTGGCAGAAAACTGGATTTCCTGATCCAGGAAATGAACAGAGAATCCAACACGATTGCTTCCAAGGCAAATGATATCCAGATCGTGAAAGCGACTATCGAACTGAAGAGTGAAATCGAGAAGATTAGGGAACAAATCCAAAATCTCGAGTAACAACGAGAAGGGGATGTAAGAATTGAAAAAACAGGGTATTTTATTGATCATCTCTGGCCCTTCCGGTTCCGGCAAAGGGACCATCGTAGAACGTCTTTGCAAAAAGGATGATTTTTCTCTTTCCATTTCTGCAACGACAAGAAAACCCAGAGACTATGAAGAAAACGGGGTGCATTATTTCTTCCACACAAGAGAAGAATTCGAACAGATGAGAGACCGTAAGGAGCTGCTGGAATGGGCAGAATTTTGCGGGAACTATTATGGCACACCCAGAAAATATGTAACAGAGCAGCTGATGGCAGGGAATAATGTCATTCTGGAAATCGAAGTACAGGGCGCACTGCAGGTAAAGAAAATTTATCCTGAAGGCGTGCTGGTGTTCATGGTTCCCCCTAATCTGGAAGAACTGGGCAATCGCCTGACAAATCGCGGCACAGAGGATAAGGATACCATCAATATGCGCCTGCGCCGTGCGCTGGAAGAAATGGAACTGGTGGATGAATATGATTATCTGGTCATCAATGAAACGGTAGATCAGGCCACAGAAGACATTCTGACCATCGTGGAAGCAGAAAAAATGAAATGCAGCAGAAATAAAAATATCAAAAAAATTTTTAAAGGAGAGATGTAAAAATGTTGAGACCTTCTTATTCCGATATCCTGGATGTAATCACACAGGACGCTGAAGATATCACCATCGGCAGCAGATATACCATCGTTATTGCGGCGGCAAAAAGAGCAAGACAGCTGGTGGATCATGCTGATCCCATGATCGATAAAGTGGAAGTAGACAAACCCGTTTCCATCGCTGTTCATGAAATCCATGAAGGCAAACTGAAAATCCGTCAGGGTCAGCCCATTGTGGAAGATAAAGAAGTGACACTGGCAGAAGTTGACTTCGAAAGCATGGCAGAAGAAGCAGACGAACAGCTGCATCCTGCATATCGCAAGGCGCTGCTGGATGACGAAATCGAAGAAGTATAAGAAAAATCAGCCCGTATCCACGGGCTATTTTTATACAGAGTACAAAAAGGAGGTGAGAAATGATGTATGCAAAAGTTATCGTGGGGCTGAATAATCCGCAGATGGATAAGATGTTTGATTATGGCGTACCTGAGGGGATGAAAGTCCGTCAGGGTGTTCGCGTGATCGTGCCTTTTGGCAGCAGAAACAAGAAAGAGGAAGGATATGTCATTTCTCTCTCAGAAGAAACAGACGTACCTGAGGATAAGATCAAAAATATCCTCGAAATGCTGGATGAAGGGAAACCGACCTTTACACCTGAATTGCTGGAATTGGCGGAATGGATGCGGAGCAGATATTTCTGTACGCTGAATCAGTGTCTGCAGGCCATCATGCCTGCGGGAATCCGCACGAAAAGCAGTTGGGCCGTAAACCTGAAAGTGTTCGCTGGTGAAACAAAACTGACGCCGAAGGAAAAGCTTCTGGTGGATTATATCGGGGAGCGAAAGAATGTCCCTTTGGATGAAATTCAGGCAGAGTTCAGCGGGAGAATCTTGGATTTTCTGCGTAGGATGGAAGAAAAAGGCTTGCTGGAGATAAAACAGCAGCTTCGCCGCAGTGAATACAAAAAAGAGAAAAAATTGTATTCGCTGGATATGGAGCATCCTTTGCTGGAAGCGGCATGGAAAAAAGCGGAGAAGGATAAACGGCTGGAAGGGCAGCGTTTGATCCTGGAATATCTGCGAAATGGAGAAGAGGCCACAGCAGAGGAGCTGAAAGAAAAGTTTGGCATCACGGAATCCCCCATTAAGACGTTGTTGTGTAAAGGGATTTTGAAGGAAAGAAAACAGACCGAATTGAGAAATGTTTTCGATGCCGAAGACTACGAAAAGACAAAAGCCTTTGCACCTACAGCGGAACAGGCAGACGCACTGGCTGCCATCCGTGCGGAAATGGCAAAAGAAGAAAAACGACCTGTACTGCTTCATGGGATAACAGGCAGCGGAAAGACGGAAATTTATATGCAGATCATTGCTGATGTGCTGGCGAAGGGGCAGCAGGCTATCGTTCTGGTGCCGGAGATCGCTCTGACGCCGCTGATTCTGGAACGTTTCATTTCCCGCTTTGGCGATGCGGTCAGCGTGACTCACAGCCGCCTTTCCATGGGTGAGAGGGTTGACCAATGGAAAAAAGCGAGAGACGGAGAAATTTCTGTCATCATTGGCCCCCGTTCGGCGCTGTTTATGCCTTTCCAGAATGTAGGGGCCATCATCATGGATGAAGCCCACGAAAACAGCTATGTTTCCGATATTACACCCAAATATGATACCAGGGATGTAGCGGCGGAGGCGGCGAAGAAATATAACTGCCTGTTCCTGATGGGGACGGCAACGCCCGATCTGGTAAGTTATCATCGGGCAAAAGAGGGAGAATACCTCCTTCTGGAATTGAACGAACGAACTGGCGGCGGTACACTGCCCGAAGTTTTTGTGACAGATATGCGAAAAGAACTGGCGGAGGGCAATCGTTCTGCTTTCAGCAGAGAATTGCAGAAAGCTATCCGAGAAAATCTGCGAAAAGGCGAGCAGACGATGCTTTTCCTGAACCGCAGGGGCTATGCGACCTTCGTTTCCTGCCGCAGCTGCGGACATGTGATGACCTGCCCGGAATGTGATATCACATATACCTATCATGCGAAGGAAAACGCACTGGTCTGCCATTATTGCGGCAGAAGGGCGGATATTCCGAAGGTTTGTCCGGAGTGTGGTTCAAAATATATCCGTTATTTTGGGACAGGTACGCAGAAAATCGAAGAAGAAGCAAGAAAGCTGTTCCCTGAGGCTCGTATCCTGCGTATGGATTTAGATACGACCATGACGAAGCACAGCCACGAAAAAATACTGGAAGCCTTTGGCAAAGGCGAAGCCGATATCCTGATCGGTACCCAGATGATCGCCAAGGGGCATGATTACCCTAACGTGACGCTGGTGGGCATCATGGCGGCGGATTTATCCCTGAATGTGGATAGTTATACGGCTTCCGAAACAGGCTTCCGCCTGATGACACAGGCGGCGGGACGCGCAGGCAGAAGAGATGACCGCGGTCGCGTTTTCATTCAGACGTATCAGCCGGAGCATTATGCTGTGAAACATGCGGCTGATCAGGACTTTAAAGGCTTTTTTGAAGAGGAGATCCTGATGCGGCAGATGATGGGGTATCCTCCGTTCTCGGCGTTTTTCAGTATTCTCATCGTTGGGGAAGAAAAGAATGCTGTGGAAGTTGCGGCGCAGAAACTGGCGGTGAAACTGGCAAAGGCGGACGGCGAAGGCATTGCCACAATTTTAGGGCCTGTACCCGCGGCATTGGCGAAATTCCGTGGGGAATATCGCTGGCAGCTCATCATAAAGGCGGCAGAGGAAGAGGCTCTGCGGGAACTGGTGCTTCCTGTGGTGGAAAGCATGAAGAAGGACAGAAAATCGGACGTGAGATATCAGGTTTCTCTGAATCCCGTCAATATTGTATAAAAACGGAATTTATGATATAATTTTATATTGTATTTTAAGATATTTTTAAGAAGGAATTTTGAATTTGTTCAAATTTTGGAGATAGTATAGGAGGAAGGAACATGGCAATTCGTAATATTCGCATCAGTACAGATGAAGTGCTGAGAAAAATTTGCAAACCCGTGAAAGAAATCACACCTAACCTGCTGACATTGCTGGATGATATGGCTGATACCATGTATGAAGCAAACGGCGTTGGTCTGGCGGCACCTCAGGTGGGTATCCTGAAAAGAGTGGTAGTCATCGATATCGGCGAAGGTCTGGTAGAACTGATCAACCCCGAAATTCTGGAAACAAGCGGTTCTCAGATCGATGATGAAGGCTGCCTGAGCGTTCCCGGCAAATATGCACCCGTGGAAAGACCCAACTACGTAAAGGTGAAAGCCATGGACAGAGATGGCAACGAATTCATCATCGAAGGGGAAGAGCTGATGGCACGTGCTCTGTGCCATGAAATCGACCACCTGGATGGTATCCTGTATATCGACAAGGCTCTGCCCGTGGAAGAAGCATAAGGAGGAAATCCGATGAAAGTGATTTTTATGGGCACACCCGATTTTGCGGTGTATTCTCTGAAAGCTCTGCTGACAAAGCATGAGGTTGTTGCGGTTGTGACACAGCCCGACAAACCTAAGGGCAGAGGTAAAAAAATGCAGTTTACGCCTGTAAAGGAACTGGCGCTGGAACATGGCATCGAAGTGCTGCAGCCCATCAAGGTGAGAGAACCTGAAATGATCGAAAAACTGCGCAGCTATGGCGCAGATCTGATCGCGGTAACAGCTTTTGGTCAGCTGCTGCCTGAAGATATTTTGAATATGCCTAAATATGGCTGTATCAACGTACATGGCTCTCTGCTGCCCGAATACAGAGGCGCAGCGCCCATGCAGCGTGCCATTATTGACGGCAAAAAGGTAACAGGTATCACAACCATGTTCATGGCGAAAGGCATGGACACAGGCGATATGCTGCTGAAAACAGAAGTGGAAATTCTGCCTACAGATAATTTCGAAGATCTGCATGACAAAATGGCAGAAGCAGGGGCACAGCTCTTGCTGGAAACCATAGATGGGCTGGAAGCGGGCACCATCGAAAGAATTCCTCAGGATGACGCGCTGGCGACCCATGCACCAATGATCCATAAGGAAACAGGCCATATCGACTGGAGCATGAAAGGTCAGCAGATCATTGACCTGATGAGAGGGATGTATCCCGGTCACGGTGCATATGCGATTTTCGAGGAAGAACCTCTGAAGATGTTCTGGGCAGAAGCGGAAGCAAAAGACTATCCCGATGCTGCATATGGGGAAATCGTGGAAGTAACAAAGAAAGACTTTGCGGTGAAATGCGGCGACGGTATCCTGCGCATCAAGGAAGTGCAGGCCCGCGGCGGGAAGAAAATGGCGGCAGATGCATATCTGCGCGGCCATGCAATGAATACGGGCGTCCTGTTCCAATAAGATAGGAGGAACCAATTATGTATTACGGCTATGGTTATGGATACGGCATGGATCCCTGGTATATCCTGGTGATCATCGCGTTCATCTTCTCTATGGTGGCGCAGACAAAGGTATCCAGCACATTCAATAAATATTCCAGAGTAAGAAACAGAGCAGGTTTTACCGGCGCGCAGGTGGCGACACAGATGCTGCAGAATGCAGGCATTTATGATGTCAGCGTACAGCGTGTGGCAGGTAACCTGACAGACCATTACGACCCCAGAACAAAAACGCTGAGACTGTCTCAGAGTGTATATGATAGTACATCTGTAGCGGCGCTGGGCGTTGCGGCCCATGAAACAGGTCATGCCATCCAGCATGATGTGGGCTATGCACCACTGGCATTGAGAAGCTTTTTCGTGCCTCTGGCAAACTTTGGCTCTAAGCTGGCGATCCCTCTGATCATCATTGGGTTTATGTTCAGCGGCGGCGGCAGCACACTGGTGACACTGGGTATCCTGTTCTTCTCTTTGTCTGTAGCGTTTACGATCATCACACTACCTGTGGAATTCAACGCTTCCAGCAGAGCGATTCGTCTGCTGGTGGATGATGGCTTCCTGGACAGCGATGAGATTGGCGGTGCAAAAAAGGTGCTGAGTGCGGCGGCAATGACCTATGTTGCGGCGGCATTTGCGGCAGTGGCACAGCTTTTGAGATTGATCGCTATCTTCGGCAGAAGAGACGATTAAGAAAATGAAAGGCTAACCTTCGAAAGAGGGTTGGCCTTTTGGTGTTTTTATAGAAAGGCATTTAATGTAAGATTTTTTTGGTGGAAAATGGGGAAAAAAGGTTGAAAATATTGAAGGAAGGCGCTTTTTGTCGTATAATATTATGTTGAGATAGAATGACTTGGACGGAAGGAATGGAAAAAATGATCCAGATCAATCCCAGAGAAATCGCGGCGGAAGCCCTCATGGAAATCATGACGGAAGAAGCCTATAATAATATGACATTGAGAAGGCTGCTACGCCAGAATGGTGCTATGCCCAGACAGGACAGAGCCTTTGTAACGGAGATCGTAAATGGTACTTTGCGTAACCTCATCTACATCGACCACGTGCTGAATACTTTTTCCAAAACAAAAACGGAAAAGATGAAGCCCTGGCTGCTGGCGGTAATGCGTTCTGCGGTGTATCAGATGTATTTCATGGATGTGCCTGATTCTGCGGCATGTAACGAAGCGGTGAAACTGGCAGGAGTGAGAGGTTATGCTTCCCTGAAGGGTTTCGTCAACGGCGTTTTGCGTACAGCGGCGAAAAAGAAAAATGAAATTCCCCTGCCGGAAAAAGGCACTGCGGAATATCTTTCTGTTGCCTATTCCCATCCCCTGTGGCTGGTGAAAATGTGGGTGGCATATTATGGCTATGAAGAAGCAGAAAAAATCTGTGCTTTCGATAATCAGTCCCCTGATGTGACCATTCGTGTGAATACCCTGAAAACAAACAAGGCAGAATTGAAAGAGATGCTGGAAAAAGCAGGCGTGGAAGTAAGGGATGGCAAGGTTTCCGAGAATGCCCTGCACCTGACAAAAACAGCAGACCTGAGCAGACTGGAAGCCTTCCAGAAGGGGTTGTTTCATGTGCAGGATGAAAGCTCTCAGCTGGCGGTAAAAATCCTTGATCCCCAGAAGGGCGAAAGCATCATGGATATGTGTGCTGCCCCCGGCGGCAAAAGCTTTACAACGGCAGAAAAAATGGAAAATGCAGGAACTTTGGTTTCCTGTGATATATATGAGCATAAAATCGAACTGATGGAGGAAGGGGCGGAACGTCTCGGCATCAGCATGATGGAATGCAAAGTAAAGGATGCGGCGGAAAAAGAGGAAGAACATGAATTGTTTGACCGTGTGCTGGTGGATGCGCCCTGCTCCGGACTGGGGCTGATGCGCAAGAAGCCTGATATCCGCCTGAAAAAAGACGGTAACGAAATTGATAGCCTGACAGGTATCCAGAGAGAAATTCTCGAAAATGCGGCAGGCTATGTGAAACCCGGCGGCGTTCTGGTGTATAGCACCTGTACCCTGTGCCGCAAGGAAAATGAAAAAAATCTGGAATGGTTCCTGAAAAACCACCCCGAATTTGAAGCGGAGGATATCACAGATTTCCTGCCTGCAGATTGGAAGGTGGATACAGCGAAAAAAGGCTATATCACCTTGCTGCCCCATAAAACAGGAACAGACGGTTTCTTCATTTCCAGAATGAGAAGAAAGGATTAAGATATGGAAAAAATTGATATCAAATCCATGAATATAAATGAACTGGAAGACCTGCTGAAGGAATTGGGCGAGCCTAAATTCCGTGCAAAGCAGATTTTCGACTGGCTCCATGCCAAACAGGTGGACAGCTTCGAAGAAATGACGAACCTTTCCAAGGGGCTGAGAGAAAAACTTTCTGAAACAGCGTCTATCAACGGCGTGGAGATGGTTCGCAAACTGGTCTCCCAAATCGATGGAACAAGAAAATATCTCTTTGCACTTTCTGATGGTGCCATCATCGAAAGCGTATTGATGAAATATGAACATGGCAATACGGTCTGCATTTCCACACAGGTTGGTTGCCGCATGGGCTGCAAATTCTGCGCATCCACTTTGGACGGCGTGGAACGTGGCCTGACAGCGGGGGAAATGCTTTCCCAGATTTATGCCATCCAGAAGGACTGCGGCGAAAGAGTCCACGGCACGGTGCTGATGGGCAGCGGTGAGCCTCTGGATAACTATGATAACGTTGTGAAATTCCTGCGTCTCATCAATGATCCCAAGGGTCAGAATATGGGCCAGAGACATATCACCCTTTCCACCTGCGGTCTGGTGGAAAAAATCTACGATCTGGCGGAGGAAGATCTGCAGATCACACTGGCAGTTTCCCTGCATGCGCCAAATGACGGCATCCGCACACAGACCATGCCCATCGCAAAGGTCTACAGCATGGATAGATTGCTGCAGGCGTGCCGCGATTATGCGGACAAGACAAAACGCCGCATCACCTTCGAATATGCCCTTATTCACGGGGTAAACGACGGCGATGAGCATGCGTGGGAGCTGGTAAAGAAACTGAGAGATATGCTTTGTCATATCAATCTGATCCCTGTCAATGACGTAAAGGAAAGAAATTATGTAAAAAGTACCGCCGAGAGGGTGAAGCGTTTTGCTTCCATCCTGAATGAAAACGGCGTGGAAACGACCGTCAGACGTAAGCTGGGCAGCGACATCGACGCAGCCTGCGGTCAGCTGAGGCGGAGCCATATGAAAAACGAACAAAAGACAGAAGAGTAAAGAATTGAAAACGTTTGCCAAGGAGGTGGAGCAGCGTTGAAAGCAGTTGGGATGAGCGACATTGGAAAATGCCGCAAAAACAATGAAGATGCATATTATATTTCGGCAGGGGAAGACCCCGCAGAAAATCTATATCTGGTAGCCGATGGGATGGGCGGCTGTAATGCCGGCGAAGTTGCCAGCAGCAGCGCTATCGAAGCATTCCTGGTCCATTTCTGGAAGGAAATGCAGCATGCAGACAGCGAAGACGTGCTGGATCTGATGACGGGAGCTATGGCGGCTGCCAATCAGGAAGTATACAATAAATCTAATTCCGCAAGGGAATTTGCAGAAATGGGGACGACCATCGTTGCAGCGGCGGTAAGAGAAGATAAGGTGTATGTGGCCCATGTGGGGGACAGCAGAGCCTATCTTTTCCGCAAAAAAGAGATGATCCCTCTGACAACAGACCATTCTTACGTAATGGAATTGGTGAAGATGGGCAACATTACAAAGGAAGAAGCGGCGACCCACCCCAAGAGAAATGTGATCACCCGCGCCATCGGCATCAAAAATACTGTAGAAACAGATACGGCCATCCATCCTGTGAAAAAAGGCGATATCGTCCTGCTTTGCACAGATGGCCTTTCCGGTATGCTGAAGGATGAAGAAATGGCGAAAATTTTGAATAAACGCACCACTTTAGACAGAAAAGCAGCGATTTTGGTGGAAGAAGCCAATAAACATGGTGGGCATGATAATATTTCCCTGATTTTGGTTGAGATATAAGTAGGAGGTTAAATACTGATGTTATTGAATCCGGGTACTGTCCTGAGCGGCAGATACGAAATCATAGAGAAGATCGGTTCCGGCGGCATGGCAGTTGTTTACAGAGGCAGAGACAAAAAACTGGATCGTTATGTAACAGTGAAGGTTCTGCGCGAGGAATTCATCGGCGATGAAGAATTCATCGAACGTTTCCGCTCTGAAGCCTGTTCCGCGGCGAGACTGTCCCATCCCAATATTGTAAGAGCCTATGACGTAGGCGAGGATGGCGACATTAACTATATCGTAAATGAATATATCCATGGGGATACCCTGAAAAAGGCGATCAAGGAAAAGGCGCCTTTCGATTCCCGTTCTACCATCAATGTGGCGATCCAGATCGCTTCTGCATTGAGTCAGGCCCACAAAGCCCATATCGTACATAGAGACATCAAGCCCCAGAATATTCTGGTGGGGACAGATGGCGTAGTAAAGGTAACAGACTTTGGCATCGCCAGAGCGGCTACGGCATCCACAATGACGACAACAGCCAATGCAGCCGGTTCTGTCCATTATTTCTCCCCTGAACAGGCAAGAGGTGGCTATGTGGATGAAAAGAGCGATATCTATTCTCTGGGTATCACTATGTTTGAAATGATCACAGGGGTTTTGCCTTTCCAGGGCAACAACTCCGTAAGCATTGCCCTGATGCATATCAATGATGAATTGCCTGATATCCGTCAGTATAATCCAAACTGCACACGTTCTCTGGAAGGCATCATCAAGAAAGCGACCATGAAAAAAGCCGATGAACGCTATGCAAGCATTGATTTGCTGCTGGCAGATCTGATCCGCGCCAGAGCAGATATCACGGGGGCAGCAAAGGTGTCCCGTGAATCTGCAGAAAAGAAGGAAGTGGAAGCGGCAGGCGTTGCAGCCGGCGCAGCAGCCACAGCGGGGGCAGCTGCAGCAGCAGGTGCAGGCGTACGCATGTCCAGAAGGGCGGAAGCGGCAGCTAGACTGAGAGAAGCCCAGGAAAGGGCAGAAGCGGAAAAAGCGGCCCAGGCGGCAGTGGAAACGCCTCAGGAAACAAAACCTGCAGACCCCAAAGAACTGGAAATGATTCGTGCGGGGCAGAAGGCAGAGCCTGCGGAAGAAGTGCAGGAAGCCAAAGAAGCGGAAAAAGAAACTGCAGAGGATGATGGCGATGTTTATACACCTTTGGTTGGCTTTGAAAAATACAGCAAAAAGCTGAAAATGACGCAGATTTCCAAAGAGGATGATTATGAAAACGAGTATGTAGAATCTGCTCCCGTGAAAACAAGCAGACGCCCGGAAAGGGTGCGCAGAAACCCCAGAACAGAAGATGATTATGACAATGAACAGGACAGAAAAGCAGAGCGTAAGGTCATCATTGCGGCTGTGATCACGGCTCTGGTGCTGATCGGCATCATTTCTGCAGTGGGCATCAAATTCATGGGCGGCGGCTTTGGCGGCTTCATTGCCAGCGAAAAAAATATCGAAACACCTATGTTCATCGGTGTGCCCTATGAAGATGCAGTGAAGGCTGCAGAGGAAATGGGTATCATTCTGGTGGAAGAAGGGGAAGATTACAGCAGCTTCTATGATACAGGCTGTATCATCTATCAGTCCGTCAGTGAAGGCACCATGATCGGCGAAGGCACAAAGATCGGCGTAAAAGTCAGCCTGGGCCTGACGGAGGAAGAAATGCCTGATGTTGTGGGCAAGGATGAAAACGATGCCGTAGAAGCCATCATGCGCCTGGTTGGCGATGTGGTGAAGATTGAATATGTGAACGATCCCGAAGCCGATGAAATGGAAGTTATTGAACAGGAACCCGCAGCGGGCGAAGCTATCACAGCCAAGAGCCGTATCGTGCTGAAGGTCAGCAAGGGCGATGCTGCCAGCGGTGATGTAGTGGTGCCTAATGTAGTAAATGAAACAGAAAGCAGCGCAAGAGCTTCTCTGGAGGCAGTTGGTCTGGTGGTTGGCAACGTATCCTATGCAGCCAGCGATCGTGTGGCGGAAGGCCGTGTTATGACACAGACATTGTCTGCTGATTCTGAAGTGCCTGCAGGCAGCGTTGTGAACCTGGTGGTAAGCACAGGCGCAGGCCAGAATACGGATACATCTACGCCCTCTTCTAATACAAATCAGGGTACTGGCACGAAATATTTCACCATCAATGCACCCTCCGGCACCAGTGGTTCCGTATATGTGCGTGTGGTGAAAAATGATGCAGACGGTATGTATCCCATTGTGGATGAATATCGCGATGCTTCCGAATTCCCTTACAGCGTAGCAGTTACAGGTAAGGGCAGTGGTTCTGTGACATGCTATATCGACAATGTACAGCAGTGGTCTCAGAGTGTAAATTTTGCAGAATAAGGTGAAAAAATGCTGGAAGGCGTAATTTTAAAAGGAATTGGCGGTTTTTATTATATCGATACAGAAAACGGCGTTTACGAATGCCGGGCAAGGGGTATCTTCCGAAAGGAAGGTATCCGACCTACGGTCGGGGATGCGGTGCGTATTTCTGTGTTGGATGAGGAAAATAAGAAGGGCAGTCTGGATGAAATTTTGCCCCGAAGAAATGAACTGATCCGGCCCCGTGTATCTAATGTAGATCAGGCAGTCATCGTATTTGCGGCGAAAAGCCCTAATATGAACCTGGACTTGCTGGACCGCTTCCTGCTTCTTGCGGAAGAACAGGAACTGGATATCGTGATCGTGATCAATAAAATCGACAAGGATAAAAAAGAAAGATATCTGGAAGCGGCGGAAATGTATCGTAATGCAGGTTATCCTGTCATTTGCACCAGTGCGGAAAAAGGCATGGGCATTGAAGAGTTGCGCCATGCATTGGAAAATAAGATTTCTGTATTTGCAGGCCCCTCCGGGGTGGGCAAGAGCAGTTTGATCAATGCGGCATTCCCCGGTTTGGAACTGAATACTGGGGAGATCAGCGAAAAGATTCAGCGCGGCAAGCATACGACCCGCCATGCGGAACTGATCCAGATCACGGATAAGAGTTATATCGTGGACTCTCCCGGGTTCACATCCCTTTTCCTGACTCATATCCCTTCGGAAAAGCTGCAGTATCATTTCCGTGAATTTGCACCCTTCGTGCATAAATGCTATTACAATGGCTGCATCCATATCAATGAGCCCGATTGCGCCGTAAAGGCGGAGATCGGCGAAGTGATTGCGCAGATGAGATACGACAGATATGTGACCATATATAACGAACTTAAGGAAGAAGAAGAGAGGAGATTTTAAAATGAGCATCAAACTTTCCCCTTCCATGCTTTCCATCGATTTTGGCAAAGTAGCGGAACAGCTGAAACTGATCGAAGACGCAGGTACACCCTATATCCATCTGGATGTCATGGACGGCGTATTCGTTCCAAATATTTCCTTTGGTATTCCTGTGATCAAAAGCGTGAGAAAATACAGCAACATGGTTTTCGATGCACATCTGATGATCGTGGAACCTGAAAAATACATCGAAGATTTCCATAAAGCCGGTGCGGATATCATCACCATCCATGTGGAAGCAACAAAATATCCCATGGAAGTCCTCCATCAGATCAAGGCAACAGGATGCAAGGCAGGTATCACACTGAACCCCAGAACGCCTGTGGAAACAGTTCTGCCTTACCTGAAGGTGGTTGATGTGATCATGGTTATGACAGTAGAACCCGGTTTCGGGGGTCAGAGATTCATGGATAGTCAGCTTTCCAAGATCAGACAGCTGGCACAGTGGAAAAAGGAAATGGGTCTGCATTACGATATCGAAGTAGACGGCGGCATCACCATCGACAACGTGCGAGAGGTGCTGGATGCCGGCGCAACAGTAATTGTTGCCGGTTCTGCCGTATTCGGTAAAGATGATATTGCAGCGGCAGCGAAGAACTTCATGGAAGTTTTCAAGGAGTATGAATAACGATGAAAGTGATCATTTTTGCAGGAGCCAAGATCAATGATTACGGTTTCTGTGAGAACTATATGGACGGGGCGGATGCAGTCATCTGCTGCGATGCAGGCATGCGCCATGCGAAAGCGCTGGGCATTGACCCGGATTATATCGTGGGGGATTTCGATTCCACCAGTCCTGAAATCCTGGAATATTATAAGGCAAAGAATATCCCCATTCGTCAGTTCCCCACAAGAAAAGACGAAACAGATATGGAACTGGGTATCTTTCTGGCGCTGGAATTAGGTGCAACAGAGCTGGTGCTTTTTGGCGGTATTGGCGACAGATTTGATCATACCCTGGCCAATGCCCATTATCTGCTTTCGTTGCTGAAAAAGGGTGTGAGAGCCCGTCTGGTGGATGATAAGAACTGCGTGGAAGTCATTGATAAGCACCTGACGGTGGAAGGCAAGGTGGGCGATCTGGTTTCTACCATTCCCCTTTCTATGGAAGTGAAGGGCATCACCCTGAAGGGATTTTCCTATCCTCTGACAGATGCGACTTTAACGCTGGATGGCGACTATATTGCGGTCAGCAATGTGCTGGCAGAGGAAATGGCGACGATTGATATCAGTGAAGGATATCTCTTTGTTATTCAGTCAAAAGATTAAAAAAAGAGTCCGAAAGGACTCTTTTTTGATTGAACAAAATACACTTTTCTGCATAGGAATAAAGAAAGGGGGTGTCGGGATGCGCAGAAGATGCAACGGCGCGCCGATCAAATGGCTGGGCGGGGTGGTGTTGATTGCCATTGGTGTGGGCATGTTTCTGGCATGTCTGATTCCCAAATGTGTATTTTTGATCGGGGCGTTGCTGATCGGAGTGGGTATCTGGCTCATCAGCCAGCATAGAAGATGCTGAATCAAATAATCCGTAAAACGAAAAAAAGCCGTTCTTTTCATGAGAAAAGAATGGCTTTTGTCATTCGTTTGGAATTAGATTGCACGTGTGATTTTGTTGGAACGCATGCATCTTGTGCAAACGTAAATAGATTTGATGTTACCGTTGTCTTCAACGATTTTTACTTTCTTTACGTTGGGTTTCCATTTTCTATTCGCACGTCTAGATACCTGGGAACGTTCGATACTGATTCTATGACCTGTAATCTGGCCTTTTTCACAAATTGCACATTTAGCCATTTGTCTGCACCTCCTTAATCTCAAAGCCTATGTGACATAACAAAGATATTCTAGCAGAAAAGTCAACGTTTTGCAAGATAAATCATTCGAATTTTCGGATTTTTTTTC
>NZ_JAFUMA010000088.1 GCF_017483025.1 Anaerotignum sp. | reverse complement strand
TGTCTTTGCTCACCGGGAAATTCGTAGATATGCTTACGTATCGTTTTAGCAAGATTATGAAATAACTTTTACGCGAAAGGCATTTTTACGGAGGTGAGAATATGAATTTTGATTTAGAATTCGCTGTACAGAATTTTTTTCAGGCAGTTTTGGGTATCCCAACGACGCTGCTTATCGTTGCAGTCGCGGTGGCCATCGGTTTGCCTCTGGCATTTCTGATCGCGCTGGCCAGAATACATAAAGTACCTGTTTTGCATACGATACTGACATTATTTATTTCCTTTATGAGAGGGACGCCAATGGTGGTGCAGATTTTCCTGATCTATAATGGTATGCCTGTGTTGCTGGGTATTCTGGCGCAAGCATTTGGCAAAACATTCGATGTATATGCAGTAAATCCGATCATTTATGCGTTTGTTGTATTTTCTCTGAATACAGCAGCCGGCTATTCTGAAATGTGGAAAGCGGGGCTGAGTGCAGTGGGCAAAGGGCAATTTGAGGCTTCCTATATGGTAGGGCTGTCCTCTTTCCAGACATATACGAAGGTGATCATTCCACAGGCGTTTGGCGTGATTGCACCAAGCTTTTGTTCTTCCACGCTGAACATGCTGAAAAATACTTCTCTGGTATTTATCATGACGGTTATGGATATCACGGCAAGGGCAAAGATGGCTGCTGGTCTGGAATATAAATATGTGGAAGGTTATGTGGATCTTCTGATTGTCTATATCATTGTATGTTCCACTTTGGAATGGCTGTTCAAAAAATATGAAAAACACATCACACGTTATAAAACGGAGAACTATGGATATAAAAAGAAACCCAAAATAGAAACGGGGGTATCATATGATTGAAATTAAAGGTGTCAAGAAAAAGTTTGGCGAAAATGAGATTTTAAAAGGTGTAGATTTAAACGTTGAAAAGGGCGAGGTCATTGTGATCATTGGGCCCAGCGGTTCCGGTAAAACGACTTTTCTGAGATGCATCAGCTTTCTGGAACGAGCAGATGAAGGGGTTTGGGAAGAAGACGGAGAAAAGATCGAACTGAACAGCACTTCAAAAAAGAAGATTTCTGAAATCAGAAAAAAAGAAGGTTTTGTTTTCCAAAACTATAATCTTTTTGCAAACAAGACGGTACTGGAAAATGTCACACTTGGACTGACAGTCGGACGTCATGTTCATAAGGCAGAAGCAGAGAAGCTGGCAAGAAGTGCGCTGAAAAAGGTAGGAATGCTGGAGAAAGAAAACTTCTATCCCAATGCCCTTTCTGGTGGTCAGCAGCAGAGGGTAGCCATTGCAAGGGCGGTTGTTTTAAATCCTGAAATCATATTGTTTGATGAACCTACCAGCGCCCTTGACCCGGAACTTGTGGGGGAAGTTCTGAAGGTAATGAAAGAACTTGCCAAAGATGGTGCTACAATGGTGATTGTGACACATGAACTTTCTTTTGCGAGAGATGTTGCAACAAAGATCATCTTTATGGATGGAGGATATGTTGTTGAAGAGGGAACCTCGAATGAAATTTTGGTTTCTCCAAAGGAAGAAAGAACAAAAAGATTTTTAAGACGTATTCTTCCAGATTTTAACTATAGTATATGAGGTAATCAGAAATTGAAGGACTGGTTTTGTAAAAAACAGTCCTTTCTTTTGTTTGGAATGGTTATTGCTGATATATCACAAAAATAGAACAATATATGTAAAGACAGTTGACAATACACTGACAAGACAGTATAATGGGGAAGGCTTGAATGCGCCGAATGTAGAGGGGGAGGGTCCCTTTAGCATAGTCGTATTCAAAGGAAACTATTATTGTGTGGCATTGAGTGAATGCCAAGAATATTTATGAAAAAGGGAGAAGATCCAAATGAAAAAAAGATTTTTGACAGTACTTCTGGCAGGCGTAATGGCGATCAGCATGCTGGCAGGTTGTGGCGGCGGTTCTGAAGCACCCGCAGATGACGCAGCAGAAGATGGCGCATTGGACGTTGTTTTTGTTGTAACAGGCCAGCTGGGTGACAAATCCTTCAATGACTCCGCAAACGCCGGTATCACAGAAATGGCAGAAACAATGGGCTGCAACACAAAGGTCATCGAAATCGGCCGTGATCAGACAAAATGGCAGCCTACCTTTGAAGATTTGGCGGAAGAAGGCAAATATGACCTCATCATCACAAACGGCTCCAACGCTGGTGAACTGGTGCTGAGCATCGCTGACATGTATCCTGAACAGAAATTCATCCTGTTTGATATGGAAATGGAAGGCGACCACCCCAATGTATATGCCATCAGCTATGAACAGAACGAAGCTTCCTATCTGGCAGGCGTTCTGGCAGCGATGGTAACAGAATCCGATATGGAATTTGCAAACGAAGAAAAGAAAATCGGCTTTGTTGGCGGCGATGAACATCCCATCATCACAGACTTCCTGGTAGGCTATATCGAAGGCGCAAAATCCGTTGATCCGGAAATCAAGGTTTATGTATCCTACATCGGTTCCTGGGATGATACAGCAAAGGGCAAAGAAATGGCGCTTGCTCAGTACAACCAGGGCGTTGATATCATCTTCCCCGCAGCAGAACAGGCTGGTCTGGGCTGTGTAGATGCAGCGGTTGAAATGGGCAAATACATCATCGGCGTTGACTCTGACCAGGCAATGCTGTTCAACGGCGTAAGCGAAGAAAAAGCAAACGTGATCCTGACTTCTGTACTGAAAGAAGTAGGCAACTCTCTGGTTCGTGCAGCATCCATGGAAATGGAAGGTACACTGCCTTGGGGTACATTCGAATCTCTGGGTTTGGCTGAAGAAGGCGTAGGTCTGGCAGATAACCAGTACTATCAGGCAAACGTTCCCGAAGAGATCAAAGCAGCTGTAGATGCAGCGAATACAGCAGTTATGAATGGTGAAGTTGTTGTAACATCCGCACTGCACGCAGATACAGCAACATCTCAGACGATTATCGACTCCGTTGCTCCCTGATCACCATAAGATAACGTAAAAACCATGCAGGTGCTCTTTTGAGCACCTGCATTTTTGAAAAGGAACGATGTATATGGAAAAAGAAATCTTGAAAATGAATCAGATCACCAAGATTTACGGAAATGGTGTCATTGCCAATAAGGATGTCTCCCTTACCGTAAACCATGGTGAGATCCATGCCCTGATGGGGGAAAACGGCGCCGGGAAATCCACACTGATGAAGATCCTCTTTGGGTTTGAAGATAAAAACGAAGGGGAGATCATTTTCGACGGTCAGCATCTGGACGGCAAAAAGCCTGCGGAGATCATCGAAGCCGGCATTGGTATGGTACATCAGCATTTCATGCTGGTGGAAAGCTTGCGTGTATACGAAAATGTTATCCTTGGCATGGAACCCAAGAAAGGTCTTTCCACTGATAAACAGAAAGCCATCGAACTGGTAAAGGAACTTTCTGAAAAATATAACCTGAAGGTAGACCCTATGGCGAAGGTATCCGATATTTCCGTAGGGCTGAAACAGAAGGTAGAACTCATCAAGGTTCTGGCGAGAAATGCAAAGCTCCTCATTCTGGATGAGCCCACAGCGGTACTGACCCCACAGGAAACAGAAGAACTTTTCGAACAGCTTTTGCTGCTGAAACAGAGCGGACATACCATTATCTTCATTTCCCATAAGATCAGGGAAGTAAAACAGATCTGCGACCGTATCACTGTGCTGCGAAGAGGACGTCTGGTAGGTACCATGGATGCAGCGAATGCCACAGAGGAGGAAATCTCCAAATTCATGGTAGGTCGTGACGTTATCCTGAAAATGAACAAACAGCCTGCATCCTTCGGCGAAACTCTGTTGAAAGTGGAAAATCTGAGCTTTGAGAATAAGGATAAGAAAAAAGTCCTGAATTACGTGAATTTTGAAGTAAAACGCGGTCAGATTTTAGGCATCGCCGGTGTGGAAGGCAATGGGCAGAATGAACTGGCAGAATGTATCTTCGGCTTCCATAAAGGTGTGGAAGGCAAGATTCTGTTTGAAGGGAAAAATCTGTTGGATGAAACCATTATGGGTATTCGCGAAAGCGGTGTTTCCTATATCCCCGAAGACCGCTTGACCACAGGCGTGGCAACAAAGGTATCCATCTGGGAAAATCTTGTTGCCGATCGTATCGATAAAAAAGAACTCCGTGAAAAGAATCTGCTGAGCCAGAAGAAGATCAAAGATATGTCTCAGCAGCTCATTAAAGATTATACGATCCTCTGTAGAAATGAAAATCAGGAGGTAGGAATGCTTTCCGGCGGTAATATGCAGAAGGTGGTCGTTGCTAGAGAATTTTCTGCAAATCCCGACCTGCTCATCGCCAACCAGCCTACCCGAGGCATCGACGTTGGTGCTAACGAATTTATCTGGAAGCGTATTATCGAGCTAAGGGATCAGGGCAAAGCCATTATGCTCATTTCCGCCGATCTGAACGAAGTTCTGGAACTGAGCGACAGTATCATGGTCATGTGTGACGGTGAAGTTGCCGGTTATTTTGAAGACAGTAAAGAAGTAAGCGAATATGAACTGGGTCTGTATATGCTGGGCTTGAAAAAACAGGGACAGGAGGTGGCAGCAGAATGAAAGGAATTGCTTTACAGAAAAATAAGAATCAGAGCAAACTGGGCATGGTAGAAGCCCTGCGTACCTGCGTTGCTGTTGGTTTTTCCCTGCTGCTGGTATGCGTGGTCGTATTCCTCATCAGTGAAACGCCTGTACCCGCCCTGTTTGACTTTCTGATTGGCCCTCTGACATCGCCCCGCCGCATGGGGAACGTGGTGGAAGCCTGTGTACCTCTGATGTTTACAGGTCTTTCTGTTATCCTGCTGCAAAGAGCAGGTCTGTTCAACCTCGCCATGGAAGGTGCCTTCTTTATTGGCGCCGTAGCGGCTACGGCTACTGCGCTGACTTTCCAGCTGCCCGATACCCTGAATCTGATCGTATCTCTGGGGGCAGCCTGCGTGGCAGGTGCCATCGTTTGCGGCATCCCTGCGTTCCTGAAAGTAAAATGCAATGCAAACGTACTGGTAACATCTCTGATGTTAAACTATGTATGTCTGTATTTTGGTATGTGGATCATCGTCGATTTTTTTGCAGACCCTGCAATGAGCTCCAACTATTCCTATGCCTTCCCCGAAGGCATACTGCTGACAAAACTGATCCCCAGAACACGTATCAATACGGGTATCCTCATCTGTGCAGTATGTATTTTTCTGGTATGGCTTCTGCTGAATAAAACATCCTTTGGCTATAAAGTGACTATGGTTGGTAAAAATGAACGCATGGCCCGCTATTCCGGCATGAATATCGACAGACTGATTACAGGTTCTGCTCTCATTGGTGGTGTGCTGGCAGGCCTGGGCGGCGGCGTTGATCTGTTTGGTATGTATCCCCGCTTCCAGTATGGCGGTCTGACCAACTACGGCTGGGATGGCATCCTCATCGCCATCGTTGCCCGTCATAAGGCACAGTATGTGCCCTTTGCGGCACTGTTCCTGGCGTATATGCGCACAGGGGCGGACATCATGTCCAGAAACAACGACATTCCTTCCGAAATGATCATGGTGATCCAGGCGATCGTTATCGTCCTGATCTCTGCTCAGGCGATCCTGAGCAAATATCGCAGCCGCATCATCGTGCAGGAAGCCAGAGAATACGAACAGGAGGTACAGTGATATGAATGAATTCTTACAGACCATCATCTCTCCTGATTTTGTATTCACAGTCATCCGCGTGATGACGCCTGTCCTTTTTGCCGCATTGTCCTGTATGGTATTTACCAAGGGCGGCATCGACTCCATCGGTATCGAAGGTATCATGCTGACCTGTGCTATGGCTGGCCCCGTCTGCAGCTATTTCACACAGAGCGCTGTGGGCGGTGTTCTTGGTGCAGTGGTAACAGGTATCCTGCTGGCGTTCCTGTTTGGTTATGTGACCCTGCAGCTGAAAGCCGTGGAGATTCTTGCCGGTATCGCCTTGAACACCATGGCAAGCGGGCTAACCATCTTTGTCATCTATTATGTGGCAGGGGAAAAAGGTTCTACCCAGAGCCTGTTCAGCCCTGTGATCCCTAATATTGATATTCCTGTTCTGCAGAATATCCCCGTTCTGGGCGAGATTTTGTCCGGACACAATCTGCTTACATATGTTGGTATCCTTCTGACCTTCCTGCTGGCGTATCTGCTTTATTCCACGCCTCTGGGTCTGCGTATCCGCAGTGTGGGCGAAAATGCACAGGCAGCCGCATCTGTTGGTATCAACGTGATGAAATATAAATATATCACTCTTGCCATTGCCGGTACACTGGCGGGTTTGGGCGGCGCCTTCATGTCCATGGGTTACGTTTCCTTCTTCTCCAAGGAAATGATCGCAGGCCGTGGTTTTATCGGTATGGCTGCAGAAGCCATGGGGATGGGCAATCCCTTCGGCATTTTCCTTGCCTCTGGTCTGTTCGGCATTGCCGATTCCCTGGCGATCCGTCTGTCCATGCTGAATTTCCCTGCGCAGCTGATCCAGACCATCCCTTATCTGATCACGATTATTGCTATTTCCATTTATTCCTATCAGAGAAGCAAGAAGGAAAAGAAACTGTAAGGAGGGAACGAAATGAACGCAGGACAAAGAGAACTCAGATGGATGAAAGCAGCTCTGCCTCATCATGTAGAGGAAAGCTGCGAAGAAAATTGGATGAGTTATCTGGAAAATGGTATCGCTTCTGATAAAAAGCTGTTCAAAGACTGGAACAGCTTTGTTCCTGGCTCTCTGTCTCCCTGTCACCTGATCGTGGCAGCGATCCAGTGCATGAGAAACAAGGGCTACGATGTAACAAAAGCGGAAAAATATATCGATGCAGGTCTGAAAGCGGAAGAGGAAAAGGATGGCGCGGCGATTCAGGTCATCTCCGCAAAGATCTATCAGCTGCTGAACACAGCCCCTAAAGACACTGCGTCCACCTATTGGAACTACAGAGAGTATCAAACATGGGAGGAAATCGAAGCGGCTTGTTCTTTCCCCGAAGCAAAGCCTGTAGATGTTTTCTCTGATGATTTTGCAGAGAAGATCAAGGCAGGCTGGTTGAGTCAGCTCATCGGCGGCGCTATGGGTACACAGGTAGAAGGCTATCTGACAGAAAATATCCGTAAGGTTTTCGGCGAGGTGAGGGACTATCTGCGCGCTCCAGAGACATACAATGATGATATCACTTATGAGATCGCCTTTCTGGATGCCTTCCGCAAGGAAGGTTATGATATTACATCTGAGCACATTGCAGACAAATGGCTGGAACTGATTTCCGACGGTTATTCCGCGGAGGAAGTGGCGCTCCGCAATCTCAGATGCGGCATCCGCCCTCCCGAAAGCGGCAGATTTTTGAACTACTATTCCGACTGGATCGGCGCCCAGATGCGTACCGCCATCCACGGTATGGTTGCTCCCGGCGATGCAAAACTGGCAGCAAAGCTGGCGGCCTATGACAGTGTAGTGTCCCATTCCAATAATGGTCTCATCGGCGGTATTTTTAACGCGGTGCTGGTTTCTCTGGCATTTGTGGAAAAAGACATGAAGGAAGTTGTGAAACAGACTATCTCCTGCCTGCCGAAGGAAAGCGAATATTACGCTATGGTGTGCTTTGCCGTTGACTGTTGCCAGACTTCGGAAAACTGGGAGGCGGCATGGCAGAAATGCGAGGATAGATTCATTGCAGACTATAATTGGATCCATGCTTATCCCAATATGGCGGCGGAAGTGGTGGCGCTGTGGTTCGGTAATAATGATTTTGATGAAACCGCCTATATCATCACTATGTGCGGACAAGACGCGGACTGTACAGCAGGCCCTGTGCTGAATGTACTGGGCGTTGCCTATGGCATGGGGCAGGTCAGTGAAAAATGGCTGTTGCCTTTGGGCAATGAAGTGCTGACTATGATGCGAAAATATCGTAGATTTTCTGTGGAAGAGTTGATTGGCTGGACTTTGAAAAGTGTGCAAGATGCAGTGATAAAAGGATAAAAAGTACTATATTTTAAATAAAAAATGACTCACTGGAATGATGCGCGCATCCAGTGAGTCGATGATTTGAATCGTTTGCAGCAATAGTTATATTACATAATCATTTGCATATCTTTCTCTTTGCTGATCCAGAAGATCCTGTAATGTGATGCCATTCAGGTATTCGTTGATGGTGCGATACAATCCTTGCCATAAAGGAAGTGTGGGACAATCGACCCTGCGTTCACAACCGACCGGATCGTATTCCAAACAGGCAACAGGAGAGAGACTTCCTTCGGTCAACCGCAGAATTTCTCCTACTGTATATTTCTCGGGACTTTTTGCCAGCCGATAGCCGCCCTGAAAGCCGCGAGTCGTCCGAAGAATATCGGATTTATTCAAAATTGGTACGATTTGCTCCAGATATTTTTTTGAAATATTTTGACGTTCAGCAATATCTTTCAAGGCAACATAACCATCGTGCTGATGTTCCGCAAGATCAAGTAACATGCGGAGTGCATAACGTCCTTTTGCTGAAATTCTCATGCTGAATCACCTCACAATTTAATATCCTAATAATAACATATCCTTTGTAGGTTTTCAAGGAGCAGATTGTGCTATCGAACTGCTGATGGAAAAATACAGAATTCTAATTGAGAAAAAGTGTCCAGTAACAGAAAGTGAGAAAGGTTGACGGAATATTAAGTATTTGATATACTGATTATAGTTAGTTTCAACTAACTCATTGAACGCAAATGCCAATAGTAAACTTTAGACACCTTCCTCTTTAACAAATGAGCAAATAAAAGAAGACGAGTATGCACTCGTCTTTTTTTATTTGCGCAGAGAGAAAGAAACTCATTTTAACTGGTCGCAGTCAGTTTTTTTAAACATAAGCCAGAGGATAATCAGATTTTTATGCCCATTTTTCAGGGTTTCGGTGGTTGATAAAAATTGTAAAAGGTAAAAACTTTAACAAAACAGAAACAAAACGGTGGTATAGTAACAAAAAAGCATACTGGAGGAAGAAAAAATGATCCATATTTTAGTAGTAGATGACGATGAAAAACTGACACAAAGTGTTTGTGCATATCTGAATAACAGCGGCTATCAGGCAAAGGGCGTGCTTTCTGCGGAAAGCGCTTATGACGAGATGTATAACAATCTTTATGATCTGATCATCTCAGATATTATGATGCCGGGAACAGACGGTTTTTCGTTTGCAGAGACCATTCGCGGCCTGAATAAGGCTATTCCCATCCTGTTCGTCAGCGCCAGGGATGATTTAAACGCAAAGCAGAGAGGCTTCGATATCGGTATCGATGATTATATGGTAAAACCCATTGACCTAAGTGAACTACTGATGCGGGTGCGCGCCCTTCTGCGCAGGGCAAACATCGAAGCCAGTCGTAAAGTGACTGCAGGCGGTCTGGTTTTGGATGCAGATGCCATGACAGCCACTATGGATGGGCAGGAGATCCCTGTGACAACGAGGGAATTCAACATCATGTTCAAACTGCTTTCTTATCCCAATCGTACCTTCTCCCGTTCTCAGCTGATGGATGAATTCTGGGGCATCGAAAGTGAAACGAGTCTGCGTGCCGTGGATGTATATATCACAAAGCTGAGAGATAAATTTTCCGTTTGTCCTGATATTCAGATCAAAACGGTTCGTGGATTGGGTTATAAGGCGGTGCTGGTGTGAAAGATTTGAAAAAGGAGCAAAGAAAAAATGCAAAGCAGTCAATTTTCCCTGTTTCCCTTTTTGGGGTAATTTTTATTGTACTTCTCTTGATGTGCGGCATCCATACAGGGTTGATCGTTTTGATGAATCAGTTGGAATGGAGCGGGGTCGCACAGACCATTCTTCCTATGATCTATTGGGCTGTCATTGCTATCGGGCTCACCGTGTATACGAGTGTACAGATTCGAAAAACTTACGAGGTTCCCATGCGAAGGCTGGCGAAAGCCACGGCGGATGTTGCGGCAGGGGATTTTTCTGTCTATATTCCTCCCAGACATACGGCAGATAAACTGGATTATCTGGATATCATGTTCATGGATTTCAATACGATGGTGGAAGAACTGGGCTCCATCGAGACCCTGAAAAATGACTTTGCAGCCAATGTATCCCATGAATTGAAAACACCCCTGACAGTCATCCAGAACTATGCCCAGCTTCTGCAAACAACAGAACTGACACCACAGCAGCAGGAATATGTTGCTTCCATCGAAGGGGGAACACAGAGACTTTCTTCTCTGATTTTTAATATGCTGAAGCTGAACAAACTGGAAAGCCAGAAGATCACCCCCAAGGCCCAGGCTTATGACCTTTGCCGTCAGCTGGAAAATTGCATCCTTGGGTTTGAATCCATCTGGGAGAAGAAGAAAATCGAGATCGATGTGGATATGGAAGAGATGGCCATGGTGGAAGCCGATGAAGAAATCATGGAAATGGTATGGCAGAATCTGCTTTCCAATGCCTTCAAATTTACGGAAGAGGGCGGAATCGTCAGCCTGAAACAATACTCTGATGAAGAAATGATCACCGTAGAGGTGGCGGATACGGGTTGCGGCATGGCGCCCGATGTGATGAAGCGTATTTTCGATAAGTTTTATCAGGGGGATACTTCCCACGCTACAGAGGGCAACGGCCTGGGGCTGGCTCTGGTATGGCGTATTTTGCAGATGAGCGGCGGCAGCATCACAGTAAACAGCGAAGAAGGGAAGGGAAGTACCTTTACGGTGCGTCTGCCCAAGAAAGTAGAAACAGAAGAAGTGCAATGATTGAGGGAGTGTAGTTTGTTTTATGGCAATTTTGAGTAAAGGCGGAGCAGATTATATCGGCTATGAATATAAAGAAAAAATCGTTCCAGCAGAGATGGCATCTCTATATATGGACAGCTATCCCTGCTTCGGATGGGAGCCTGACCCTAACAGCACCTATCATAATGGAGGCGTTCGTCAAATAGGGAAAGTATCCCTGCGGTTCAGAAGAGACAGAAAACTCTGCAATCGTATGGAATTGACCCGTTTGCAGCGAATTTTTGATGGCTGCGTATCGGAAATCGGGCGACTGGAACAATCCAAGACCTCAGCAGCAACTATATGGGCCCTGATCATTGGTCTGATCGGGACAGCGTTTATGGCAGGGGCTGTATTTGCCATTGCTGCAACACCACCTCGGGTGGTTTTGTGCATCCTTTTGGCGATCCCTGCATTTATTGGTTGGATCCTCCCCTTTTTCCTCTATAAAGCAGTACGATACAAGAAAACAGAGAAGGTCGCAGAATTGATCGAAGCCAAGTATGATGAACTGTATGAGATCTGCGAAAAGGGCAATCGCCTTTTGATTTAACAATTTAGAAACAAAACCCAAACAATTCAAACATATTGTCGGGATATACTGTCTCCAGAAAGTAAAACAAAAACAGGAAGTTTGAAAGGAGAATATAAAATGGCAGGATATCGTTTGAAAACAGGAAGATTTGGTAAAAAGATCACAGATGCATACGAAAAGATTGAACAGAAATTTGTGGATACATTTTTGGAAGAAGATCCAGACAGTGAATTCGGTATTCGTCTGAAAACAGGAAAAACAGCAGAAAAAGTAACAGAGGCATATAAATCCATCGAAGATAGTGTAGTCGGTACATACCAGAAGATCGAAGATGCTTTTGTGGATGCCTTCCAGCTGGCAGCAGCACAGGATGAAACGATCAAGGTCATTTTAGACAGGGAATGATTTTCATATTTCAGAAACAAAACAGAAATGTTTGAAAAACATTTTCGGCGTATCCTGTTTACAGTTGATACAGAAAAGTAGATAAATGGAGGTTCATGATGAAGAAAAGTAATTTTGTTGCATTGGTTTTAGGTACGATTGGCATCGTGTTTTTCGCACTGGGTATGTGCATGTGTATGCTGCCTGAATGGGACATGTTCCGAGAGGGTATCATTGCGGGCGTGATCGGTATGGTGGTGCTGCTGATCACAGTTGGCATCTGGCGCAAAATGGAAGGCAAGGCGCCGGTGAAAATCAGCGGCAAAACGGTTTTATCCGTTTTGGTAGGGGTGATTGGTGCGCTGCTGTTTGGCGTTGGCATGTGCCTGACGATGGTGTTCGGAAAAATGGTGATGGGCATAGTGATTGGTCTGATCGGCATGGTCGTTTTATTGATGCTGATTCCTCTTTGCAAGGGACTGAGATGAAGTGTGATTCAGAAAAAATAGAAACAAATATTGATATACCAAGGGGCATCAGGTTTTATGAAAGCTTCTTGTCTGGTGAACAAAAGAACAGCCAGCGTCGTTTCGGCGCTGGCTGTTTTATATGCTCTTTTAAGGCTGGTGCGGTCCATGTCATTTAGACGTGGCCTTACTCCAGCTTCATTTATTTTGATGCAGGATCTCTGTAAATGCTTCGGAGACTTTATCCCAGCGAATCGCAGTATCGACCCAGAAGGACATCTGCACCAGATAATGCTGCAGGATGCGGGAAAGCTCTCTGACTTCTGCGAAGTCCTTTGCTTCTCTGTAGGCTGCGGCGCTTTTCTTCAGGAAGCCGCTCAGGTCATCCATGGAATAATATACGCCGAAAATTTCGGAAAAACGATCTGCTTCTTCTGCGGCGATATCTTTGAAAGTTTCCAAATCACCTTTTTCTTCTTTGGCTCTCAGATAAAAATCATAGACCAACGTGGCGATGTTTTCAATATGGCCGCTGCAATAGATATAAATAGGGAATTCCTTGCTGATGGATACGTTTTTTTCCTGCATCTTAGCGATATCTGCAGGCTCCTTCAGCCAGTGTTCCTGTGTGTACGCATTGATTTCTTTTAATAAATGACTCATTTCGCTTCGCCTCCTTCTGTAACGAATTCTGTTGTAATGATGCCACCCTGTTTATGCCAAACCTGCTTTGCGATCTGGTAAAAATCTGTCAACTCTTCTTCTCTGATTTTGGCAAATACATTGCAGAAGCCTACGGCATCCAGCTGGCCGTAAAAAATGCAGATGCACTGACGCTTGGGGAAGAAGCCGATATTGCCGGGTTCCTGATCGTAGAAAGGGTTTTCCATTTCATCTACGAAGGCGTTGGTAGGGTAATAAATTTCCTCATTGCAGATTTTAGCGGAAATCAGGCGGGAATCGAATTTTCCCAGTGCTTCCAGTGCTGCAACGATCTTGGGTGCCTTGTCTTCAAAAACATCGGCTGTAAATGTTTTGCCGTCGATGGTCAGTTTCAATGTTTTCATGTTTATTCTGCCTCCTCATAAGTATAATCCCAAACGGGCTGATATACGCCGTGGTATGTATCCAGCAATACTTTTGCAACTTCGTCAGTATGGTATGCATCTACGATCTTCTGATAAACGGGATTGTCTTTGTCTTCGCTTCTAGCGGCAATGATATTGATGTAGGGGTTATCATCTGCGATGGTTTCTACGGATTCTGTGAAAATAGCATCCTTTTCCAGGTCCAGGCCGTTATCGAAAGCGTAGTTATTGTTGATGACGGCGGCTGCTACATCGGGTAGCAGGGAAACCAGTGTGGCAGCATCGGCTTCTACAAATTCCAGAGAAAGGGGATTTTCTGTCACATCGTAAACATCGGGGGTGTAGCCGGCTGCAGGGTCGACTTTGATCAGACCAGCGCTTTCCAGTGCTTTCAGGGCTCTGCCGCCATTTGTTACGTCATTGGGGATAGCAATTTTGTCTCCTTTCTGCAGTTCATCAGGAGAGGAAATGCTCTTGGAATAAAGGTTCATGGGGCCGATGATGGTATTGCCGATGGCTTCGATCTGATAGCCTTTCTTTTCAACTTCATCATTCAGGAAGGCATAATGCTGGAAGGCGTTCAAATCTACATCGCCAGCATCCAATGCCTGGTTGGGTGTATTATAATCAGAGAATGTCACCAGTTCTACCTGGATGCCTTCGTCTGCCAGAAGTTCATTGATGACTTCCCAGGGTTCTACCAGATCGCCTACGATGCCGACTTTTACAACAGTAGGTTCTGTAGCATTGCCTGTATCTGTGGTTTCTTCTGTGTTCTGACCACCGCAGCCTGTCAGTGCTGCTGCTGTGATCGCTGCTAAAATTGCTGCTGTTTTAACATTCCACTTTCTTTTCATAAATAAAACCTCCTTATTTTTAGATCAATGTTTTGTTTTTTTAATGATGACATCGCCTGCCATTTGTACAATGGCGACCATGACTACTAGTATGATAACGGAGATATACGTGATATCCCGGTTCCCGCGATTATACCCATAGCGGATGGCAAAATCGCCCATGCCGCCTGCGCCGACAACGCCCGCCATAGCAGTCAGCCCAATCAGGCTGATGGTAGTGATGGCAGTGCTGCGGACAATAGGGGCGATGCTTTCCCGTAGGTATACGCGGAAAATGATGCCGACAGGGCCGGAGCCCATGGATTTTGCTGCTTCGATCTGCCCGTAGTCCAATTCGGAAAGGGCGTTTTCGATCTGTCTGGCGTAAAAGGGAACAGTGCCGAATACCAGAGGAACAATGGCGCCTCTTACGCCGATGCCGGTCCCCATCAGAAGTCTGGTCAGATCCATCAGGCCTGCCAGCAGGATGATGAAGGGGATAGATCGGAAGAAATTGATAACTTTATCCAGTATATGGAAACAAACTGTATTTTGCAGGATGCCACCCGCTGCTGTGACGACCAGCAATATTCCCAGGATGGCGCCGAGGAAAAAGGATATGATGCCCGACCAGCCGACCATCAGCAGCGTTTCGAAAATACTTTTGAATAATACATCCTGCCTATCCAACACGTTTGGTATCAGCCCTTGTAAAAATGCCTCCATCCGCAATCACCTCCACTTCTACATTTTTTTCTTTGAAATAGGCCAGTGTAGCCTGTACATCCTCCTGTTTTCCTCGGAAAATAGCGATCAATCCGCCCAGCGGACTGGAATCGATCACTTCCAGATTGCCGAAAATAATATTTACATCCACGTTGTATTTTCTGGAAACAGTAGAGACCAGAGGTTCTGTGGAGCTATGCCTGATATACTTTAGCCGAACCAGACATTCGTTTCCCGAAAGAGCAGCGATCTCAGATTTTTCATCCAATAAGCGATAGATCTTGGAAAGATTCGAAGTAGTATCGATGAATTCCCGTGTGATCGGCTGTGAGGGATTGGAGAAAACAGAAAATACATCTCCTTCTTCCACGATGCTGCCGTTTTCCATGACGGCTACCTTATGGCAGATCTCCTTGATGACTTGCATTTCGTGGGTGATGATGATGATCGTCAGCCCTAGTTTCCGGTTCAGTTCCTGCAGCAGCTGCAGGATAGCAGCGGTATTTTGTGGGTCTAATGCGCTGGTGGCTTCATCGCACAGCAGTATGTTAGGGTCGTTTGCAAGGGCTCTGGCGATAGCGACCCGCTGTTTCTGCCCACCGGAAAGCTGGGAAGGATAGGCCTGCGCTTTCTGGGAAAGGTTTACCAATTCCAAGAGGTCTGTCACCCTTTTTTCGATCTCTTCTTTTTTCATCCCGCTGTGATACAGGGGATAGGCTACGTTTTGAAATACCGTCCGCGAAGCAAATAAATGAAACTGCTGGAAGATCATACCGATTTTTTTGCGAACCTTCCGTAGTTCTTTTTCTTTCAATGCAGTCAGCTCGATGCCGTCGATGATGACTTTGCCTGATGTGGGTCGTTCCAAAAGATTGATACAGCGAACCAATGTGGATTTGCCTGCGCCGGAAAAGCCGATGATACCGAAGATCTCCCCCTCCTGTATGGAAAGGGTCACGTCCTTTACGGCGTGGATCTGTTTTCCCTGCTGGCGAAAGATCTTATCCACATGCTCTAAATGCACCATAATTCCACCTCCTGTTTCTGATTTTTGGCGTAAAAAAATAGAAGCCCGTTTGATTTTGGCTTCCAAAGACTGTGGTTCAATGTGATGATGTGTTTTTACTCTTTTCAAAAGGAGGACACATCAAAAAACATGATACGACGATCTTTGGAACAGGGCATCATACACATACACATATTCATCATACAGAATGTATTATTATTTTTCATAAATGAATGGGACCTCCTTTCGATAACTTATTAAACTGATAGGTTTTGTATGGAAGTGATTATAATAGCATGATTTTTGTTTGTCAACTCTTTTTTTGTAAAAATTTTCCATGAAAAAAATGGAAATAAATTTTAGTTTTCCTATTGACTTACTATGAAAAAGGAGTATTCTCATGCCATCGCATTCAAAAAGTATCGTAAAAGGAGGTGGAAAACATGACAGGTTATAATTCTGGTATCAAAAATAAAAACATGTGTTGTTGTCGAATGTGTTACTTCCGGGCATTTTATGTGGCTGGTGTATCAGCATGTGCTGTTTTGCATTCCAGAAGGATACCTGATAGGTATTTTTAAGCCATTTGCCCGGGAGCTTTTGCGAGTCCCGGTTTTTTTGTGCCTTTTTACCGAAAAAACATTATGGAGATGAATGAAAGAGAGGATCTGAGATAGTGGAATGATTTGATGATCCTCTGGAAAAGGAGGGACGTATACGAATTGGACAGTGATTCAGGAATATCTGCCGCTATATCAGGAAGCGGCAAAACTGACAGTGAAGCTTGGGGTCATGGGGATCATCCTTTCCCTCTTGGTGGGGCTGATCTGTTCGGCGATCCAATATTTTAAACTACCGATATTGAAGAGAATCGTTTCCGTGTATACGGAAATCAGCAGAAATACCCCGCTTTTGGTACAGCTTTTCTTTATCTATTATGGGCTGCCCAAAATAGGGATACAGACAGATGCAGAGGCCTGCGGGATTGCAGGGCTGGCATTTCTGGGCGGAAGCTATATGGCAGAGGCCTTTCGAAGCGGGCTGGAAGCCATAGATGTGATACAGATGGAAAGCTCTCTGAGCCTTGGGATGAGCAGATTTCAGGCGATGCGATATGTGGTGCTGCCTCAGGCTATTTCTATCAGCGTGCCCGCCATCGTAGCAAATGTGATTTTCCTGTTAAAGGAAACCAGCGTTTTCAGCGCTATCAGCCTGATGGACCTGATGTTTACGGCGAAAGACCTGATCGGCCTTTATTACAAGACCACAGAAAGTCTGTTCCTGCTGGTGGTATTTTATCTGATCATCCTGCTGCCGATATCCATATTGGGCAGCCTGCTGGAAAGGAGGTTGCGCTATGCTGGATTTGGGGCTTGATGTCCTGTTGAAAGGGAAAAACCTGAGCCGTATTTTAGGCGGCTTGGGGGTTGCTATGAAAATCAGCATGATTTCTGTGCTGATCAGTATTCCTCTCGGCATTTTGCTTGGGGTACTGATGGCAGGGAAAAATCCTGTTACCAAGGCGATCATGCGGGTCTATCTGGATATCATCCGCATCATGCCGCAGCTGGTGCTGCTGTTTCTGGTATATTTTGGGACTACGCGGGCCTTTGGCTGGGATTTATCGGGAGAAACGGCATCTGTGATCGTTTTTACCCTTTGGGGGACGGCGGAGATGAGTGATCTGGTGCGAGGGGCTATCATCAGTATCCCTGTGCATCAGTATGAAAGCGGGGCGGCCCTTGGGCTCAGCAAAACCCAGACCTACCTGTATATCATTATCCCGCAGACCATCAGGCGGCTGATTCCATTATCTATCAATCTGATCACTCGCATGATCAAAACTACAAGCCTGATTTTGATGATTGGCGTTGTGGAGGTGCTGAAGGTGGCACAGCAAATCATTGAGGCGAACCGTATGGCTAGCCCCAACGCGGCCTTTGGCATTTATCTGACAGTATTTTTCCTGTATTTTATTGCATGCTGGCCCATCAGCCTGCTGGCAAAATATCTGGAAAGGAAATGGAGGTGATAGCATGGCAGAAGCGGTATTGACCATCGAACATTTGACAAAATGCTTTGGAAATCACACCATATTGGAAAATGTGAGCCTGACAGTGGAAAAAGGTGAGGTCATCGTTATCGTGGGGCCTAGTGGTTGTGGGAAAAGCACATTTCTAAGATGTCTGAATGGGCTGGAGCCGATCCAAAGCGGCAGCGTAAAGCTGCGGGAAGATGTGATCGATCAGAAAAATAAAGATCTTGCAAATATCCGTCAGAAGATCGGCATGGTTTTCCAAAGTTATGATCTGTTTCCTCATCTGACGGTGCTGGATAATATCCTTCTGGCGCCAACAAAGGTGCAGAAACGAAAAAAAGAGGATGTGAAAAAAGAAGCCCTGGAGCTGCTGAAGCGAGTTGGCCTGGCGGACAGGGCGGGGGATTACCCGAGACAGCTTTCCGGCGGACAGAAGCAGAGAGTTGCCATCGTCAGAGCCCTTTGTATGCATCCGGAAGTCCTGCTGTTCGATGAGGTGACTGCAGCACTGGACCCTGAAATGGTGCGGGAAGTGCTGGATGTTATGCTGGATCTGGCAAAGCAGGGGAGAACGATGCTGATCGTGACCCACGAAATGTCCTTTGCCAGGGCAATTGCAGACCGCATCCTTTTTATCGACGGCGGAAAGATCGTTGAGGATTCTGAACCGGAAGCATTTTTTACATCTCCGTCGACGGACAGAGTGAAACAGTTTTTAAATATGTTCGCATTCGATGCGGTGAAGCACCATGAAGCAGTAACGGCAGAAAACCCATAAAAGGGTTTTTAAATAAACAAAAGAAAAAAAGGAAATACGAAAGGAGAACGTATTATGAAGTATCTGAAAAAATTATTTGCACTGACAACAACACTGGCACTGGTTTCTGCGCTGACAGCCTGCGGCGGCGGTGAAGCTGCTCCTGCGGAAGAGGGCGATGCGGCTTCTGCGGATGTCGTTTATCGTACACTGGATGAGATCAAGGAAAGCGGCACGATCAATATCGGCGTATTTTCTGATAAGAATCCCTTTGGCTATGTGGATGAAAACGGCGAATATCAGGGCTATGATGTTTACTTTGCAAACCGCATTGGCGAAGACCTGGGCGTGGACGTAAACTTTGTTTCCACAGAAGCAGCCAACCGTATCGAATACCTGCAGACAGGCAAGGTTGACGTGATCCTGGCAAACTTCACAGTAACAGCAGAAAGAGCAGAAGAAGTAGATTTTGCTCTGCCTTACATGAACGTGGCACTGGGTGTTGTATCTCCTGAAAGCAACGTGATCACAAGCCTGGATGATCTGAGCAGCGAAGATGAGATCATCGTTATTTCCGGTACAACAGCAGAAACATATCTGACAGAAAATTATCCTGACATCAAACTGCAGAAATATGATTCCTATGCAACAGCAAAGAACGCTCTGGAAAACGGCAACGGCGTTGCATGGGCAAATGACAATACAGAAGTAATTGCTTTCGCACTGCAGAATGAAGGCTATGAAGTAGGCATCCCCACTCTGGGCAGCCAGGACACAATTGCTCCCGCTGTATCTAAAGGCAACAGCTCCCTGCTGGATTGGTTGAATGATGAAATCGTAGCCCTGGGCGAAGAACAGTTCTTCCATGCTGACTATGAAGCAACTCTGGTTGATACATATGGTCTGGATTATGAAGACAGCTTGGTTGTTGAAGGTGGCGTAACAGGGAATGAATAAGGCCTGACACATGAAAAGCTTTTGCATAGAACCGCTCCATCGGTTCAGAACCTTTTTACAAAAGATAAATTTTATAAAAACACAAAAGAGGAGGAATTTCATATGACAAATTTAAAATTGTGGAACTTCGTGAAGGAACTGAAAAGCCCTAAATATAAATGGGTAGACCTGACCCATGAACTGAGCCCTGAAACACCCCATTGGTTTGGCTTCAAACCCCTGCAGGGCGATCTGCTGTTCGACTATGCAGAAGGCACACCTGAAGATCAACTGGCACCCATGCGCTGCTTCCAGTATAGCGTAGCCAGCCAGTATGGCACCCATGTTGATGTGCCCCGCCATTTCTGGGGAGATGGTCGTCCCATGAATGAGATTACGGTACAGGAATTGGTATATCCTCTGGTGGTCATCGACAGATCTGCCGCATGTGCCGAAAATCCCGATTATGTGCTGACTGCGGAAGATATCAAGGCATGGGAAGCAGAGTATGGCACAATTCCCGAAGGGGCTTTTGTTCCCTTCCGTTCCGACTGGCACAAGAAAGAAAATCTGGATAATCCCGATGAAAACGGCGTGCCTCATTATCCCGGCTGGGATATCAATGCCATCAAATGGCTGGTAGAAGAAAGAAATATCGGCGCCATTGGTCACGAACCTGCGGATACAGACCCCGGCTTTGTTACCACAAAAGAAGGTGCGTATCCTTACCCCGGCGAACAGTATATCCTGCAGGCAGACCGTATTCAAATCGAAGTAATGCGTAACCTGGATCAGCTGCCTCCTGTTGGCAGCCTGATTGTCTGCGCTTTTCCTAAGCTGAAGGATGGTGTAGGGTTCCCTGTACGCTGCTTTGCTATCTATCCCGTAGAATAAAGAGATTAGGAGGTCAATTATGGCACTTGAATTCAATGAACAACTTTCCCGTCTGCAAAAACCTGACCGCAGCGAAATGACAGATGCGGAATATGAGATTTTTAATAAACATGTAGAGACCATGACGAAGAACTGGGGCTTTATCAATAATTTATTTCAGATTTTACCCCTGAATGCCAAGCAGTATATCGGTTTTTTGAACTTCAAGAATTCTTTGTTCAATGAATCCTGCTATCTGACCGATGCACAGAAGGAAATGATCGGTGTTGTCGTTTCCTCTTATAACTGCTGCTGCTACTGTCTGACGACCCATGGGGACAATTTGCGCGGTCTGTGGAAAAATGCGGAGCTGGTGGATAAGCTTTCCTATAACTATCGCTCCTGCAAGGGGGAACTCTCCGAAGTGGATTATGCCCTGTGTGAATATGCATGGTTCGTAACTGCCCATCCCCGTGATATCGACCAGGAACAGGTGGACAAGCTGCGGGAAGTGGGCCTGAGCGACCACCAGATCCTGGAGGCCGCCTTTGTTGCGGGCTTCTTCAACTATACGAATCGTTGGGTCAGCACGATTTCTCCTGTTCCCAACAGCGGCCACTATTCCCATAACCGTAATTTTGAAAAGTGATTTGCTATGGATACAGTTCGACAGAATAGCAAAATCCATTAGCAATGAAAGCGGGCAATTTTATGCCCGCTTTTTTGCTGTAAAAGGAATTTGAAAAAAATGGAATAAATTTTAGTTTTCCTATTGACTTAGTATGATAACGGTGGTATTATCATTTCATCGCATAGGAAAAGAGTATTTCAAAAGGAGGTGAAAGCCATGACAGGTTATAATGCTGATCGTAAAACTACATACATGTGCATGATGCGAATGTGTAACTCCCGGGCGTTTTATATGGCTGGTGTGTCAGCATGCGCTGTTATGCACTCCAGAAGAATACTAGTTGATGTTAGTATTTAGTATCTGATTAGCCAATTGCCCGGGAGCCGTCGTAGCCCCGGTTTTTTTTATTCCATTTTTCATGCGAAAGATAAAATGACAGAAAATATAAAACAGAAAAAGACAAAAGAAAAGAGGTAATCAGAATGAGTGCATATAGCTTTGAAACATTACAGCTTCACGTAGGACAGGAACAGGCAGACCCCGCAACAGATGCACGTGCAGTGCCCATTTACCAGACAACATCTTATGTTTTCCATAATTCCGCCCATGCGGCAGCCAGATTTGGCCTGGCAGATGCC
>NZ_JAFUMA010000087.1 GCF_017483025.1 Anaerotignum sp. | reverse complement strand
GCTATAATATGTTAAATTTAAATATTAGTATATAATCATTAAGGAGGTGTCCTCTATGGCACTGGACGGCATCACAACATCTGCCATCGTATCCGAACTCAAATCCGCTCTCGTTGGAGGGCGTATCGATAAAATCCACCAGCCTGTAGCTGATGAAATCAGAATGACAATCCGCGGCTTGGGCAGCAGCGCGAAGAAAGTTATCATTTCCGCCAACTCCGCCCATCCCCGTATGCACCTGACAGAAAGCAGCCGTGAAAACCCCATGACTGCGCCCCTGTTCTGCATGGTCATGCGGAAACATATCGCCGGCGGCAAGATCGTAGATATCCTGCAGCCCAATTTTGAACGTATCATCATCATGCGGGTGGAATCCGCCAATGAAATGGGCGATATCACAACAAAAAATCTGATTCTGGAAATCATGGGCAAACACAGCAACCTGATTCTGACCGATGAAAACGGTAAGATCCTGGATTCCATCAAGCGCGTGACCCACGAAAAAAGCTCTGTCCGCGAAGTTCTGCCCGGAAAAGAATATGTTTTCCCTCCTTCCCAAGATAAGAAAAACCCTCTGGAAGTGGAAATCAGCGACTTCCTTTTCTCCCTGCATCTGCAGGAAGGCAGAAAACTGCAGGAATTCCTGTATCAAACCTATACCGGCATCAGCCCCATCATGGCTGGGGAGATCTGTTCCCGTGCAGGGCTGGATGCATCCAATGCCTGTCAGGAAACCACCATCGAAGAAGGCGAAAACCTGTATGCCGCCTTCGATAAAACCATGTCCGAAATCAAAGCAGCCGCTTATCAGCCTGCCATCTTTTATCAGAAAAATGATAAAATCGTAGACTTTGCCGTGCTGGAAATGACCCAGTTCGCAGGCCTCCATGCGAAAAAATTTGATTCCATCTCTGCTCTGCTGGAAGCTTTCTATCAGGAACGAGACAACGCAGCCCATATCCGCCAGAAAGCACAGGATATGCGCAAACTGGTGATGAACAACATCGAACGCTGCGTGAAGAAAAAAGAGATCCAGATCAAGACCCTCAGAGAAACCAAGGGCATGGATCTGTGGAAGAAAAAAGGCGAACTTTTAACAGCCAATATCTATGCTGTGCCCCAGGGCGTGACCACCTTCAAAACCATCGACTATTACGAAGAAGATATGCCTGAAATCGAAATCGCCATTGATCCTGCAAAAACCCCTGCGGAAAATGCCCAGAAGTATTTTGCGAAATATAACAAAGCAAAACGTACCCTTGCCGCTCTGGAAATTCAGGAAAAACAGAACGACGAAGAACTGGTTTATCTGGAAAGCGTCCTGAATGCGTTGGAAAATGCCAAGGACGATGCAGACCTTTCCGAAATCCGTACCGAACTGGCAGAAAGCGGCTTCATCCGCAGACAGGTTCAGAAAAAAGGCCAGCAGAAGCCCAAAAAGGCGAAACCTATGCGCTATATTTCCTCCGATGGTTATGAAATTTTAGTTGGCAAGAGCAACATCCAGAATGACGAACTGACTTTGCGCACCGCAGAGCCCACCGACCTTTGGATGCATACGAAAGATATCCCCGGTTCCCATGTCATCATCCGTACCAACGGACAGAGCGAACTGCCCGAAACCACTATGGAGGAAGCCGCCAATCTGGCTGCCTTCTACAGCAAGGCAAAAAACAGCAGCATGGTTCCCGTGGATTATACCCAGCGGAAAAACGTGAAAAAGCCCAATGGCGCAAAACCCGGTATGGTCATCTATCTGACCAACAAAACCATCTATATCACCCCCGATGAAAATCGGGTGAACCAGATGAAAACCGAATGATTCTATTTTGAATGAGGTCTAACTTATGCAAAATGATATCTCAAAAGAATTTACATTATCATCCTTACTGAAATTCACCCTGCCCACTATCATCATGCTGGTATTTGTGGCAACGTATACCATTGTGGACGGCATCTTCGTTTCCCGTTTTGTAGGGACGACCGCCCTCTCTGCCATGAATATCGTTTTTCCCCTCATCAACATCCTGATAGGGCTCGGCATCATGTTGGGTACTGGCGGCTCTGCCATCATCGGCAAGCGCCTGGGGGAAGGAAAAGAGGAAAAAGCCCGCAGCGCTTTTACCCTCATCACCGTTTTTGGCATTGCGGTCGGTCTGGTGATTTCTGTCATCTGCTTTTTGTTCATCAAGCCCCTTTCTGTCTTTTTAGGAGCCGATGAAAATCTGCTTCCCTACTGTGTAGATTACGGCAGAGTGATGATGGCGTTTTACGCCGTTTCCGTGGTACAGACCATGTTCCAAACCCTTTTCATCACCGCAGGCAAGCCGAATCTTGGCCTGTGGCTGAACGTGGCAGCCGGTCTGTCCAATATCCTCTTCGACTATATTTTTATCATTCGCATGGATATGGGCATCGTCGGCGCAGCCTGGGGCACTGTCAGCGGATTCATCATCGGCGGCATCCCCGCTCTGTTTTATTTCGCAAAGCCCCGCACAGTGCTGTATTTTGTAAAACCTACATGGAATGGAAAAACCATCGCTCACACCATGCTGAATGGTTCTTCGGAAATGGTGACTTCCGGCGCCATGGCTATCACCACCTTCCTGTTCAATCTGGCCATGATGGACATGCTGGGGGAAGACGGCGTTGCCGCCATCACCATCGTGCTTTATGCCCAGTTCCTGTTCTCCTCGGCATATCTTGGCTTTGCCAGCGGTGCAGCCCCTGTATTCAGCTATAATTACGGCAACCAGAATATTCCTCAGCTGAAACGGCTCTTCAAAATGTGCCTCGGCATCATTTTGATCTCCTCTGTGGTGTGCTTCGGCTTCTCCTATCTGATGGCAGTGCCCACCATCGCCATCTTTACTCCCCGGGAAAGCAACACCTACGCCATCACCCTGTATGGCTATAAAATTTTCGTATGGAACTTTCTTTTCGCAGGCATCAACATCTTCGCATCCTCCTTCTTTACGGCTCTTTCCAACGGAAAAGTATCTGCGGCGATCTCCTTCCTGCGCACCTTCGTTTTCGTAGCTGGAAGTATCCTTATTCTGCCAAAATTCCTCGGCATCGACGGCATCTGGCTTGCCATCCCTGCAGCAGAAGCTGTAACTGTCCTTATTGCTGTATTTTTCCTTGCAGCGAATCGCAAGTATTATCACTATCTATAAAAAGGAGCGATCATTATGGCAAAAACCCTTCGCTATGCGATCAAGCACAGCTTTCCCATTTTCATCAGCTTCATCCCCGTAGGTCTGGCCTATGGCGTACTGATGCAGAGTGCGGGCTATAATTTTATCTGGACAGGCGCCTGCAGTCTGTTTGTCCTGGCCGGTTCCCTGCAGTATCTGATGGTAAGTTTCTTTGCCGGCGGTGTTTCCTTGGCAACAGTAGCCATCATGGCGCTGCTGCTGAATAGTCGTCATATTTTCTACGGCCTGTCCTTCATTGAAAAATTCCGTTCTTTCGGACTCTGGAAATATTTCCTGATCTATTCCCTGACAGACGAAAACTACTCCCTCCACTGCTCCCATAACTTTCCCGATGATATTGACGAAAAATGGGCTTATGTGGTTACAGCATCCATGGCTTGGCTCTACTGGGTGATACTGAGTATCGCAGGTGCCCTCATCGGCACTCTGATCCCCTTCGATACCACAGGCATCGATTTCGCCCTGACAGCCCTGTTTATCATCATCCTGATCGAGCAGATGAGCGGTGCAGATAATCGTCTGCCCGCCCTGCTGGCCTTCGTTTCCAGCATTGTTTGTCTGGTAATCTTTGGCCCATCCAATTTCATCCTGCCTTCTCTGGTCATCACCGTAGCTCTGCTGACCATCCTGAGAAGCCGCATCGAACCCGCAGGAAAGGAGGAAAAATAAATGGCAATTTCCGCAACACAATCCATCCTCATCATTGCCGTTTGTGCGATTTGCACACTCATCGAACGGGCTCTGCCCTTCCTCATTTTCCGCGGGAAGGAAGTACCTGAAATCGTCCGCTATCTGGGCAGGGTTCTTCCTATGGCTATCATGGCGACCCTCGTTATGTATTGCCTGAAGGGCATCACCTTCTCCTCCATAGCGGGCTTTGCGCCTCCCCTGATTGCATCCGCCCTGACGGCTTTCTTACATATCTGGAAAAGAAACACCATGCTCAGCATTTTCGGCGGCACTGTCTGCTATATGGTTCTGGTACAGATCGTATTTATTTAAGCAAAAGAAAACCCCTCTGAGATTTCTCTCAAAGGGGTAATTTTTTGTCTGTTTTTAGATTTCTGTTTCCACAACAGGCGCATCGGATGCCGCCGCTGCAGGAAGTTCCAAACCGGGCAGACCATAATGTTCACGTACCTGATTTTCGACCTCTACACATACATCGGGGTTATCTCTCAGGAACTGCTTCGCATTTTCACGTCCCTGACCGATTCTTGTTTCCTTATATGCATACCATGCACCGCTCTTGTTTACGATATCCACTTCTGCCGCCAGGTCCAGAATGTCGCCTTCTCTGGAAATGCCTTTGCCGTAGATGATATCGAATTCCGCTGTTTTGAAGGGAGGCGCAACTTTGTTTTTCGCGATTTTCACCTTTACACGGTTACCAACGATTTCAGTGCCCTGCTTCAGCACGTCTGTTTTTCTGATTTCCATACGGATGGAGGAATAGAATTTCAGCGCGCGGCCGCCTGTAGTTGTTTCGGGGTTACCGAATGTGATACCGATTTTTTCACGAAGCTGGTTGATGAAAACAACAGTACAGTTGGATTTATTTGTGATACCTGTCAGTTTTCTCAGGGCCTGGCTCATCAGTCTTGCCTGCAGACCCATATGGGAATCGCCCATTTCGCCTTCAATTTCCGCACGGGGCACCAATGCCGCTACAGAGTCGATGATAACGATATCGATGGCACCGCTGCGCACCATGGTTTCTGCAATTTCCAGGGCCTGTTCACCATCGTCGGGCTGAGAGATGTACAGGTTATCAATATCTACGCCCAGGGCCTTTGCGTATGTAGGGTCCATGGCATGTTCTGCATCCACGTAACCTGCAATGCCGCCCCGCTTCTGCACTTCCGCTACCATATGCAAAGCTACTGTTGTTTTACCGGAGGATTCAGGGCCGTATACTTCTACGATCCTGCCCTTAGGCACACCGCCAACGCCCAGCGCCAGATCCAGGCTCAGGGAACCGGAAGGAACCACTTCCACTGCCATCTGTGCATTATTGTCGCCCAGTTTCATTACCGCGCCTTTACCAAACTGTTTTTCGATCTGGCTCAGGGCCGCATCCAAAGCCTTCTGCTTATCTTCAAATCTTGCATCTTCTTTCTGAGATTTTGCTGCCATTTTATTTCCACCTTTCTAAAAATAAGGGTATTTTTTATCGCAAATGAGAACTTCTGTTCTCATTTTATTCGATTTTGTTCGCCTTGTCAACACTATTTTCTTTTTCCTTCCTGGGCTGCTCTGCCAGTGCCATTGCGGCAAAAATAATGATACAGCCCAGATATCCCCGCAGGCTCATACGTTCGCCATAAAGGATGGCGGAGAAAATTGCTGCAAAAATAGATTCCGATGTAATAATGATAGCCGCCTTATTCGGGGATGTGATCTGCTGTCCTATGGATTGCAGTGCAAAATACGCCGCCGTACAGAACGCCCCAAGGAAAAAGAAATTCCCCAGAGAAGGCAAAGTCAGCGCAGGCATATCCCAGCCAGTGAAGGTCACAATGACTGCCATCACGACTAAAGTAGAAATATTCTCCGTCAAAGCGATATGCACCGAATCACAGCCATCGGTGATATTCCCCAGAAAAGCCATCTGCAGGGAAAACGCCACCGCCGCCAACAGGGACAGCGCCGCACCAAAATCGATATGGAAATCCGATGTCAAAGACAAGCAGCACACCCCTATCAGCGTCATCAAGGCCGCAATAAAATGATTTCTTGTGGGTTTCTGCTTGAATACACCCCAGCAAATAAACGGCACGATAACAGCCGGAATATTCACAAGGAACGCATTGACAGAAGGTGTCGTGTACTGCAGGCCAACCGTCATCAAGAGGAACATAGCCGCCAACAGCGCCCCAAGGATGCTGCCTACCTTCCATTCCTTTTTCGTGATTTTTCTCAATCGTTTATGATAAACCATACACATACAGATGGAAGCCATCAGAAAACGACCAAAAATCACCTGATAGGGGTCATATCCCCAATCCAATAAATACTTCAGACTGATGAAACCGCCGCCTCCGATAAAGGCCGCCAGCAGCAGCATCCAGTCGCCCTTATTCTTCATTGAGCATCGCCTTTCTCAGCCAGTTCAGAGCTGTATATGTGGCACGTTCACGGATCTTATCCCGTTTGCCAACGAACTGATGCTTCTGCACTTCTGTTTTACCCTTGTAGGAAAGACCCATATACACCAGACCAACGGGCTTTTCATCACTGCCGCCGCCGGGGCCTGCAATCCCTGTCGTTGCAATACCGATATCCGCACCGCTGGTTCTTGCAATGCCTTCTGCCATTTCTCTTGCCGTTTCTTCGCTGACCGCGCCGTATTTTTCCAATGTTTCCGCTTTTACGCCCAGTCTGCGCATTTTTGCATCGTTAGAATAAGTCACACAACCTTCCACCAGCGCATCTGAAATACCGGGATATTCCACCAATCTGGAAGCAATCATGCCGCCTGTGCAGGATTCTGCCACTGCTAAAGTCAGTTTTTTATCTAACAGCATTTCCGCCACTACGGTCTGCATATCTGTTTCCCCTTCCGCATAAACAGCTACGCCCAGTCTTTCCTTTAAGGCTGCTGCCACGGGGTTGATAAGGTTGTTTGCTTCTCTTTCATCTTTTGCCTTTGCTGTGATACGCAGGATAGCTTCACCGTCTTTGGCATAGGGTGCGATGGTAGGATTCGTCTGGGCATCAATGATGTCCTTTACCATATCTTCCATGGCACTTTCGCCCACGCCAGCCACACGCAGGATACGGGAAATGAAGGTATATTCCTGTTTCTTCGCCAGATAAGGCTTTACCTGATTTAGAAACATCGGTACCGTTTCCTTGGGAGGGCCGGGCAGCATCACGATCATCTTCCCGTTCTTTTCAATGATAATGCCGGGCGCTGTGCCGTTGTCGTTATACAGAACGGTGCAATTATTTTCAGGCACCATGGCCTGCTTTACATTATTCTCTGTCATCACTCTGCCTGTGCGGTCAAAGTATTTTTTGATACGTCCCAGCGCGCGTTCATCCAGCACCAGTTTTTCGCCGAAATATTCTGCCGCTGTTTCCTTTGTCAGGTCATCCTCCGTGGGGCCAAGGCCGCCTGTGGTGATGATGAGGTCTGCTCTGGAAAAAGCGTGATAGATCGTATCCTTCAGTCTCTGAGGGTTGTCCCCTACCACAGTCTGATAATAAACTTCAATGCCAAGGTTCGCCAGTTCCTGCGCCAGAAACTGTGCATTCGTATTCAAAATATCGCCTAACAGCAGTTCTGTGCCAACTGCCATAATTTCTGCTCTCATGATGTTTCCTCCTTCTGAAAAATAGTTTCACATCATTTCTATTGTATCTGTTTCTCCGAAGATTTCCAACTGTTTTCCATAAAAAAAGAGAGGCATTCGCCTCTCTTTTTTAACCCAGTAATACCTGTTTATTTTTGATGATATAATCCGCACCGGAGAAAATGGTAAAGAACACTGCCAGCCATACCAGCACTGTTTCCACCATAGGCATGAAGCCGAAAGGCAGATTCAACAGTACGACGGGGATCATGATCATCTGTGTTGTTGTTTTCACTTTGCCCCACCAGCTTGCCGCCATAACGATGTTTGCTTCCATCGCCAGTGTACGGAAACCTGTAATAGCAAATTCTCTCGCCAGGATAACGATAACCACCCAAGCCGCCAGATCTTCCAGAGCAACCATGGAAACCAGCGCAGACATAACCAGCAGTTTATCTGCCAGAGGGTCCATAAATTTACCGAAGTTGGAAACCAGATTATATTTTCTTGCAATTTTGCCATCCAGCATATCTGTCAGGGATGCCACGATAAAAATAATTACCGCAACATATCTGTTCACAGGTTCGGGCGCCAGAAACAGCACCAGCAAAAATACCGGAATCATGAATACTCTGAGCATTGTCAGCTTATTCGCCAAGTTCATATCCATATACTACATCTCCCATCAAATCATAATCGCCTGCTTCGCGAATCTTTACTGTTACAAAATCACCGGAGTACAGTTCTTCCTCGGAAGAAACAAACACCAGACCATCAATATCGGGGGCATCCCTCCTGGTTCTGCCGCAGAAAATACGTTCTTCGGGCAGTTTACCTTCGATCAGCACTTCCATTACCTTGCCCACTTCTTGTTCGCACAGAGAAGCCGCAATATTTTTCTGGATGTCCATAATGATATCTCTACGTTCTTCCTTCAGATCATCGTCGATCTGGTTTTCCATTTTTGCCGCCGCTGTGCCTTCTTCCTGAGAGTAGGAGAATACGCCCAGACGGTCAAATTTCATTTCCTGAACAAAATTCTTCAGATCTTCGAATTCTTCTTCGCTTTCGCCGGGGAACCCAACAATCAGCGTTGTGCGGATAGCAATATCGGGCATTGCCGCTCTCAGTTTCGCCACCTTTTCGCAAATCAGCGCCTGACTGCTCTTTCTGCCCATGCGTTTCAGCACCGCATCATTGCCATGCTGGATGGGCATATCGATATAATGACAAACCTTTTCACATGTCGCCATGGCTTCGATGGTTTCGTCTGTCAGGGTTTCAGGGTAAGCATACAGCAGTCTGATCCATTCGATGCCTTCGATAGCATTCAGCTGTTTCAGCAGCTCATGGAGCATGGGTTTACCGTACAGGTCTCTGCCATAAATGGATGTATCCTGGGCTACGATGACCAGTTCCTTCACGCCCTGTTGTGCCAGCAAAGTTGCTTCTTCCAAAAGGCTTTCCATCTGTCTGCTGCGGTGTTTGCCCCTCATTTTCGGGATCACGCAGTAAGTACAGTGGTTGTCACAACCTTCGGAAATTTTCAGATATGCAAAGTAAGGAGCGGTAGAAAGCACACGCAGCTTGCCGTTTTCATCCTGCATTGCCAGGTCGATGCTTTCCAGCTGCTTCACCTGTTCCTTCCCAGCTAAAATCTCATCTGCCACTTCGGCGATGGATTCGTAAGCAGTTGTGCCGATAATAGCATCTACTTCGGGCAGTTCGTCGAAGAATTCTTTCTCAAATCTCTGACCCAGGCACCCCGCTACGATGAGGCCCTTGCAGTTGCCCACTTCGGGGTCTTTATACTGTGCCATTTCCAGAATGGTTTCGATGCTTTCTTCCAGTGCATCCTTGATGAAGCAGCAGGTATTCACCACGATGATGTCTGCTTCCGCTTCATGCGCCACAGCCTGATAGCCGTTTTTCTGCAGGATACCCAGCATGACTTCGCTGTCAACTCTATTCTTATCGCACCCCAGAGAGGTGAATGCGATTTTCTTATTCATTTTATTCCTCCTTAAAGCCTTCCTGCGAACAGGAATACTGTTTTTTTCACAATATCATATTTTACTATAAAATCAAACAAATTGCTATATCTCTACAAAATTCTTTTCAGTTTCTTTCTGGTATTTTCACGAAAAAGAACCCTCAGCCTCTTTCGAAGCCAAGGGTTTTTGCCATTCTATAGAATTACGCGGAGCCATTCATATTTTCTGCGAAAATATTCATGCGTTTGCTACGCAAACAGGGCTTAAACATATTTCCGTCATGCTAGCCTGACGGAAACATGTTCTATCCCATCTTTTCTCCGCTTATATCAGACCATTCTGAATTTTTGCGGCTGTGTTACAGTTTTTCATCAGCATTGCGATGGTCATAGGGCCAACGCCGCCGGGCACGGGAGTGATGGCCCCTGCCACTTCTTTCACGTTCTCAAAGTCCACGTCGCCGCACAGTTTGCCTTCGGCATTGCGATTCATCCCTACGTCAATGATGATCGCACCTTCTTTTACCATATCCGCCGTTACTGTGTTCAATTTACCAGTTGCGCTGACAATGATATCTGCCCCCCGACAGATACCAGCCAGATCCTGTGTTTTGGAATGGCAAATGGTCACAGTACCGTTCTCCTGCATCAACAGCATTGCCACAGGCTTGCCTACGATATTGCTTCTGCCAATAATCACACAATTTTTACCCGCGATGGAATGACCGCTGCGTTTGATCAGTTCGATGATGCCCGCAGGGGTACAGGGCAGGAAGCCCTTTGCGCCTGTGTGCAGATAGCCTACATTTACAGGGTGGAAGCAATCCACATCCTTTTCGGGGCTGATGGCCATGATGACTTTTCTGTCATCGATCTGTTCAGGCACAGGCATCTGAACCAGGATGCCGTGCACGTTTGCATCATTGTTCAGTTCATCGATGAGCTTCAGCAGTTCCTCTTCTGTTGTCTCCCCAGGCAACACATGGGAAACAGACTTGATGCCTACGGCTTCACAAGCCTTCTGCTTATTGCTTACGTATACCTTAGAAGCGGAGTTATCTCCGACCAATACAACAGCCAGGCAGGGTTCGATGCCCTTTGCCTTCAGTTCTGCTGCTTCTGCTGCCGCTTCTGCCTTGATCTCCGCAGAGATCGCTTTGCCATCAATCAATTGTGCTTTCATCTTATATTATCTCCTTCGTATAAATTTCAGACGAAGATTAGAACAGACCTACTACGTTACCGTCTTCGTCGATGTCGATATTCAGTGCCGCAGGTTTCTTAGGCAGACCGGGCATTGTCATAACATCGCCCAGCAGCACTACGATAAAGCCTGCGCCCGCGGAAATGCGGATTTCTTTTACAGTTACTTCGAAACCTTCGGGACGACCCAGAACCTTAGGATCATCGGACAGGCTGTACTGTGTTTTTGCGATACATACAGGGAAATGGTTGAAGCCCAGTTTATCGATCTGCGCCAGTGTTTTCTTCGCTGCTGCAGAGAAGTTTACTGTGCCCGCGCCATAGATTTCCTTACATACTTTGTTTACTTTTTCAACGATATTCAGTTCATCTTCATACAGATAGTGGAAATCGCTTTTCTTTGTTTCCAGTGTTTCCAGAACTTTTTCAGCCAGAGCCTTGCCGCCTTCGCCGCCGTCAGCCCATACTCTTGCTACTGCAAATGTAGCGCCCATTTTTTCGCAGCGTTCTTTTACATATGCAACTTCTGCATCTGTATCAGCTACGAAATGGTTCAGAGTAACAACAACGGGAACACCATATTTCTGGATATTTTCGATGTGTTTTTCCAGGTTTACGAAGCCTTTTGCCAGTGCGTCCAGGTTTTCGTTGGACAGGTCAGCCTTGGGAACGCCGCCGTTGTATTTCAGGGCACGCACGGTTGCTACCAGAACAACTGCATCAGGTTTCAGGCCTGCTTTACGGCATTTAATATCAAAGAATTTTTCAGCACCCAGGTCTGCACCGAAGCCAGCTTCTGTAACAACATAATCAGCAATTTTCATAGCTGTTTTTGTTGCTTTTACAGAGTTGCAGCCGTGTGCACTGTTTGCGAAGGGGCCGCCGTGGATGATTGCCAGTGTGTTTTCCAGAGTCTGAACCACGTTGGGCTGCAGAGCGTCTTTCAGCAGAACTGTCATTGCGC
>NZ_JAFUMA010000086.1 GCF_017483025.1 Anaerotignum sp. | reverse complement strand
CCTTCTTTTCCTTTTTTTTGCTATTTGTCTGTTCCGCTGTTTCCAGTTGTTCTTCCTGTTTCAGTTCTTCATTTTCCATTTGAAAGACCTCCTTTTTGCAAACGACTTCTTTCGTCAAAGGCAGAAGCATTTCTGCCCCTCACGAAAAAAGTCTCGATGAAACTTGTTCATCGAGACTGCTTTTTCTCGTTCCAGTACAAATTATCTCAGTACTTCTTTAACCTTAGCTGCTTTACCAACTTTGTCTCTCAGGTAGAACAGTTTCGCACGTCTTACGATACCGCGTCTAACAACTTCGATACGGTCGATTCTGGGAGAGTGCACAGGCCATGTTCTTTCAACGCCAACGCCGGAAGCGATACGTCTTACTGTGAAAGTTTCTCTGATGCCGCCGCCCTGTCTTTTGATAACAACGCCTTCGAACATCTGCAGTCTTTCTCTTGTACCTTCTACTACTTTAGCATATACACGTACTGTGTCGCCAACGTTAAAAGGAGTTACTTCGCTTTTCAGCTGTTCTTTTTCCAGTTCTCTGATGATATCCATTGTATTTCCTCCTTATACACCTTAGACGTTCTTGCCTCATCCCCTTGATGCGGCATTGGACCGTCCGTAATCAACATGAAAGATTATACCACGCATCCAGGTGTATTGCAAGCACTTTTTTCGCGAAATTTCAAGGTTTTTTCAGACTTTGCATCTGTTTTTCAGTAGAGGAAATTTGCCAGTGTAACACTGAGAGGGATGGTCAGCATGGAAATAAATGTGGTCCAAAGGACAATATCGGAGGATAATTTTTCCCCATAGCCATATTTCCCCACCATCATAGGCACAACTACCGCCGATGGCATACAGATGGAAAGCAGGAACACAGACTTCGTCAGCCCATCCGCAGGGATGAAATACATCGTGAGGATCGCCAGTGCAGGCATCAAAATCATCTTCACCAAGCTGATCTCCAGCGCCAGCTTTTCCTTGAACAAATGACTGATGCCACTGCCCCCTGCCAGAGCACCAATGTAAATCAGAGACAAAGGCGTCGACAGATCGCCCACCTTCGTCAGGAAGCCTACCACCATTTCAGGCACCCATTCAATGGCGCGGGTCATGGTCAGCGCAAGCCCAAGCAGGATGGAAATGCAATTTGGATTGATGGCACCCTTCAGGAAGGTCTTGCCCACAGCCACGGGGTTTGATTCTTTTTTATCAGAAATGATATACACGCCATAGGTCCAAAGATACAGATTCAGCGCCAAAACCCCCGCAGACATATAGATGATGCCTGCTTCGCCAAAGAAGATCATAGTAACAGGCAGGCCGATGAAGCCTGTATTCAAAGAGCCTGTGGTCAAGTCCAGCATGGGAAGCAAACGACCGTCCAGTTTCCGCCATCTGCCATAAAAGCGCATCAGAAAACCGAACCCGATCATCATCCCCGCCTGCCCTGCCGCAGAGGCAAAGAAGCCCTTGAGCACCTGATCGGTGATCTCGATGCCGGAGATGGTGGTGATGAGCATAGCAGGGATGGTCACATGCATGACCATATTTCCCATGTTTTTATTGGTTTCCAGAGTCAGATAATTTTTCTTATTACAGTAATACCCTACCAGAATGAGCCCGAAGAGCATAAAAAACTGTCCGTACATAATATACCTCTTTTTCATAAAAGAAGGGGGGCAAAGACCCCCTCTATTTTTTCATTAGTAATGGATAACGGATTCGATTCTGTAGCCGGGCAGAACCTTTCTGCCTTCCAGGAAATCCAGTTCGATCAAAAATACCAGAGCAGCCACTTCCGCGCCGATCTCTTCGACCATTTCGATGATGGCCTTCGCTGTGCCGCCTGTTGCCATCAGGTCATCCACGATGACTACTTTCTGGCCGGGCTGGATGGCATCCTTGTGCATTTCGATGGTTGCTGTGCCGTATTCCAGGGCATATTCCTTGCTTACCACTTCCGCAGGCAGTTTGCCGGCTTTACGCACAGGAACGAAGCCTTTGCCCATATTATAAGCAACGGGCATACCGAAAATGAAGCCTCTGGATTCGGGGCCCAGAACCACGTCAAAATCCACATCTTTCAGTTTTGCTGTCATTTCATCAATGGCTGCCTTCATGCCTTCTGCATCCTTCAGCAGTGTTGTGATATCGCGGAAAATAACACCTTCCTGAGGGTAGTTTTCAATCGATCTGATTTTATCTTTTAAATCCATATGTATCCTCCTTAATTTGCAAATCGGAAATCCTTGATCATCAATTGCACATTGCTCCTGCCATTATAGCTGTTGATATCCACGCTATAGACGATATCCACCAGTTTCGGCAGCTGCCCACTTCTTATTATTTTATCACATTCTTCGACAGGATACAATTCTTTCAGCATTTCCTGCAGTTGCTCATAGCCGTCAAAGGAAATAGCGGAAAGGCGGGTGCCGCTTTGGGGTTCCGAAAGGGTCAGCCGCAGGATATCCTTATTTTTTCCGATTAAATCCAGCCTGTCCACATGGATGCCCTTGGAACCGAACAAGGGAGAAGGATTCCCCTTGCCAAAAGGCGCCAGCGCCTTCAATTCCTTGGCCAGACCCAAGTCGATTTCCGCAAAGGAAAGAGATTTTTCAATGCGCAAAACAGGGATCATCTGTGCATCGGTCAAGGGACATGCTTCATTCAGCCGTTTTCTTAAAATATCGATATTTTCTACAGGCAAAGACAACCCCGCCGCCATGGCGTGTCCGCCAAAGCGGGTGAACAGGTCTCTGTTGGCAAAGAGAGCCTCAAAAAGATGATACCCTTCGATGCTTCTGCCGGAGCCTTTCGCCCCATCTTCGCTGCCTGTGATGAGGATGGTCGGGTGGTAATATCTATCCTTGATGCGCCCTGCTACAATACCGGCGATGCTTTCATGAATTTCAGGGTCATACAGCACCAGTACCTTATCCTTCAGGGCGTCTGTTTCTTCTACAGCGATGGCCGCCCGTTCGGCGGCTTCTTCCGTCAGCTGTTTGCGTTCTTCGTTTAACTTGACGAGATTCTTCGCCCGTTCCCTTGCCCCTTTTTCATCCTCGGCACAGAAGAGCTCCACCGCCTGTCTGCCGCTTTCCAGACGGCCTGTGGCGTTGATGCAGGGGCCAATGATGAAACCGATATGATAATCGGAAATGACTTTATCGGAAAGGCCCGCTTCCTGGATGAGGACGCGCATACCAATATTTTCTGTTTTCTGTATCTCTGGCAGGCCAGCCCGCACGATGGCACGGTTTTCGCCCAGCAAATCTACGATATCGCAGACGGTGGCAATGGCTGCAAAGGAAACCAGCTGTTTTTCCAGTTTTTCATCTTTGATGCAGAACTCCTGCAACAGCAGTCTTGCAAATTTATAGGAAAGGCCCCCGGCACACATATGCTTGAAGGGGTAGCCGCAGTCTCTCTGCTTGGGGTCGATGATAGCATCGGCCTTAGGCAGGATGTCTCTGCGTTCCTCTCCTTCTCCCTTGAAGCCGGGCTCGTGGTGGTCGAGAACCACAACAGTCATCCTTTTTTCCTTCGCCAAAGCGATCTCCTGAATAGCGGCAATGCCGTTATCGCAGGTAAACAGCACATCCACCCCTTCCGCAGAAAGGCTTTCCACCGCCTGTAGACTCAGCCCATAGCCTTCCTTCTGGCGATGGGGCACATAAAAAACAGCCTTACCACCGCATCGGGTGATGGTCTGATAGAGGATGGAGGTACTCATGACGCCATCCACATCATAATCCCCGTAAACGGCGATTTTCTTTCCCTTCTGTATCGCATCAGCAATGAGAAAAATACCTTTTTCCATATCTTTCATCAGAGCAGGGTCACCAAAAGTTCCCTCCCCGCCATAGAGGAAATCCCGTGCTTCCTTGCGGGAATACAATTCCCTGTTGGCAAGGACCGTCGCCGTTGCCTGACGGATGCCCAGCTCCTTCGCCATTTCTGCTGTATTTACTTTTGTTCGCTTCAAAAGCCAGCGTTTCATTCGATTTCCTCCTTTCTTTTTTCATATTGTTTTACTATAACATAAAAAACGACATTGGAAAACCCAATGTCGTTGGATGATTTTATTTTGTTGTCTTTTCCGCCTTTGGCAATAAAGTGTACCAGATAGAACCGGAAATACAAATAGAAGAATAGGCCCCTGCGATGATACCTACCATCATGGGCAGTGCAAATTCCTTAATAGAAGGCACCCCAAGGAAATAAATCGCGCCGATGGTAAATAATGTAGTCAGGGATGTGTTGATGGAGCGGGCCAATGTCTGGCCGATGCTTTTATCAATACGTTCTGCCATCTGGTTTGGTTTGAAGTTATCTTTATTTTCACGGATACGGTCAAAAATAACGATAGTGGAATTGACGGAATACCCCAGGATCGTCAGCACTACAGCAATAAAAGCGTTATTGACCGGAATACGGAAGATGGCATAGGCCGCCAGAACCACAAGCACATCATGGATCAGCGCAAGGATCGCGCTGCCGCCTGCGCGAAAATCTTTGAAGCGGATGGAAATATAAATCAGCATAGCAACTGCGGCAATCAGAGTGGCCTTGATAGCCGCCTGCTGCATTTCACCGCTGACTGTGCCGCTGATATCATTGGCCTCTGTCACCTCTGCAGAGGGATAAATCTTCCAGATGCCATTCAGCAAAGCCACTCTGGTAGGGCTGTCGATGGACTGCAACTTGATCTCCACTGCATTTGTGCCGATGATCTGCTGGATCTGGGGACTTTGCTGGTCTGTTGCTTCGATGATGATCTCTTCCAATTCCGCCAGATCATATTCGCCGCCCATATCGATTTCCATAGAAGTACCGCCGGTAAACTCCACATCCCAATTAAGAGCCCCTCTGCCCGCCTTAGCATTGGCAAACATAAAACCAAAGCCGATGCAGATGATAAGCAGGGAAAGGATAAAAAATTTCTTTCTGTTTTCGATCACTTTCATTTCCCCACCCCCTTATTTCAATCTCAAACCATAATATTTCGGATTGTGAATGCCTGCCAGCATCATCCCTTTTACGATCACATGGGTAATGACCAGTGCCGTAAACATGGAAATGATGATACCGATCATCAATGTAGTGGCAAAGCCTTTTACTGTACCACTGCCCAGGAAAAACAGCACAGCCGCCGCAATCAGGGTCGTCACATTCCCATCCAGAATGGCAGGTGTCGCCCGTTTGAAGCCGTTTTTAATGGCAACGCGCAATGTTTTCCCTATCACCAGTTCTTCCTTCAGTCGTTCGAAAATAACGATATTGGCATCTACCGCCATACCTGCGGAAAGAACGATACCCGCAATACCGGGCAGAGTCAGTGTCACACGGAAGAGGCTCAGGGCCACCAGTTCCAAACCTACGTAGATAACCAACGCCCAGTCCGCCGCAAAGCCCAGCAGCTTATAACTGAACAACATATAGGCCAGTACCAGCGCAATACCAACGATGCCGGCTTTGATGCCTGTAGAAAGGGCATCTGCCCCCAGTCTTGCGCCTACATTTTTCATCTGGACCACGTTCAGATCGAAGGGCAAAGAACCTGCACGGATCAGAGAAGCCAGCTCTTCCGCTTCTTCCCCGCCAAACTGCCCGGTGATCATAGCCTGTCCATCGGTAATCGCTGTCTGTACTGTAGGTGCGCTGATGATCTCATCGTCCATAACGATATAAATCACCTTGCCAATATTATTTTTTGTAGCTTCTGCAAAAAGCTTTTTTCCTTCTTCATTGAATTCCAGCGCAACGTAAGGCTGAGAAGGACTATTGACATCCACTGCGCCTACCTGCTTGGAAGCATCCTTCACCATATCCCCCGTCAGCAGGATATTCCCGGCTTCATCCACAAAGGAAAGCTGAGCCGTCTGGCCGATCTGCTGAATAGCTTCTTCCGCATTTTCCACCCCTGGGATCTGCACACGGATACGCTTGTCCCCTTCTTTTGCGACCTCCGCTTCTGTCCAGCCATTCCAATCCAGTCTGCCCTGCAAAAGAGAGATAGCGGCCTTCATTTCTGCATCTGTTACGGTTTCCTTATCTGCTTCATAGACAATATCTACACCGCCGCTCAGATCCAGCCCCTGCTCGATCTGATGCACGCTCAGTTTCTTTTCCGTCCCAATACCTTTATAGGAAAGCATACTGAGTACGACCGCCACGACCAGCGTAAGCAAAAGCATCATCCTGCCTCTTACCTTCATTTTCTCTCCTCCAATCTTTGCCCCAACTGTTTTTTACGCAAAAAAGGGATGAATCTTTCCAATTTCTGGAAGGCTCCATTCCCCTTTTATTTCATTCATTATGAAAAACATTGTAACACAAAAAGCAGGATTTTCAAGTTTATTTTCCGTTAACATTTATTTAACGTTTATTCACACCAAGGATGCCGCCGATAGCCCCCGCCGCTATGGCTACGATCACCGTCATAAGGCCGGAAAGGGCAATAGAAAAGCTGTCTGATGCCAGGCTGGTGATAAGATAGAGAAGCACCGCATAGACCACCCCTGCCAGGGCACCCCAAAGAAGCCCCTTTTTCTTCATGCAGGCCGCCCAGTCATAGCCCGCAGCCGTCGCAGAGATAGCTGTGCAAATGAGGGAGACCATGGGCAGGCTCTCTTCCGAAAGGGATGTGTAGGTCAGCAGGATACCGAAGCCGATGAAGATGATACAGGTGATGGCAAAGGCGATACCCATGCCCCGCAGGAGACAAAGCCCCGTGCCGCTGCCGGCTGCTGCGCTTTCTTTTCGGGCACGGCTATGTACTTTTTTCTTTTCTTTCTTTTCTTTTGTTCCCCTCTTCTTTTTCTCTCTCCGCAAAAAAATCACATCCAGACATATCCGTTTTGGTTTTATCTTATGGGGCTTTTTCAAATAATATGCTATAATATTATATTAGGAAGAAAGGAGTGACATCCATGCAATATCCACCCATCATCGACTTACACACCCACACCACCTGCTCCGACGGCACATACACCCCCGCAGAGCTGGTGGAACTGGCGAAAAAGATTGGTCTTTCCGCCCTGGCGCTGACAGACCATGATACCATAGACGGACTGGCGGAATTCCAGGCGGCAGGGAAGGCCTGCGGCATCGAAACCATCCCGGGCATCGAATTTGCCGCTCTTTGGGAAAAACATCATCGTCCCGAGATCCATATCGTTGGTTTGGGCTTCGACCCGAAGCATCCCTTATTAGCAGAACGGATGAAGGATATCAAGGAAAGCAGAGATATCCGCAATCATAAAATGTGCGAAAAGCTTTCCTCCATCGGTCTGCATATCACCCTGGACGAGGTGGCAGCCAATGCCGGCGGGGAGATCATCACCCGCGCCCATTTTGCCAACGTACTTTTGCAAAAAGGCTATGTGAAAAAGAAGGAAGATGCCTTCGCCCGCTATATCTCCACGGGGCTGCCCGGCTATGTGGAACGAGAATTTCTTTCTCCTGAACTTTGCATCCGCACCATCAAAGAGGCAGGCGGGGCCGCTGTTTTGGCCCACCCTACTTTATATGGGTTAAATTTAGAACAGCTGGAGGAGCTCTGCGCCGAACTGATCCTCTATGGGCTGGATGGCATCGAATGTCAATATTCCACCTATTCCCCTGCGGAAACGAAAGCCATCACGGCTCTGGCGAAAAAAATGCAGCTGCTTCCTTCCGGCGGCAGCGATTTTCATGGAAAAAACAAACCCAATATCCATCTGGGCAGCGGAAAAAGCAACCTGGCGATTCCCTATGAATTTTGGAAAGGATTGAAAAAACGGACAAAATAAGAAAAGGACGGCAAAAGCCGTCCTCTTTTTATTGTTCTGATTTATTTCAGGATATCTACTGTCTTGAAGCCATCGTCGAAAGCATTATATTCCACAGTATAGCCCAGTTTTTCAAAATCTCTCACCGCAACGAAGGCTCTGCCATCCTGCAGCAATCCCTTCATATCGATGCGCTGACCACCCTGCAGCACATAAGGGGTCTTTGTGGCATTTTCCCAGCCGACCTCTTCGCCCAGAACGTCGCAAATCGCCCGCAGAGGCAGATATGCTCTGTTTTCTTTTACGATCAGGTCTGCCCAGTTATAATCGTTGTTGAAAAAAGCACCTTCCGCAACGCTTCTCATTGTATACAGATCTGCGTAATCATTTTCTCCATACCATCCCCAGGAAACGGAAACACCGGTCACAGGGTTATATTTTTCATTTTCCAGCACAGCCAGTTTCTCTTTCAGTTCATCTACTGTCACACCAGTCTGGGGAACTGTTACAGATACATCGGATTTTACCAATGTTGCATCTGTTGTCAGGTTCATCACCTGTTTCCCCTTATGGGTCACATCATAGGATGCTGTGGAATCAAAGCCATTGCCGGCCTTTGTCACCTTTGCGTCATAGCTGAAGCTGTCCAGAACCATGGAAATGCTCTTTTCCTGAACGGCTTCCGCCAGAAGGATGCTCATCTGTTCCGCCGCAGCAACAAAATCCTGCTGAGAAGCTCTCATTTCCGTAAAGGCCTGCTGCATCATGGCTTTATCTTCCTCTGTTGCAGAAACGGCGCTGTCCATCACTGCCATCATATAAGCTTCTGTAGCATCCATCACCTGTTCGGGGTTATCTGCTACGAAATCCAGCAGGTCTACCAGCAACTGTGCCACTTCCTGGCCATCTGCTTCGATGCGGTACCCGCCGCCGGTTCGTGTCACCATGCCTGTTTCGAAGCCATCCAGAACGTCTTCATAGAAAGTAAATACGGCATCATACAGATCACCATAGCCATTCTGAGGAACCGCTTCGCTCAGATCCACACCAGTCAGATATGCAGGAGAAAGCAGTTCCACATATTTATCCTCTGCCAATGTGGCTTTCAGGTCTTTCGCAAAGGCATCGGAGAAAATATAGCTGTCTTCATAACCCTCTGCGAAATCACCTGCCAGCTGATATGCGCCCCAAATGGTATCCGTGGTCACATATATGCCCTCAGTCATGCTGTAGTACATGGTGCCCAGATCATAGTTTTTGCCTGCATAGTCCAGGTCAAAGGACATATCGTAGGTCAGCTTCTCCATATCCATATTCATATCGTAATCTACGGTGACAGTTTTCTTGCCGGAGGGCATACCTTCTGCATACATTTCATCATAATACTCTGCATCTGTTGCTTTTGCAACATCAACTAAAAATCCCTGCAGGGCATCAAAGTCGATATCCGCCTGCATTTTGCCTTCTACCTTGCAGGTTTCCATGGTATCCATCAGGTCTTTGCTCATTTTCAGATACGCCAACTCTGTACTGGAGCAACCTGTGAATGCCCCTACACACATCACGCCGCAAAGCAATGCCGCCAGTTTCTTTTTCATACCGCTTCCCCCTTTTTCATCTTCTTTCGCATATCATTTTACAGAACGCTTCTTTGCAAAAACAAATTTCCGTCCAATAAAAACATTATATATGATTTTTATTTTCCATACAATACGACTGGGAAAAATTAAGAATTTCGTAAATAATAAAAAAGAGCCCTCTGCAGGGCTCTCTTTTCTAAATGATATTTTTCTCTTCCTTTTTCTGTATCCGCTTTGCATCTGCCTTGCTCTCTGGCTCAAACAAAGGGAATTTATCTGTAAATACTGTTCCCTCGCCCACCTTGCTTTCCACCAGGATATCTCCCTCATGGCAATCCACGATCCAGCGGGCGATGGCAAGGCCCAGGCCTGTGCCGGAAATTTCTTTATTTCTGGATTTATCCACACGGTAGAAACGGTCGAATATCTTAGGCAGATCTTCCTCCGCAATGCCCACGCCATGGTCTCTGACGGAAACATAGCCGTATTTCTGGTCTTTCCATACCTTTACCTCGATCGCGCCGCCGTCCCCGGAATATTTCAAGGCATTTTCCCCATGTATCCAGAAAAGCTGCTTGATCAGATCCTGATCTGCTAAGATCTCCGCAGTGCCTTCCTCCGTAAAGGTAATCTTTCTGTCTTCATAGATCAGCTCCATCTCCCGCACCAGATCCCCTGCAATCTCATTCAAAGATGTGCGGGTCTTTTGTGCTTTCAGGCGGTTCTGGTCGCTCTTTGCCAGAAAGAGCAGCTGGTTGATCATGGTGCTCATATGCTCTGTTTCCGAAAGGATGGAATCAATGGATTCCTGCAATACATCAGGGTCACTTTTCCCCCAGCGATTGATGAGGTTGGCGTAGCCCTGGATGACTGCGATTGGCGTACGCAGCTCATGGGAGGCATCAGAAACAAACTGATTCTGTTTTTGGAAAGCCGTATCCAGTCGGTCGATCATGGAATTGAAGGTAATGGTCAGCTCCTTCATTTCATCATCAGGGCCTTCCGTGGAAATGCGCTGGCTCAGGTCTTCGATGGAAATACGCTCCGCCGCGGTGCGGATGGCTTCCACGGGCTTCAGCATCCTGCGGCTGATATATTTGCCGATCAGGAAAGCGCAGCAGATACCAATGGCATCCACCAACAACATTTTCACCAGAAAATCCCGCATCATATACCAGCCATTTCCCATCATTTTGAAGGCCTGGATACGATAAATACCCTGATTCGCATGGAAATGATTGGTCAGCAGCATAAACTGCTGATCTGTCTCATTCTCCAGGATATATTCCATATCGCCGCCCTGGCTTTCACGGCTCACGTTGATCTGATACCCCTTCTGATACAGATCATTTTCCTTCAACACAGGCGGTTCCTTGGAAAAATCCACGGCATCCTTGCTCTGCTCTCTGGGATTCATCATTTCCGGGCGGAAGATGAAGGGGGGCATTTCACCGGCGTAATTATTGTATGCTTTGTTTTCTGCATAGCTGAAAACGCTGACTTCTACATATTTATCATCCAGCAGTTCTGTCAGGGCTGCATCGCTCAGCTCTTCCCCGGATTCCAGATAGGTCTGGATATCTACAACGGTCTCCTGCAGCTGTCTGCGCATATCCGCCTGCTGCAAACCGGAAATATTGAATGCCATAAACAGGCTGATAAACAGCAGAGACAGAGTGAAAATGCCGCCATAGAGCAGGGTGATACGCTTGGCAATGGCCATATGCTGTATGCTGCCGACCAGCCCTTCTTTATTCTTCTTTAACATAATAACCTACTCCTCGGATGGTCAGGATATATTTTTTACCGAAGGCTTCGTCTATCTTGGAGCGCAGATAGCGAATATAGACATCCACTACGTTGGTTTCTCCAATATAACTGTAGCCCCAGACTTCGTTCAAAATCTGCTCTCTGGTCAGAACGATATTTTTATTCTGCACCAGATAGGTCAGGAGTTCATATTCCTTCTTTGTCAGATCGACCACCTTGCCACCAACGGTCACCATACGTTTTTCCGTATCGATTTCCAGATCCTGCACCTGCAGAATGGTCTTTTTCATCGTTGTGCCTTCGCAATGCTTGAAAGCCACACGCATGCGGGCCAGCAGTTCTTCAATGGCAAAGGGCTTCGTCAGATAATCATCGGCGCCACTGTCCAGCCCTGCCACCTTATCCATCACTTCATCCTTAGCTGTCAGCATGATGATAGGCACCTGGGAAAATTTGCGCACACGGCGGCATATCTCAATGCCGGTCAAACCGGGCAGCATCAGATCCAGCAGGATCATATCAAAATCCCCATCGGTGATCTGATTCATCCCTTCTCTGCCGTCGTGGCAGACCGTTACATCATAGCCTTCATATTTCAATTCCAGTTCTACGAAACGAGCCAGTTTTACCTCGTCTTCCACCAGAAGGATCTTTCTTCGTTCCATAAACTCACTTCCTTTGATTCTTTTTTTACAGTATACCAATTCTTCTCCATTTTGTCTGCTTCCAGTATGATTTTCCCGCCTTAAAGACGGCTTCAAAACAGATTAAAATGTCATTAAAATCGAATTTTTCCGCAGTTTTCTGCCATTCTTTCCCTCTTTCGGTTGCAGAGAAAAAATTTTTTCGTTATAATGTTATGCGGACAAAAAACAGAATACAGGAGGTACCCCCTATGAAAAAGAAACTCGCCCTTCTTCTGGCAATGGTAATGCTTTTCAGCGCAACCGGCTGCAAAAAGGAAGAAGTTGTAGAAGAACCCCAGCAGGAGATCCAGACAGAATTTGAACTGGCGGAATGCGGCCTTTCCTACACCATCCCCGATGCATGGGTGGAAACAGAAAACACCAACCTGATCCCCATTTCCTTCGTGAATGTCAGTGGTGAGATCTATGCGAAGATTCAGTATAACTACGCACCTGATGAAAACATGGAACCACTGAACGATCCCGAATCCACCATTCCTGTGGAAGAGCTGATGACGCCCATCGCTGAAATGCTGGTAGTAAAAACAGAAAATCTGGAAGCAGAGGCTGTGAAAAACGAACTGGCTCTGTTCAACAATGTAGAAGAAATCGGTGTGGAAGGCGATTTCCACTTCTATTACATGACAGACTATGCGACAGGCATCGAACATTTCTCCGATGACGCAAAAGATACTTTTGAAGAACTGGCATCCTATCTGCCCGAGCTGAGAGAAAGCATTGAAATTTCCCTGCCCGATGAGGAAGCCGTAGCCAAAACAGCAGAAGAAAACGGCAAATACCTGAACTTCATCACAAACACATTAGAAGGTGACCCCATCACAACAGCTGTTTTCTATGAATACGATATGACCGTTGTGAACTTCTGGGCAAGCTACTGTGAAGAAGAAGGCATCAATGAACTGGATACTCTGCAGGATTTCTACAAAGATCTGCAGAAAAAATATCCTAATGTAAACTTTGTACAGGTAGTCATCGATACTCCCGGTGAGAAGGCGGAAGAAATCGTTGCGGAAGCCTACGATAAAGCCGGTGTTACTTTCACAGGCATCATGCCCGACCAGAATCTGGCGAGCTGGATCATGGATAATCTGAATGGCCTGCCTACTACGATCTTCGTAGACAGCACAGGCAAACCTGCTGATCTGAAGATCGAAGGCATGCAGGATGCATCCTACTACATGGAAACGACAGAAACCATGCTGGCAAAATTCGACACAGCAAAATGATTACAAAAAAGAAACCTTGGACCCAATCAGGTCTGAGGTTTTTTTGTGCGCAAAAAAAGAGCCCAAACGGGCTCTTCTTTGTTATCATTTATAAACATGTACTTTTTCGATACGGTTTTTATCCATTTCCTCTACAATGATCCGAAGGCCCTCTGTTTCGATCTCCTGACCCTGTTTGGGAAAATTGCCCAGCAGTACAAGGATATACCCCGCAATAGTATCCACTTCTTCGCTTTCCAGCTCTGTGCCTACCATTTCGTTGAAATCTTCCAGACGGGTGCTGCCGTCCACCACAAACTCATTATCTTTGATGATTTCGATCTCTTCTTCTTCATCATCGTATTCATCTTCGATTTCACCGACGATTTCTTCTACGATATCCTCTGTTGTGATCATGCCCGCTGTGCCGCCGTATTCATCCAGAACGATAGCAACAGCCAGACGGCTGCTATTCAATTCTGCCAGCAATTCATCCAGGGGCTTGCTTTCATAGGTAAAGAGAGGCTCTCGCATATATTTTTCCACGGAAAAATGCTCCGCATCCAGATAAAAAATATCCTTTACGTAGAGGAAGCCGACGATATCATCCAGATCCTCGCCATACACGGGCATACGGGAAAAGCCTTCCTCCTGCACCAGACGTACGTATTCCTCATAGGTAACATCTAAGGGCACCGCAATGATGTCCGTTCTGGGAGTCATAACATCCTTCGCCTTGGAATCGCCAAAATCGAATACGTTATTGATCATCGTGCGCTCATCCAGCTCCAGAACGCCTTCTTCATGGCTGACATTCACGATGGTTTTCAATTCCGCTTCCGTGATCAGAGGCGCCCTTTCGTGAGGGTTACAGCCAAACAATCTGATCAGACCGCCGGTCACCACATTCAGCACCGCAACGATGGGACGGAACACAAATACACAGAAAGCGATCAGCTTCACCACGATCAGCGCGACTTTTTCCGCTTTTTGGGCTGCAACAGTCTTAGGGGTGATTTCCCCAAAAATCAGGATAACAATCGTAATGATAATGGTGGCGATACCTGCGCCGCCACCGGTATCCCCATTGAAAACCTGAATGGCAAGGGCTGTTGTCAGCGCAGAGGCACCATTGTTCACCAGATTGTTCCCAACCAGAATAGAACTCAGCAGGCGGCCGGGGTCCTCCAGCAATTCCATGATCAGGTCTGCATTTTTTACATTTTCCTCTACCATGTTACGCAGGCGGATCTTGCTCAGGGATGTCAGCGCTGTTTCCGATGCAGAAAAGAACGCTGAACAAAATACCAAAAAAATCAATAAACCAATCAACACTGGACTGCCGTCCACGGTCATCACTCTCCAAATCTAATATAAAATGTTTTTGTGTTTAAATACATCAAAATATTTTACCAAAAACATGGTTACTTTGCAATAGCCACCAAAATCAGCCCTTATTCCGTTCGATTTCTTCCGCCAGCTCGCTCAGCTCCATCCAGCGTTCCATGCGTTCTTCCAGCTTTGCTTCCAGTTTTTCCTTTTCCTCGGAAAGTTCCTGCAGGCGGGTAAAATCTGTGGCACAAGCCACCATATCCGCATCGGCCTTGGCGATCTTTTCTTCCAAAGCGGCAATTTCATCGCCAATGGTATCGTATTCCCTCTGGTCTTTATAGCTCATTTTTTTGATGGGCGCATTGGCTCTTTCCTTGGGTGCTTCTTCTTTTTTCACCTTCACAGCCTTTTCCTCAAAAGCGGGCATCTCTTTTTCACGGGCTGCCTTACAGTCGGAATAACCACCTTCATACTGTTTGATATTGCCGTTTCCAAGGAAAGCGAAGATTCTGCCCATTGTTTTATCCAGGAAATATCTGTCGTGGGAAACAGCCACCACTGCCCCATTGAAATGTTCCAGATAATCTTCCAGAATCATCAGTGTTTCGATATCAAGGTCATTGGTAGGTTCGTCCAGGAACAGGATATTGGGCGCCCCCATCAGCACACGGCAAAGGTACAGTCTGCGTCTTTCGCCGCCGGAAAGGATAGAGATCGGCCCTCTCTGCATGGAAGGAGGGAAGAGGAATCTATCCAGCATCTGGGATGCGGTGATGTGTCCATCTGTGGTTCGGATAATTTCCGCTTCATCACGGATATAATCGATGACCCGCTGATTTTCGTCCATGTCCACATTTTCCTGAGCGAATACGCCGATTTTTACTGTTTCCCCGTGGACAACAGAACCGCTGTCAGGCTGCAGTTTGCCTGTCATGATATTCAGCAAAGTTGATTTGCCACAGCCATTGTCCCCAATGATACCCACACGGTCATCACGCAGGATGATGTAGCTGAAATCTCTGATATATGTCTTGCCGTCATAGGCTTTGCTTACATTTTCCAGTTCAATGGTCTTTTTGCCCAGTCTGCTGCCCACGGAAGAAAGTTCTACGCTCTGTTTTTCTTCCGGCGCACGGATGGCAGAAATCTCTTCGAAACGCTGCAGTCTGGCCTTCTGCTTGGTGCTTCTGGCCTGAGCACCGCGGCGCACCCATTCCAATTCTGTACGCAGGAAATTCTGGCGTTTCCGTTCCCCGGCGGCAATCAGTTCTTCTCTCTCCGCCTTCATTTCCAGGAATTTGGAATAATTCGCCTGATAGGAATAAATCTTGCCTTTTTCCAATTCCAGTGTACGGTTGGCAACACGGTCAAGGAAATATCTATCGTGGGTAACCATCAGCAGTGCCTTAGAGTATTTTTCAAGGTGTTTTTCCAGCCAGTCAACAGTGTCGTTATCAATATGGTTGGTAGGCTCGTCCAGAATCAAGAGGTCAACAGGGGCGATTAGTGCCGCCGCCAGGGCCACACGCTTTTTCTGCCCGCCGGAAAGGGTCTCCACGGTCTGTTCAAAATCGGAAATGCCCAGTTTTGTCAGGATAGTCTTTGCTTCGCTTTCCAGAGACCACGCTTCCGCCTTGTCCATTTTTTCCGCCAGTTCTGCCGCTTTTTTTACCAGTTTTTCATCTTCAGGCGTTTTCGCCAGGGCTGCCATGGTTTCTTCATAGTCCCGCACCAGTGCCAGCTGGGGGTTTTCCCCGCGGAACACCTGCTGCAGGACGGTTGTGCCCTCTACAAACAAAGGGTTCTGGGAAAGATAGCCAATGCGCATGCCGTTCATGGTGATGATGGTACCGCTGTCCGCCTGATCCACCCCTGCAATGATTTTCAATAATGTAGATTTACCCGTGCCGTTGACACCGATGACGCCGATCTTATCCCCTTCATGGATGCTGAAGGAAATATCGTCGAAGATCAGGCGGGTGCCGTAGCTTTTTCTGATATTTTCCGCTGTCAATAAAACCATTTATTTCCACTCCAAACTATATGTAAAGATGCCCCACCAATGTAGTGGCGGCTTAAGAAAACATCGTTTTCTATTATTTCTTAAGCCGCACTGCGAGGATGTCCTGCAAGGACTCCTCTAGAGGCAGGGCGATTTTCATTATTCCGCTGTTTTTTCTTTTTTCCCTTTCCATATGAGGAACAGGACAGAAGCCACGATGATGCATGCAGAAAGCAACTGAGAAACTGCAAAGCCGCCGATCATCAGCTGGTCTGTGCGCAGGCCTTCGATCCAGACTCTGCCCAGGGCATAGCCCAGGAAATACAAGCCTAAGATCTGACCACCGAATTTCTTTTTGGGTCTGTAAAGCACCAGAAGCAGGAACAGACACAGGTTCCACATGGATTCATAGAGGAAGGTAGGATGCACCTGAATATAATCCACACCGCCAAAATTCATAATGTTCTCCATGACCTGCTGGGAAATATCCCCCGCGCGTACCTGATCAACCTGCAGACGCATGGCAAAAAGACCACCTGTAAAGCCGCCAAAGGCTTCTCTATTGAAGAAATTGCCCCATCTGCCCAGCATCTGCCCAAAGGCAATGCAGGGAGAAGCCGTATCCGCCAGAAGCCAGAAATCGACTTTTTTCTTTTTACAATAAACGATGGCCGTCAAAACCGCACCGATGATGCCGCCATAGATAGCAAGGCCGCCTTCCCGCAGGGCAAAAATTTTCGCCGGGTTAGCGCTGTAATAATCCCAGGAGAAAATGACATAATACAATCTGGCGCCGATAATGGCAAAAATCAACGCGTAGATGACAAAATCCACATACATATCAGGGTTCTGCCCGGTGCGCTTTGCTTCCTTCATCGCCAAAGCCACCCCAAGGATGACCGCCAGACCGATGAAAATACCATACCAATATACATTTTTACCCAGCACCGTAAAAGCCACGCGGCTCAGGTGATCGATTTCAATTCCTAAATTGGGAAACCATATTTCAGGCATACAAATTCCTTCTTTCCTCTGCAGTTCCCCGTTCCGCATTTATCGGACTACAGACAGTACCATTGTATCCTTAGAGAAGGCATTTTGCAACAGTTTTTCGGCTTCTTCCTTCTGCATGGTCTTGATGACTTCCAGAACTTCCGCCGCAGGAGAGCCCATCATGGCCCATTCGATCTGCCCCATACAAAGGCTCTGGGAAGAATCCATTCTTCTTAAAAACCGCCCCAGCATCTTTTTGCGGATGCGGCGAAACTCCTCCCAGTCCAGACCTTCCTTTTGCAATCGTTCCAGTTCTTTTCCCAATAATTCTGCCGTTTCTTCGGGATGCTCCCCGTTGCCGGAAAAGGCCGCGAAAGCATAGCCTTCCCCGCAGAAAAAGGCGCTGCCCAAAGGTTCATCCAGCAATTCTTTCTCATAAGCCTTGCGGAAAAATCGGCTGCTTTCCCCCGCCAGAAGTTCCAGATAAAAGCCTGCAGCGATACGCAAACGAAGCCAGTCCTCTTTTTTTGCCGAGGGCAGTTTAAAGCCAATCTGAAAATTGGGCTGAGAAAGACCCCTTTCCCGTTCCTTGTATTTTTCCAGAATCGCAGGCTCTTCCATAGGAAAATAGACACGGGCATCCGTTTCCCGTTTAGCTACCATTTCCGCTGCCGCCCGCACCTGCCGCACCGGCACGCTCCCTGTACAAACAAGAACCATATTTTCCGTTGTATAATACGTTTCGTATGCTTTCTGCAATGTCTTTTCTGTGATTTCCGCCACCGTTTCCGCTGTTCCCGCAATTTTATTTTTGATGGGATGGTTCCCATACATGCTCTCCAGCATCTGATAATAGACCATCCAGTTGGGGTCATCGTCATACATGGTGATTTCACTGGTGATGATGCCTTTTTCCCGTTCCGTGTCCTCTTTTGTAAAGAACGGTTTCTGAACGAAATCTAACAGCAATTTCAGATTTTCCATAAATTTTTCCCGACAGGTAAAATAATAGACGGTCTTATTCCCATCAGTGAAGGCATTGGCAAAGGCACCATTCTGGGTAAATTTTGTAAAAGCGTCGCCCCATTCCTGCTGGAAAAGCTTATGCTCGATAAAATGCGCCGTTCCCTGGGGAAAAATGATATCCTCACCATCCCTTCCCTTCCAGAAGATATGGTTTGCCCCTCGCTTCACCACGATAGCCGCCATCTTCTCCCCAAAATCCATCTGGGGCAGGATATAATATTGCAGGCCATTTCTGGTCTTTCCCTGTTGGTTTTTCTCAGTTCTCGCCATAATTGCCCTCCTTCCCGCTGAGCAGATAAACGGTTTTCAGCTTCAAATGATGCGCCGCCCGAATGATGTCCTCTGCTTCCGTTTTTTCGATATATCGTAAAAATCGTTCCGTGCTCAGTTTCTTTCCCTGCAAGGCCTGCTCTGCAAAAAAATCCACCATGGCCCAGGGACTATCCGCCAAGCCATCATAGTCCCGAAGGATGCTTTCCTTCGCCTGCTGCAGCTTTTCTGGGGAAACGCCCTCCTTTTTCAGCTTTTCCAGACATTTTAGAATCAGCTTGCCTGTCTCTTTCGCATCCTCCTCTTTGATGCCCGCCTGCACAAAAAGGTAAGGAGAAAGAGGATAGCGATAGGATTTGATGTCATAGCAAAGACCCTGTTCTTCCCTGATTTGCTGGAACAATACAGAATCGGGGTCACCGCCCAAAAGCTGATTCAACAAAAGCAATGCCGCCTGTCTGCGGCTGTTTTCCACATCGGCCTGGAACCCCAGCAGCAGCCGCGCCTGTTCTGCATCCGTATGTTCCTGAATGAAGCGGGGCGATTCATGTTTGTCACTTTCCTGCTCTTCTTTTTCCGTCACCGCCACTCTGCCCTGAAAATACCTCCGCAGGGAAAGCACCTTTGGCTTTTCCTCTTTTTCTCCACAGAAAAAGATTTTTACCTCTTCTTTCTCCACAATATCCTGATACCATGTGAACAGATTCTTTGCATTGATTTCATCCAAATCTTCCACATAGCCATCCCCGGAAATGGCAAAAGCCGCCCCCTCCGCCGTTTCCTCCAATGCACGCCTGCGGGCAAAAGTCTTTTTATCATCCCTCAAACTATCCAGTTTCCGTTTCAGAATGGCTTTTTGCCGCTCCACCGCTTTCTCATTGAAAGACCCCTTTTCCAGCGGCCGCAAGGCCCGTTCCCGCAGGAAAGAAAGGGCATCTTCCATCTCCACTGCCTTCAATGTTTCCAGCGAAAACAAAAGCAGTTGCCTGTCCCCTTTTTTCACCACGGAAACATCCCACAACGCCCCATACAATTCTTCCGCCTGTCTTGCGGGCTTCGCGGGCTCTTCGCCCCGCTTCAGAATTTCTGCCAAAAGGGCCGTTTTCGTTGCGGTTTCCCGCCGCAATGGTAACTCAAAAAACAATACCAGAAGATTTGTCCGAAATTTCTGCCCATCCAGCAGAAATATCCTGCATCTGGGCAGATATCTTTCCAATGTAGTCATATTGCCACCTCACTTTTTTCACATAGTTTGTCCTATGAAAATGAAGTTATGTATACATCGTTTTTTCATTGAAATATGGTATTTTTTACGCTATACTGCTTTTATATTTCTTAAGATGATCTTTACAAAAAAATAAGCACCCAAAAGGTGCGACAATAAAACAGGAGAACCACCATGCAAAACCAATCTATACAAATGATAAAACAAATTTTCAGATCTGCCCTTGGCTTATTTTTGTATTCCTGCGGGGTTTATCTGACCGTGCAAGCAAATATCGGCATTGCCCCCTGGGAATGTCTTTCCATGGCCATTTCCCCCTTGGTCGGCATCAGCTTCGGTATCGTCCATATGATCAGCGGCATCATCATCCTGTGTATCGATCTTTTGATGAAGGAAAAGATCGGCTTCGGTACCATTCTGGATGCTCTTCTGGTGGGCAACTATGTGGATTGGATCGGCTATTTTGATCCTGTTCCCGTCAGTGAAAGCCTGCCCCTCAGTGTACTTATGGTCATTGCAGGGCTGTTCGTCATGGGCTATGGGCAGTATTTTTATATGTCCGCCGGGCAGAGCTGCGGCCCCCGCGATTCCCTGACCATCGCCATCGGCAAACGCTTCCCCCGCACCCCCATCGGCGTAGTCCAGACAGTCATCGTTGCCATTGTTCTGTTCGCAGGATGGATGCTGGGCGGCCCTATCGGCATCGGGACAATCATCTCTGTTTTCTTCGCCGGCACTGCTTTGCAGATCGTCTGCAGAATGATGCGCTTTGAGCCAAGAAATGTAAAACATCTGAATGTGATGGAGGCAACGAAACTCCTGTTAGGAAAGTAAAAAATAAGGCATCCCTTTTGGGATGCCTTTTGTTGTGCCTTTATTATTTCCAGAATTCGAAATCCAGATCGTAGATATGAACTGTATCGCCTTACTGGATGCCCTTTTCTTCCAGGGCCTCGATGATGCCTTTTTCTTTCAGGTATTTCTGGAAGAATGCAAAGCCTTTTTCTGTATCGATGTTTGTATAACCGATCATCTTCTCTACGCCGACGCCGGTAACCACAAAATAGCCTTCTTCCACTTCTTCGATAGTGAAGGGTTCGAAGTCCACCTGCACTTCATCGTATTCTTCATATTCTTCTTCGAAGATGATATCTTCGGGGTATTCTCTCAGGATCTTGCCAACTTCTGTCAGCAGTTCATCCAGACCTTTGTTTGTTGCTGCGGAAATGGGGAATACCTTGTAGCCCTGAGGTTCATAGATTTCTCTCAGTCTTTCCACATTTTCTTCGGAACCGGGGATATCTGTTTTATTTGCAGCGATGACCTGAGGACGCTTCATCAGGTCTTCTTTATATTCCGCCAGTTCTTTATTGATTTTTTCGAAGTTTTCCACAGGGTCGTCGCCTTCTACACCTGCTGCGTCAACCACATGGATGAATACCTTTGTACGTTCTACGTGGCGCAGGAATTCATGGCCCAGACCGATACCTTCGCTGGCGCCTTCCACCAGACCGGGGATATCCGCCATAACAAATTTATCGCCGAATCTGCCTTCCACAACGCCCAGGTTGGGAGCCAGTGTTGTGAAGTGGTAGTTTGCGATTTTAGGGTTTGCGTTTGTTACCATGGACAGCAGTGTGGATTTCCCAACGTTGGGGAAACCGATCAGACCAACGTCTGCGATCAGTTTCAGTTCCAGAATAACGTCGTATTCTTTGGATTTACGGCCGGGTTCCGCGTATCTGGGCGCCTGTCTTGTGGGTGTTGCGAAGTGCTGATTGCCCTTGCCGCCTTTCCCGCCATAGATCAGGATCTTTTCTTCGCCTGCGCGAGTGATATCCGCCATAACCTTACCGCTTTCCGCTTCACGGATCACAGTACCAACGGGTACTTTGATGATAACATCTTCGCCGTCTTTCCCGAAGCAGTTGCGTTTGCCGCCAGGTTCGCCGGGGGTTGCGGCGAATTTTCTTTTATAACGGAAGTCCATCAGTGTGTTCATACCGCTTTCGCCAACGAAAATAACGTTGCCGCCCTTACCGCCGTCGCCGCCATCGGGGCCGCCGTGGGTAATGTATTTTGCTCTGTAAAAGGAAACTTTACCGTCGCCGCCGTCGCCGCCTTTTACGTGGATTTTGACTCTATCTACAAACATATTGATACTCCTTTCTTTCTGCCTATTCTGAAAAGAAGACTTCACAGCTCTGTAGCCGTCAGGCTGCAAACCTGTCAAGCCTTCTTCTTTTATTCTATTTATTATTGAAAAAAAGGCTTCAAATGATATCATTTGAAGCCTCCGCAAATCTTATTCAGCGATTTCGACAGGGTAAACAGAAACCTGTTTTTTGTCTCTGCCTTTTCTTTCATATTTTACACGACCATCAACCAGAGCGAACAGTGTATCGTTACCGCCCTTGCCAACGTTTACGCCGGGATGGATCTTTGTGCCTCTCTGTGTGTATAAGATATTGCCAGCCAGTACGTACTGACCGTCTGCACGTTTTGCACCAAGTCTCTTAGCGTTGGAGTCACGACCGTTCTTTGTGGAACCGCCGCCTTTATGGTGCGCGAAGAACTGAAGGTTCAATCTGAACATACTTCACACCTCCTCATTTATCAAAGTGAGATATTTTTTGTATTCTAATTCTATATCCGACAGACCCATGACCAGAGTTTCCAGAAGAAGCTGTGTATCGTGGTCCGTCATTCCCTCAAGGGGAAACAAGACTTTGAGATAACCGCCGCGTTTTTCATCCGCTTCGCATTTGAAGGGGATGTCAGTGAATCTCTCCACAGCGTTGACTGTGTTAAAACAAAGCACTGTCACCGCGGAACAAACGATATCCTCGCCTGCTGCGGCATAGCCCGCATGGCCGGAAATCTCAAATCCGCAGATTTTTTGATTTTTACGGTAGATCTTAGCCTTAATCATGACAGATTACAGGGATTTGATCTGCAGTTTTGTGAAAGGCTGTCTGTGGCCTCTTTTCTTGTGGAAGCCTTTTTTGGGTTTGTATTTGTAAACTACAACCTTTTTCGCTTTACCATCACCGATTACTTCTGCTGTAACCGCTGCGCCTTCAACGTAAGGAGCACCTACTTTGATATCGCCTTCTTTAGCCAGAACCAGAACTTTGTCGAATGTGTATTCGGAACCTGCTTCTACAGCCAGTTTTTCAACTGTGATGATATCGCCTTCGGATACTTTATACTGCTTACCACCAGTTTCAATAATTGCGTACATGTTGACACCTCCTCGCAATTTTACTCGCTGAATACGGTAACCGGAGCCTTTCTCCGATTTTCTCGAACCTCTTCACGCGGCTGAACATACTCCAATATACTAGCACATCGAAGCCTCTCTGTCAATAAAATTATTCTAATTTTTCACCATTTTTTACTGATAAATAAGCCTTTTCGTCGCCTTTTTCCTGCAGTAGGCGAAGCAAGAGCGAATGTCCTTCCTTGGTCATACATTTCCCAGCAGTGGCCTGAATCTGATAGGCCTGACGAAGGGTGAATTCTGCCTTTTCCCTGCTGCCCGCTTCCGCAAAAATGCGCCCAACGCGGTCGCAAAGCCTGCCGAATTCTACAGTAAAGGTGCCCTCCTGGGCCCCGATATAAAGCACACGATCCAAAAGGGTTTCCGCATCCTTCTGGTTGCCCAGTTTCGCATGGAGGGCAGCCGTTTTCAGGATGGCTTTCGCAAAATTCTGAGATTCGCCTTCCTTATTGCGAATGGACAGCGCCAATGCGCTATAGTATTCCACTGCTTTTTTAGGGTCTACATCCCCTTTGCCCTCCGGCTTGGGCGGTGTCTGGATAATCTCTTCCATTTTCTGCTGCAGGAAAAGGCGTCTGCGTTTTTCGTAGGTTTCATCCATAGGAAGGCCGCAGCGTTTCTGCTTTGCTTCCGCTTCCGCAAAATAAGCCTCCGCCTTGTCCGCATTCCCCGCCAGTTTGTGGCAGTTGGCAATGGCGATCAGATTATTGGCCGCCGCCAGCTGTTCCTCTGCCGTCTCTTCGAAATTTACATCATTCTTTTCCCGATACAGCTCAATGGCCTTTTCATAATTTTGCTGCTTTACAGAAACTCGCGCCAGAGCTTCCAGTGTATTCAGGTAAAGGGGGTTATCCTCATCCAGCATTTCCTTACGGATTTCCGCCGTGCGGGTCAAAGCTTCTTCTGCCTGCTCCAGCTCGCCCGCGGTTTCATAGATCAGCCCCAGCTTTTCCAGAGCTGCGGCAAAACGGGGATGACCGGCCCCAAAGCGGGCTTCCATGATATCCGCCCCGTCTTTGCACAGGCCGATAGCCTTTTCGGATTCCCCCTGCCGTCTGTAAATTTCCGCCAGAAGGTGCATACACCATACATACATGCCGCTGCTTTCGTCGCCGCAGGCCTTTCTGGTTTCAAGGGCCTCCTGCACACATTCCGCCGCCTGGTCATACTTCTTCTGCTTTTCATACAGCTTGCCCATGGCGGTCAGGGTATCGGCGCAGGCAGTGTTTTTCCCATCGTCTATTTTCTTTCGGATGGCAAGGGCATCTTCGTAGCACCGCAGGGCTTCATCCTCTTTGGCCATGTTGTCGTAAAGACTGCCCATGCTCATCAGGCACGCCGCCATCTGAGGGTCTTCTTCCCCCAGCAGAGCTTTTTTCTGATTCAGAGCCTTGATATTCAAGGCCAGTGCCTTTTTGAATTCCTTCTTGCCTGCGTAATCCACACTCAGGTTATTCAGAGCGTCCGCATAGAAGATATGCTCTTTCCCCAGCATCCGCTCCACAATATCCAGCACTTCCCGATGCAGTTCCAAAGCCTTATCGAACTGCCCATCCTTGCAGCAGAGGGCCGCCAGAGAATTCAGACTGTTCATAAAATCCAGATGGTCTTCACTCATCAGTTTTCTGCGGATATCCACAGCCTTTTCGCAATATTCCACCGCCAACCCCAGAAGCCCCGCCTTTTCGCAGACAGAAGCCAGGGTCAGGATGTTCATCATATAGTAGAAATTATCGTTGCCGCGGGCCTTTTCGACCAGGTCGAGGCAAACTTCATAATAATAGATTGCTTTTTTGAAATTGCCCTTGGCATCATAGGCACGGGCCATGGCACCATGCAGGTCTGCCAGGTCCAGCATGGTGAATTCCTTGCACTGACGGGCTCTCTGCAGGGCCTTGGTGTGGCACTCGATGGCCTTGTCGGATTCTTCCAATAATTCATATGTATTACCCATATGGTACAGGCTGTGGATATAATCGGCATGTTCCCTGCCCAGCTTGGCATCACGAATCTCCAAGACTTTATTATGCAGACTCAGTGCTTCTCTCTGCTTGCCCATGTAATTGAAAACGATGGCAAGGTTATTCAGGGTATCCGCATAGGAAAGGCTTTCCCCGCTGTAATCCTTTTTCAGCTCTGCCGCTTTTTTATAATATTCTGCCGCACGATCATAGAGGTGTATCTGGTCGAAAACCATGGCCAGATTGCTCATATCGATGGCATATTCCATGCAGTCGCAGTCATCATTTTCCACGTAAATATTCAGAAGATTTTTTCCAAGGACGATTGCCTTCTTGAAATCCCCATCCTTATATGCTTCGAAAAATTCATTTCGTACCTTCCTGATCTCTCCGATATAAAACGCCATCAGTCTTCACCTCCGTATGCCTCATTCATCTGCCGAAAAGCCTCCCCGATGATATCGTAGGAATAGCCTTTCCGCAGCAAAAAGTCGTAGTATTTCTTTTTCTGTTTCTCGTCCGCAGGGGGCCATTGCCCGCGGCTTTTTTTCTCCAGCCAACGGAAAGCATCCCCTTCTTCGTCCACTTCCGTTTCCGCCATCACCTCATCGATGATGCGGGAGGAAATGCCCCTTTGTTTCAATTCTATTTTCAGCGCATAGCCGCTTTTGGGCTTCATGCGCAGTTTTTCCTTGATATATTTCCGGCAGTATTCCCGGTCGTCGGCATAGCCGTATTTTTCCAGAAAGGCGATGACTTCGTCGATGGTTTCCTCGGCAAACTCCTTCTCCGTCAGCTTCTGGCGTATTTCCTTCACCGTCCGCATCTTGTAGCCGATGAAGTGGAGGGCAGTATCCTGTGCTTTGATATAGATAAGGTTTTTCTGGATGAACGCAACCGTTTCCTCCGCCACCTCTTTGCCTTCCTTCAGCTTGAAATACAGGATATCCTGCATAGGCAGCGCAAAAGCATACTCGCCGTCGATGAAAATATTATACTTCGTTGCGTCTTTCTTCTGTTGTGTAATGGCTGTGACCAGCATTCCGCCGCCTCCTTTCCTGTTTTCGTAAAATAATATTATATCATAATTTTACGTAGAATACTATTAGAAAAGCCCTGGGACAATGTCCCAGAGCTCTCTTCTCGTTTAAAACAGCTGACCAGGCAGTTTCCGTTTTTCCTTGTAAGGGTATTTCTGGTCAAAAGCATCGACGTCTGCTTCCTCTACAAAATAAATCTGTGGTGTAGCATATTCGCCTGTAATGTCGTCCAGGTAACCAGGAATCAGTTCCTTGCATAGGAAGAAGGATGCATCCTCCCCTTCAGGCAGCCCGTGATAGCGGATACCAAACGCACTGGCATAGGTAAAACCGCTTTTGCCGTAGAAATCAATATTCCCTTCAAAGCACAATGCCCCTGCGCCCATTTCTGCCGCCTTTTCCAGAGAATAATCCAGCAGAATCTTTCCGTAACCCTGTCTTTTGTATTCCGGAGCGATGCAGATAGGCCCCATAGTGAGAATAGGGATCTCTCTGCCATCATCGGCCTTGATCTTTGCTTTCACGAATACATTCTGCCCGATGATCTCGCCATCCTTTTCTATAACAAAATCCAGTTCCTGCACAAAATCCTCTGCATCTCTCATCTGGTTCAGCAGATAATGTTCGTAACAGCCGGGGCGATATACGTTCCAGAAGGATTCTCTTACCAGATTTTCAACTTCTACGTGGTCTTCTTTTCTTTCTAAACGAATGCTATAGTCATTTTTATTCATTATTTTTCCCTCCTGATGATTGTTGACTACAATGCTGGGAGGTTTGGGTGAAATTGTTCGCAAACCTCCCGGTTATGCCACAATCTCCAAGGTGTTGTTCTTCTTCAAACAGCAAATCTCCTTAAAATAAATTTATAATTGGTTTATTGCAGTATTTTCCCTGCATCCATATTTTACAATGCTTTTCCAGCAGCGTAAATATTATTTCTGAAGGAATTTTTCAAAATACGCTTCCAACGCCTGTTTGCCAATTTCGAAACCCTCTGGGCCTTCGCTATGACCCATGGCGTGGATGTATTCATCATTACTGTCTTTGTAAGTCACATGCAGTGTCCAGCTATTGCCGCTGCACATACACATGTCCAGTTTGCAAAAACCGTTCCATGTGTCGATTTTATTTTCGCGGATGACCTTTTCCAGTTCATCCAGTTCTGCTTCTGTCATTTCGCACTGGACTTTCTTCATTTTCCCATCGAATTTATCAATGCAAAGTCCTCTTGCTGGGTCATAGCGGTACCATTCCATAAAGCCACTGGTGTCGCCAAATCGGAAAGAAAACGTATCGATTTTCATATTGCTTTTTCCTTTCTTCATAATAAAGACCGCTTTTTCCGGAGCGGCTCTTTTCGCAAAAAAGCCACCCTAACGGGTGGCTTTTTCACTAAGGTGTTAAAATTATTTTGCGTATTCCACGGCTCTGGTTTCTCTTACCAGATTTACCTTGATCTGACCGGGGTATTCCAGTTCTTCTTCGATCTTCTTAGCGATTTCTCTCGCCAGAAGTGTCATACCTTCATCGGTCACATCTTCGGGTACTATCATAATTCGCAGTTCACGACCAGCCTGAATTGCGAAAGATTTTTCAACGCCCTTGAAGCTGTCAGCGATTTCTTCCAGCTTCTGTAATCTCTTGATGTAGGATTCCAGTGTTTCGCGTCTTGCGCCGGGTCTTGCAGCGGAGATCGCATCTGCCGCCTGTACCAGCACCGCGATGATGCTCTGAGGTTCCACGTCGCCATGGTGGGCTTCCACCGCATTGATGACTGTGTGGTTTTCCTTATAACGTTTCAGCAGGCCAACACCGATAGAAACGTGGGAACCTTCCATTTCATGGTCCACACTCTTACCGATATCATGGAGCAGACCGGCACGTTTTGCCAGTGTTACATCCACGCCCAGCTCTGCAGCCATCAGGCCAGCCAGATGGGAAACTTCCATGGAGTGTTTCAATACATTCTGACCATAGCTTGTGCGGTATTTCAATTTACCCAGCAGCTTGATCAGTTCGGGATGCAGGCCATTGACGCCAGTGTCGAATGTGGCTGCTTCGCCTTCGTCTCTGATCGTTGTTTCCACTTCTTTTCTTGCCTTTTCCACCATTTCTTCGATACGGGAAGGGTGAACACGGCCGTCTACGATCAGTTTTTCCAAAGCCAGTCTTGCGATTTCTCTTCTGATAGGGTCGAAACCGGAGAGGATAACTGCTTCGGGTGTGTCATCGATGATCAGATCGATGCCAGTCAGTGTTTCCAAAGCACGGATATTTCTGCCTTCACGGCCGATGATACGGCCTTTCATTTCATCGTTAGGCAGCTGTACAACGGAGACTGTAGTTTCTGCCACATGGTCTACCGCACAGCGCTGGATGGCATTGGCAACGATTTCTCTGGAGCGTTTGTCCGCTTCCATCTTTGCCTTGCTTTCTGTTTCCTTGATGAGCAGTGTTGCTTCGTGTTTCACATCGTTTTCTACCATAGCGAGGATGTGGTTCTTCGCTTCTTCGGTAGTCAGACCGGAGATTCTTTCCAGCTCTTGAAGCTGTCTTTCTCTCAGTGCTTTTGCTTCTTCTTTCTGTCTGTCCAGTTCCTCCAGCTTTTTGGTCATATGCTCTTCTTTTTTCTCCAGAGCTTCGACCTTTCTGTCTAAAGTTTCTTCTTTCTGGAACAGACGTCTTTCATTTTTCTGAAGTTCATTTCTTCTGTCACGAACTTCTTTTTCCAGTTCATTTTTTGTCTTGATGCTCTCTTCTTTTGCTTCCAGAAGGATCTCCTTCTTCTTTGCTTCCGCTTCCTTTACCGCATCCTCCACGATCTTGTTGGCTCTTTCTTCCGCCACACCGACCTTGCCTTCAGCGATCTTTTTACGGTATGCAATGCCGACTACTACGCCGACCAGCAAACATACGACAGCCAAGATAATACTTATCGGATCTATGAAAAACACCTCCCTTTATTCAGTTTTCAAAGTACAATTTTTAATATTTCATATAACCTGTAAGTAATGGCGAAAATGCGCCTTTTTTATTTTATAACTTTTTCACATATGTGTCAAGGAACAATTCAGCCCGGTAAAGTATATCTTTTGCAGAAGAAATAACAAAAACGCCTGAAATTCAGGCGTTTTCACTGATTTACATATTTAAGCAACAAAATTTGTCTGACAAATAAGATGCATTATCTTTTTATTTTTTCCTTTTCCATTTCATACTGCCCAAAGCCCATCTCTGTTCCTTCCATGCGGATGGTGCCGCCGCTTTTTTCCTCCAGAGCCTTTTTCCAGGCCCCGTCCTGCCCGGCAAAGGCATTCAGAAGCCGCTGGTCGGCTTTCACTGTCAATTGATTGTAAATGGTATGAGCAAAAACGCTTTCTGCTTCCCTGCGCATCTTCGTTACTGTCCACTCGATGGAAGGCAGTCTGCCTGTGCCTTCGCAGGCGCGGCATTTTGTCGTCATCTGGCGTTTCAGAGAAGGTCTGGTCTTTTTGCGTGTCACCTGCATCAGCCCCAGCTCCGTCATGCCGACGACGACAGTTTTGATGCGGTCTTTTTTTACTGCCGCTTCCAGTCGTTTCGTCACTTCCTTCTGGGCAGTTTCATCCGCCATATCGATAAAGTCGATGATGATGATGCCAGAAAGGTTTCTGAGGCGCATCTGCTTCGCAACCTCTTCCGCCGCTTCCAGATTGGTTTTCAGGATGGTTTTCTGCAAATCGCCTTTGCCCGCCGCCTTGCCCGTATTTACGTCGATGACCACACAGGCTTCCGTTTCCTCAATAACCAAAAAACCGCCGCTTTTCAGCCAGACATGCTCGTCTAAGGCCTTTTCGCTCTGGCTTTCCAGATAATAAGATTCAAATAAAGGTAACTTTTCCTGATGCAGTTTCAAAGCAGGCTGATTTTCGCCGTCGAAATCTCCTGTTTCCAGCAATTCTTCGTAAGCCTCCGCATCATTCACCACATATTCATCCACATCAGCACTGTAAAAATCCCTTGCTGCCCGTTTGACAGGATGATTTTCCTGCAAAAGAAGGGCGGGTGGCTTCAAATACATTCCGTGGCTCAGCTTTTCACATTTTGCCGCCAAAATAACGATTTCTTTTTCAAATTCTTCTTTGCTTTTGCCCTGGCCGTTGGTGCGGATGATGGCGCCACAGCCTTCTGGCAACAATTCTGCTACGATTTCCCGGATACGATTTCTTTCCTCAGAATTTGTGATTTTTCTGGAAATACCGATCTCACCTGCTTCTTTTGGCAGCAGCACAAGGAATTTCCCGGGAAAAGAAAAATTCTCCGTCAGCACAGCCCCCTTGCTGCCTACGGCATCCTTTTCCACCTGCAGGATCAGCGTATCGCCAACCTTGGGCTTCGCCGCATTTTTCTCCGTATCAGAAACGGCACGGGCATTGCCATAATAATAATAGCCATTTTTACCCACACCGATATCCACAAAAGCCGCCTGCAGATTGGGCATCACATTCGCCACTCTGCCTGCATAAACATTTCCCACAAGGCTTTCGTCCCGTTTGCTTTCATAATATAATTCCTTCAATTCGCCGTCCTCTGCCAGCGCGATGCGGGTCAGGTCGGCGGAAATATCCATCAAAACTCGTTTCAAAGTGCATCCCTGCCTTTCATTTTATAATCATAACCGAAAAAGGCAGGTTTTGCATCATTTTCTTTTATAATACTTCCCCTCTTGCTTTATACTCTGCCCGTACGCCGTCCGTCCAGCCCAAAGTAACGAAATCCATCGGGTCAAGCAGTTCCCCATTTTTATAGATACCATAATGCAGATGGGGCCCTGTGGAAAGACCCGTATTCCCCGATTTGGCCACCACCTGCCCCTGTTTGATTTCTTCGCCCTTTTTCACAAGGACTTCCGAAAGATGGGCATACATGATTTCATAGCCGTCCTCCGTTTCATATTTCAGAACCTTGCCGTATGTAGCAGAAGTCCGCACCTCCGTCACTGTGCCGCTTTTCACCGCCAAAACGTCCGTCCCTTCTGTCACGGCGATATCCAGTCCGTCGTGTATCTCTTCCTTATGTAAGATGGGGTTCTCCCGCACGCCGCAGGAAGACGTAATGATGCCCTGCACCGGGTCGATCCAGTCCTCCGTTTTCTTTTCCCAGCGAAGCCCCGTCCATGTCAGCACACTAGGGGGATTCCTCCGTATCGGGACGATAGGCCTTCTTTTCTTCCTCCTGCATTTCTTTTTCTTCAAAGGCAGGCAGGCTATCGCCAGCGTTTTTCAAAATGGCCGACACCCGCGTTTTCCAAACATCCAATTCTTCCGCCGAAACTTGATATGCAATGGTTTCCTTCACTTTCCCACAGACCATCTCCGAAGTCTCCGTCTGGAATAAGGATATCAACAAACATCCCCCCACCAAAACCGCCGTTACATATGTCCGAAAGGCCAGCAAGCCGCCCTTTTCCTTCCGTTTTTCTTTACCCCACATATTTTGCCGCGCCCGCATCCGCCGTTCCATCTCCCGTCTGCGTCGGCGTCTTTCCTGTTCTGTCATTGGTATCCCTCCTCTTTGTATCCTATGTCCCAAAAAGAAAAGTTATACTTGCATAAAAAGAAAACCCTCGGTAAAACCGAGGATTTCATCATTTTTCTGCTTCCGCCAGACATTCCGCCACCGCGTCCAAAACCAACTGGGACGTATGGGTATTTTCCGGGTCAACTTCAACGGTCAGAGACTGGCTGGCTACCACCGCCTGCCCCACTTCCTCTGCCGCTGTTTCCAGCAGAGGATAGAATACAGAAACTGTTTCCGTCGGCTCTTCCATGGAAATATCGGCAATTTCGCCATCTTCAATTTTCACTGCAATTTCTGCCGTTTCATCCCCCACGTTCATTTCCCCATAATATGTACCATCTCGATACTGACCTGTTCCCTCATCCTTCCCCATATTCAGGAAAAAGGTGATGAGTCCAACGATGATGATGACACCCAGCACGGCAAATATCGCCGTTTTGATGAGTTCCTTCGCTTTTACCACCACAAATTTCGTACCGCCCACGAAATCTCCTCCTCAAATCTTCTTACCCTTACCATATTCCTTATCGTTGTCCTTTATACCGATGTTCGCCTTGAAAAACCATCGTCTCTTTTGTATCATAGAAGAAAATAACGAGAAAGAAGGGAAACGAAAATGGGACTGCGTTTCATCATCGGCAGAGCGGGCACCGGCAAGACCACCCTCTGCATGGAAGAAATCATCAGACAAGCGAATACAGGAGAGAAACGGCAGGTGCTCATCGTTCCCGAACAGTTCACCTCTCAGGCAGAGCGTGACCTCATCGAAAAAACAGGGCAGAACGCTATCCTGACGGCAGAAGTTCTCAGCTTCGGCCGTCTGGCTCACCGGGTCTTTTCCAAAAAAGGCATCGGCAGTCGTGTTCCTCTGGGGGATATCGGCAAATCCATGGCTCTCAGGAAAATCTTATTGGAAGAAAAGGAGAACATCTCCTATTTCCAGAGCGTGATGGATAAGCCCGGCTTCGTAGACCAGTTGGGTCTGACCATCTCCGAATTTTTCCAGTATCGCATCTCCCCTGCCCAGGCGGAGGAACTTTCCCAGGCAGAAAGCCTTTCCCATGCGGCGAAGGAAAAACTGAATGACCTGACCCATATCTACCGTTCCTATCTGGAATTTTTAAAACAGGACTATATCTCCGCCGATGAGACTTTGGGGCTTCTGGCGGAAAGACTGGATGACACCCTCGGTTTCGCTAATACGGAATTTTGGTTAGATGGCTTCTATGGCTTCACGCCTCAGGAATACAGCGTCATCCGCCGTTTATTGCAGGTTTCCTATCAGGTGAACATCACTCTGCCTATGGATAGAAACAGCTTCTACGGCGCATTTCTGCCCCCTTCCGCCCCCTTCTACGAACCTTATGTAACGAAGAAAAAACTGGCGGCCTTGGCAGAAGAACTGGGTCTGGCTCCCTTAAAGCCGACGATTTTAGAAAAAAATATGCGTTCCCAAACAGATGCTCTCCGCAATCTGGAACGGGACTATTTCTATAGCTTTTTCAAAAAAGCCCCCTTGGCGGAAAGCGTACACATCACCGCCTGTCCTTCTCTGCAGGAGGAAATTCGCTTCGCCGCAGGGAAAATCCTGCGTCTGGTTCGGGAAGAAAATATTCGTTTTCGGGATATCGCCATTGTGACCAACGCCATGGAAACCTACGAAAAAAATCTGCGGGGGATTCTGGAAGAATATGATATTCCCTGCTTCATCGATGCCAGAAGGGAAACGGCTTCCCATCCCCTGGTGAGCCTGCTGACGGCGCTACTGGATATCCTTGTTTACGATTTCAAATACGAAGCTGTATTTTCTTATCTGAAATCCGGCTTATCTACCCTGACTACGGAAGAAATCGACATTCTGGAAAATTACGTCCTTGCCTATGGCATCAAGGGCTGGAAATGGAAACAGGAAACATGGGACTACGGCATTGTAAAAGAAGGGGCAGAGACCGTGGATGCCATCAACGCCCTGCGAGATAAGGTGCTGGCGCCCTTTGCGCCCCTCCTTGCCCTTCCCCAGAAGAAGCCCTTCCCTTTCAAAGATTTCCTGAATGCCATCATTAAACATCTGGACACTTTGCAGGCTGCGGAAACCCTGGACGCATGGGCCCAGAAAGCCGCAGAAAAGGGCAACCTGAACAAAGCCGAAGAATATCGCCAGATCTGGCAGCTGGTGATGGATGTTTTTGAAAAAGCCGATGCCATCCTGGGCAAGGAAGAACTGACCCTGCCCGAAATGGCGAAAATTCTGGAAGCCGGTCTGGAAAAATGCACCATGGGTGTCATTCCCCCTACGGCGGACTGCCTGCTGGTGGGCGATCTGGAGCGCAGCCGCCTGCCCGAGATCAAATATCTTTTCGTTCTGGGCGTCAATGAAGGGGTGCTGCCTTCCCCCGCCACCGCTCAGGGCATTTTTACGGAAACAGAACGAGATTTGCTGACTGCCCAGGGCGTGGAACTGGCCGGCGGCGGCAAACAGAAGATTTTCGAGGAACAATTCCTCATTTACCGTGGACTGACGAAACCTTCAAAAGCACTGTGGCTGACCTATGCCGCAGCGGATAATGAAGGGCGCGAACAGGCGCCTTCCTCCCTCATCGAAAGGCTGCAGAAAATGGATGAAAACCTGAAAATAGAAGCCATGCCCGCCTTCACTTTGGAAGAAACCTCTCCAGTCGCCGCCTTCCATCTTTTGGGCAAAGAAATGCGCAAGCATACGGAAGAAACGCCCATCTCTCCCCTGTGGCAGGATATCTACAGTTTTTTCGATGAGAATATACAATGGGAAAATCGTCTTTCTCTGCTGAAAAAAGGCATCGGCAAAACGGGTAAGCCCGAGCGGCTTTCTCCCAGAACGACGAAGGCCCTCTATGGTAAAAACATCCTCTCCAGTGTTTCCCGTCTGGAACGCTTCGCCGGATGTCCCTTCTCCTTCTTTGCGGAATATGGCCTGAAGGCAGAGGAACGCAGACTGTATCAGCTGCATACCCCTGATTTGGGTACATTGTTCCATGAAGTGCTGGAGTTATTCTCTAACAAACTGGAAGAAGAAAGCATCCAATGGCCGGACCTGACGAAGGAAAAAACAGAATCCCTCATCCAAAATGCCGTGGATGAAGCCGCCCCTCGCCTTAGCGACAGGGTGCTGATGGATTCCGCTGCAAATCAATATCTCATCCGCCGCCTGAAACGCATTTCCGTCAGAGCAGCATGGACACTGGTGCAGCATCTGCAGCAGGGCGATTTCACCCCCGAGGGTTACGAAGTGGGCTTCGGTTTGCATGAAAAACTGCCCCCTATCGTTATCCAGATGGCAGATGGCGGCAGCCTGATCTTGAATGGGAAAATAGACCGTGTAGACCTGCTGGATGCGGAAGGCACGCGGTATGTTAAAATCATCGACTATAAATCCGGCAGTAAAACTTTCAGCTTCCAGGATATTTTCTATGGCCTGCAGCTGCAGCTGCTCATTTATCTGGATGCTTACTTGAAATATTATAAGAAAACAGGTGCGGAACTGAAGCCCGGCGGGGTATTCTATTTCCGCATCACCGATCCTACTTTGTCTCTGGATAAAGAGCTTTCCGCCGAGGAAATCGAACAGACGCTGTATGAAAAAATGCAGATGTCAGGGTTGATTTTGCAGGAGGATGCCCTCATCAAAGGACTGGACAACAGCCTGACGGAAGGTGCAGGAAAGACTTCCGCTATCGTTCCTGTGGGCTACACGAAGAAAGGCGATGTTTCCGCTTCCTCCAATCTGGCAACAGAAGAGCAGTATGAAGCCATTCTGGATTTCGTGGCCCAGCGCACAAGGGAAATCGGCGAAGCCATGAAGGCAGGCATCATCGCTCCCTCTCCTTATCGGGATGGGCAGAGAACCCCCTGCAGCTATTGTAAATATCGCTCCATCTGCCGCCATGATTATGAAGAAAAGCCAAAATGGCGCAAATTGAAAAAAATCAGCAAAGCAGATTTCTGGGACAATTTGATGACAAAAGAAAAACCCGAGGATTGATTTCCTCGGGTTAATTTTTTATTCATGTTCCTTACAAGCCAGTTCTTCCACTTCCAGCTTCATCACGGACATATTTTTCAGCATCTGTTCAGGATATTCCCAACCATCTCTGCCGGAAACGTGCTTCATCAGAAGCTCCAGCCCCTGTTTCTTTTCTTCCACATCTTCGATCAGGCTGATAACGCCATTGCCGATAATGCTCTGGAATCTTGCAGAATATTCGCATGCTTCGTCCCCTTCGTTCAGCTTATAGTTGGTATCCATTTCAAAACCAACGCTGGGGGCTTTTTTGATGAGGTCGATCTTTCTGCCTTCATGGGCGCCGTGGAAATAGAATGTCACCTTTTCCCCTTCCACCGTATAGCCAAAATTCAGAGGAACGATATAGACCTGCTTCGCTTCTTCATCCCAGAAACCCAGACGGCAGCAATCGCAGCGACCGATAATATCAATGATTTTATTGAAGTCTGTCACCTGTCTGTCTTTTCTTCTCATTGGTCTCATGGATACCCCTCCTTAGAATTTCTCCCAGTACTGCTTCACGCTGCCTTCGATGATGGCATCCATATAGGAATCGGCAATTTCAAAAATCTCTTCTTCATCCTTGATTTTCAGAGAAACGCCGCCCTTATCCACAACGATGTCTTTCTTTTTGCCCTTATTTTTTTCGATCCATTCCTTGAATTCCTTTTCCCATCTGCCGACCAGCTTTTCGCCTTCTTCGTAGCAAAGGAGTTCATCTTTTACGTTTTCGATCACTTCATTTATTTTCAGCTTCATGCTACTTTCTCCTTTCAGGCTTCGGGTTGCTTCATACCGAAATGCTCATAGCCCAGCTTCGTCACAATACGCCCTCTGGGGGTGCGCTGGATATAGCCCAGCTGCAGCAGATAGGGTTCGTATACATCCTCTATGGTGTCGGATTCTTCGTTGATGGATGCCGCCAAAGTATCCAGACCAACGGGACGGCCACCGAATTTTTCAATCATGGTCAGGAGCATCTTTCTGTCGATCTGGTCTAAGCCCATCTTATCCACATCTAATAAATCCAATGCAAATCTTGCCACTTCCGCCGTGATAACCCCGTCATAACGCACCTGCGCAAAGTCTCGCACACGTTTCAGCATGCGGTTTGCCAGTCTGGGCGTCCCTCTGGAGCGGCGGGCAATTTCTTCCGCACCGCTGTCATCAATTTCCACCTGCAGCACATCTGCAGAACGCTTGATGATGATTTTCAGATTTTCCACATTGTAAGGCTCCAACCGCTGCACCACGCCGAATCTGTCCCGAAGGGGTGCTGTCAAAAGGCCTATCCTTGTGGTGGCACCGATCAATGTGAATTTGGGCAAATCCAGTCTGACGGAACGTGCCCCGGGGCCTTTGCCGATCATAATATCGATAACAAAATCCTCCATAGCGGGATACAGAATTTCCTCGATCATACGGTTCAGTCTGTGGATTTCATCGATAAAAAGGATATCCCCTTCATTCAGGCTGTTCAGCACCGCCGCCATATCACCGGGACGCTCGATGGCAGGGCCCGATGTGGTCTTGATATTCACACCCATTTCATTGGCAATGATATTGGACAATGTGGTCTTGCCCAACCCGGGAGGACCATACAGCAAAACGTGGTCTAAGGCTTCTTTTCGCTGTTTCGCCGCCTCGATAAACACGCGCATATTCTCTTTTACACTTTCCTGCCCGATGTATGTTTCCAGCGCAGCAGGACGCAGTTTTGGCTCCAGCTCGCGGTCTTCTTCCCGCAAGCCTGTGGTCAAAATTCGTCTGTTTTCCAAGGTAAACACCTGCTTTATCTAATCATTAGAATGTAATCATTTTCTTAAGTGCAGCCTTCAGGATATCTTCCGTAGACATTCCTTCCGCCGCCACAGCATTGACTGCTTTTGCCGCTTCGCTGCGGCTATAACCCAGAGCCGTCATGGCATCGATGGCTTCAAATTTGGCATCGCCGCCAATGGAAGTTTCTACGATACCTTCCAGCTCTTCGCCACCCATGGAAAGGGCTTCTTCTGTTTTGAATTTATCCTTCAATTCCAAAATCACACGCTGGGCAGTTTTTCTGCCAACGCCCGGCGCCTTAGAAAGGGTCTTCACATCATCGGACAAAATCGCCATGATGATTTCTGAAGGCTTCAGCATGGAAAGGAAACCCAAAGCCCCTTTCGGCCCAACGCCGCT
>NZ_JAFUMA010000085.1 GCF_017483025.1 Anaerotignum sp. | reverse complement strand
CCTGAGCCAGGATCAAACTCTTATATTAAAGTTTAAACCTGCCAGTTTCGTATCTGGCTAATCTAGTTTTTTCTAAACTAGCAAACTCTTGTCTATTTAGCATTCGTTTCCGTTTGCTTGAATTGACTATGGGTTGTGTGTTTCATATCCATTGTTCAGTTTTCAAGGATCAATCTGCTTTTTCAGCAGCGAAGATTATTTTATCAAATCTTCATTTTCCTGTCAAGCACTTTTTTTGATTTTTCAAATCTTTTTTTGTGCTTTTTTGTTGCTGTTCTTGTCAGCGAAAGTTAGTATATCATCTCCAGCCCCGCTTGTCAATGTTTTTCTTTCAATACATTCGCTGTTGACCTTTTTGATATTCCATTTTTCGACATGCCAATCAGCAGCGACAGTTATTTATTATACACGCATGTCGAAAAATGTCAACACCTTTTTTCAAAAAAATCAAACTTTCAATCCATGGATCCTCCTCCCAAAAATTCCTTCCTTATATATACTCTTTCACATAGACAACCAAAAGGATTCTCTATAAAACAACCATAAAGATAAAGGCCGAATCTTTCGATCCGACCTTATGTCTATTATTTTACATTTTCCAGAAACTTCATCAGCATCTGTGCTGCATGTGCTCTCTGTGCGCAGCCTCTCTCCTTCCCAGAATTTGTGTTTTCGGGTCAGCAAAGAGCATATCCCCTTATGTTTTATTTTTCTTTGATTGTTTATTAAACCATGTTTTTCCCATAATTCATAACAACTTATTTTTCTATTTGTTCAAATCATTCGTTTTCTTTCTTCGCCTTCAATCCAGCATATTCCCGTTCCATGCTGATGGCCTCCATATCGTATCCGCGGATGCCTTCATTGGAGTCATCTGTTAAAGCCTCTCGACTGAAGCCATTGATCCGTTCGATCCCCCTCTGGTCATGGAAAATGGATGCTGCGCCGTTGGTACAGCCGCCTTTGCACACCATGCCTTCGATCAGATTGCCGTCCAGTCTGCCAAAGGACGCCAGCTTCAGTGCTTTGATACATTCTTCGATGCCATTGCAGCAAACAGGATTGATTTCCACATCTACCCCTTCCAGCTTTGCCACACGGCGCACACTTTCCGCTACGCCGCCTGTTCTGGCAAAGATACGGCCATAGGAAGAAGGTTCCCCTGCGGAAATTTCAGGCAGATTTACAAGATCCAGCCCCTTTGCGTCAAACATGGCTCTCAGCTCTTCGAAGGTCATTGCATGATCCACAGCACCTTTTACTTCAGGCTGCTTCACCTCTACCTTTTTCGCGGTGCAGGGGCCGATAAATACAACTCTTGCCTTAGGGTCTTTCGCACGGATGGCTCTGCCCATTGCAATCATGGGAGAAACCACTGTAGAAACATGATCCATCAGATCAGGGTGGTTCTTTCTTACATAATCCACAAAAGCAGGACAGCAGGATGTGGTTTTCCATTTCTTTTCTTCGATGGTCTCTGTAAATTCTTCTGTTTCTGCCAATGCCACCATATCCCCAGCGATGGCTGCTTCCACCACATCATAGAAACCCAACTCCTTGATGCCCGCAAAAACCTGTCCCACATTCACTTCGCCAAATTGGCTGGCAACAGCAGGCGCCACCACGGCGTATACATGGTAATTGGTATTATTGAAAGAATCCCGCAGCAGATTCAGGATATTCATAACATAGGATTTATCTACGATGGCGCCAAAAGGACAGACCTGTTTGCATCTGCCACATTCGATGCACAGCTCCTGATTGATATAAGCTCTGTGGTTTACAATGGAAATGGCACCCTTGGGGCAGACCTCACGGCATTTATGACCCAGACAGCCGCGGCAGGAGTCGCTGCGCGTTCTTCTTTCATTTTTGCAATCTGAGAAGGATCTTCCAGCACATCGTGGATCATACCAGCCATAACTTTTGCAGCTGTCATGGAGCCTGTATGGGCAATGATGTAACCTGTGGAAGCTGTTGCCTGCCAGGAGTGTGCGGGAGCACCTACGGGCCAGCCAAGCTGTTGTTACCAGAGACATAGGCATGCTATTGGCAAAAGGACGAAAAAAGGCATCTGCTTTTTTTCATTACAGATGCCTTCTTTTTTTATCATTTTATATTTTTCAGTCCTGTTTCGGCATATCCCACGCCTTATGGTCTGTATGGAGCAGATGATGGGCAACTTCGCCCAGAGGTTCGCCAAGATATTCCTGATACAGCGCCTGTACTTCAGGGTTTTCATGGGAGAAACGCAGGGGATTTTCTCTGTCCAGCTCATACAGTCTTTCCCCACGAACGCCGAAAAGTTCTTCATCTTCCACGGAAATAGGCTGACCGCCGCCGCCAACGCAGCCGCCGGGACAAACCATCACTTCCACAAAATCATAATGCACTTTGCCCTCTTTCAGCTGTTCGATCAGCTTGCGGGCATTGCCCAGACCGCTGACAACGGCACAGCGTACAGGGATGCCTGCTACAGTATATGTAACCTCTCTCAGGCCGGGTTCTGTGCGCACTTCGCTGAATGCGTCGGGGTCGGGATTTTCCCCGGTCAAAACGTAAGATGCTGTACGCAGGGCTGCTTCCATAACGCCGCCTGTGGTGCCGAAGATCACGCCTGCGCCTGTGTGCGTGCCCATGGGAGAATCCAGAGGTTCTTCCTTGATAAAATGAGGGTCAAGATGGTCTGCACGCATCATGCGCACCAGTTCTCTTGTTGTCAGCACGATATCCACGTCGGGGCCATATTCGCCTGCCATAGTGGGCAGCGCTGCCTCTGCTTTTTTCGCCACGCAGGGCATGATGGAAACACAGCAGATCTTTTCGGGAGAAACGCCCAGTTTCTCCGCCAGCCATGTTTTACTCAGCGCGCCAAACATCTGCTGAGGAGATTTCGCTGTGGAAAGCTGACTTGTCAGTTCAGGATATTGGCCCTTCAGGAAACGTACCCAGCCGGGACAGCAGCTGGTGAACATGGGCCAGCGTACCAGCGCGCCAGATTTCAGTCTGTGCAGGAATTCATTGCCTTCTTCCATGATGGTCAGGTCGGCAGTGAAGTTGGTGTCGTAAATATAGTCGAAGCCCATACGGCGCAAAGCTGCAGCCATGCGTTCCATCGTTGCTTCTTCCCGTTTCAGGCCAAAGTATTCGCCCCATGCTGTACGCACTGCGGGGGCAACCTGCACCACTGTGATCTTTTCCTTATCCGCCAAAGCCATGCGCACTTTTTCTGTATCATCCCGTTCCCGCAACGCGCCTACGGGACAGTGGGTGATGCACTGACCGCACAGGGCACAGTCAGAATCCTTGATGACACGGTTGCCGGAAACGTCTACTGTCGTACGGCTGCCTGTACCTGCCAGATCCCAGATATTCAAGGTCTGCACCTTATCGCAGATCTGGATACAGCGCATACATTTGATACATTTGTTGAAATCGCGATACAAGGGGAATGTCTTTGTCCATGCACTGCGGCGGCCTTTGGCCAGCTGTGTCTCATAAGGCAGTTCCAGAATGCCCAGATCGTTGGCAACATTCTGCAGCTGACAGTTGCCGCTGCGCACGCAGGTCGCGCATTTGCAGTCATGCTGAGACAAAATCAGCTCCACATTGGTACGGCGTGTATTACGGGCACGGGTAGAATTGGTATGTACCACCATGCCGTCTTTGACAGGGTTGCTGCAGGCTGCAACCATGGCTCTTTCCCCTTCCACCTCTACACAGCAGATACGACAGGCGGAAATTTCGTTGATATCTTTCAGATAGCACAGGTGAGGGATCTTAACGTTGACGCTTTTTGCCGCCTCCATGATCGTTGTACCCTCAGGCACATGCACCACCAGTCCATCGATCGTCAATGTTACCATTCGTTATTCCTCCCTCCTTTAAATACACCAAAGCCAAAGTAATCGCAGCGCAGACAGCGTTCGGATTCCTGTTTTGCTTCTTTCTTGCTCATGCCGTCTACCACCAGATCGAAGTTGCCCTGACAATCGGATGTGCAGTGGCTCTTCAGATTCACGCGACCGCAGGGGGGCGCGTTGGAAAGATGCGCAGGAGGAACTACGATATCGGTATTGATCTTATGATCGAAGCCCAGATATGCATCGATATTGGCTGCGGCTACCTTACCAGCCGCAACAGCACGAATGACTGTAGAAGGGCCGGAAACGGCGTCACCGCCGGCAAATACATTATCCACATCCGCAACAGAGCTGGTGTCTTCCGCCTGGATCATGCCCTTGAATGTTTTGATACCAATGGATTCGAAAGGACGGGCATCGATGGCCTGACCGATGGCTACGATGACATAATCACATTCGATACGGAATTCAGGCACATCGGCACTGATAGGCTTGGGTCTGCCATCTTTGCCGTAAGGACCGATGATCTGAGGGGTTGTCCACAATGCAGCTACTTTGCCCTCTTCGTCTTTTTCGATGCGGGCAGGGGCCTGCAGAGGCAGGATCTGGCAGCCTTCTGCCATCGCTTCTTCGATTTCTTCCGCCAACGCAGTCATATCGTCCACACGACGACGGTAAACGCAGGTCACGCTTTCTGCGCCCAGTCTTCTTGCGGTTCTTGTTGCGTCCATGGAAACGTTGCCGCCGCCGATGACACAGATCTTCTTACCTGTAAAATCAGGGGCATCCCCTTCGCCGATGCGGCGCAGCAGACCTACCGCGCTGACAACGTTGATGGCATCTTCCCCTTCGATGCCCAGTTTTTTATCATTATGGGCGCCGATGGAAATATAAACGGCATCGAAGCTCTTCTGAATATCTTCCATAGAAACATCCTTACCGATGGAAACATCCGTGATAACATTGATGCCTGTGGTCAGGATATGCTCAATATCCCGTTCCAGAACATCATGGGGCAGGCGATAATCAGGAATACCATAGCGCAGCATGCCGCCCAGTTTGGGGCGCTGTTCATATACCGTTACCTGATGCCCCATCTGGGAAAGGAAATATGCTGCAGTCAGCCCGCCGGGGCCGCCGCCGATGATGCCGACCGTCTTGCCTGTGGGTTCATGCAGAATTTTTGCAGGCTGGGGCTTTGCATTATCCACCGCAAAGCGCTTCAGGCCACATATATTGATCGCATCATCCACCATGGCACGACGACAATGGCCTTCGCAGGGATGCTCACAAACGTATGCGCAGGAAGAAGGGAAAGGATTATCTTTACGGATCAGGCTCACCGCTTCTTCATATCTGCCTTCATTCACCAGCGCCACATAGCCGGGAACGTCCACATGGGCAGGACAGGCAGAAACACAGGGTACGGGGAAGGTCAAAGCAGAGATACAACGGCCATGCAATACATGTTCTTCGTAATCTTCACGGAAGCCGCGAATACCCTTCAATACCATATGAGCCCCTTCGTAACCGATGGCACAGCCTGCAGAATCGGCAATGACTCTGGCAGTCCGTTCAATGGTATCGATGGTCTCCATGGTTGCATCCCCATCCAGCACCTGCTCGATCAGATTTTCCAGCTGCCCCAGGCCGATACGGCAGGGCACACATTTGCCACAGGTCTGCGCGTGGCAAAGACGCAAATAGTTCAGGGACATATCCACCGGACACAGGCCATGGGCACTGGCGTTGATACGGCAGTCCATATCCCGGTGCAGCCCGTCCAGGACGGTTTGCGCCCGTCCGGGCGTTTCAATAGATAAACGACTCATCTTTCTCCTCTCTTTCCTCTCTATAAACAAATGTTTTCATCATGGAGCTATGATCTCCATTTTTCTCTCTAAAAAAAGATTTGTTCCTATTTTATAAGACTTTTCTGTTTCCGTAAAAAAACGCATTATTCCAGATCTATCCCGATCAGAGTAAAGTGATTGCGATCCACCTGCAGCAGGCCTTCCTTCTGCATTTTGCTCAGCTCATTGGACATGGCGCTTCGATCCACACTGAGATAATCCGCCAGCTGCTGACGGCTGAACGGAATCTCAAAATCGCAGCTGTCATGCTGATTCGCCTGAAAGGAAAGATAGGATAACAACCTTCCCCGAATAGACTTGGAGCTGGTATGAAAAATGCGACGGGTCAGGCCGAGATTTTTTTGAAAAGAAACAGAAAGCAGATTACGGATCACCCTGCTGTGATGGCTGCAGGCATTGGAACAAACATGCAGCACCCGATTCACATCCAGAAACAAAATCTCAGTCGGTTCTGTTGCAACGATGCTGATCATCAGAGGTTCATTGGGGATACAGGCATAGGCCTCTGCAAAGACCTGCCCAGGCCCCGCCTTTTCCAATATGCTCTTATTGCCCCATACGTCATTATTTTCTATGGAAACACTGCCAGAAAGCACGATCCCGATGGAGTGGATGATCTCCCCCATATGATAAATGACGTTGCCCTTCCGATAGCTTTTGGTTTCTCCTCCCAAGCAGCCCAGCATCCCCTGAACCTCATCAGGAGATATCCCTTGGAAGAGAATGGTTTTCGACAAAAAATTTTTATCCATTTTTTCATCTCCTGTTGTTATAACAACATATTTTTTATTTTGATTGTAGTATGATGTCTCCAGAAAGTCAAACCCAACTAAAACAATCAGGATAATAGGAGGATAATCATATGGAGAATAAAATGTTTTGTTATCAGTGTCAGGAAACAGCAGGTTGCGCAGGCTGCACCAGAATGGGTGTCTGCGGCAAAAACCCTCAGGTAGCTGCCATGCAGGATATGCTGGTGTATGTTTCCAAAGGTATCTCTGCAGTGACAACGCAGCTGCGTAAGGAAGGCAAGCCTGTGGCAAAGGGCATCAACCACATGATCACACTGAACCTGTTTGTGACCATCACAAACGCAAACTTTGATGAAGATATGATCGTTGCAAGAATTTTTGATACACTGCAGCGCAAAGAAGAACTGCTGCAGATGGTGGCAGAAAAAGAAGCTCTGCCCGCAGCGGCTCTTTGGACTGCAGCGGAAAAGGCAGAACTGGAAAGCAAAGCAGCAGAAGTTGGCGTACTTTCCACACAGGATGAAGATATCCGCAGCCTGAGAGAAATGATCACTTATGGCCTGAAGGGTCTGTCTGCCTATAGCAAGCATGCAAACGCTCTGCTGCAGGATGATGAAGAAGTAGATGCGTTCCTGCAGAAAGCCCTGGCGGCAACACTGGACAACAGCCTGACCGTAGACGATCTGGTTGCTCTGACCATGGAAGTTGGCAAATACGGTGTCAACGGCATGGCCCTGCTGGATAAAGCCAATACTTCTGCTTACGGAAATCCCGAGATCACAAAAGTAAACATCGGCGTAGGCACGCGCCCCGGCATCCTGGTTTCCGGTCACGATCTGAGAGATATGGAAATGCTGCTGAAACAGACAGAAGGCACAGGCGTAGATATCTATACCCATTCCGAAATGCTGCCCGCTCACTATTACCCCGCATTCAAAAAGTACAGCCATTTCGTAGGCAATTACGGCAACGCATGGTGGAAACAGAAAGAAGAATTCGAGTCTTTTAATGGCCCCATCCTGATGACAACAAACTGTATCGTTCCCCCTAAGGACAGCTATAAAGACCGCATGTACACCACAGGTGCCGCAGGCTTCCCCGGATGCAAACACATTGCAGGCGAAATTGGCGAAGAAAAAGATTTTTCTGAGATCATCGAGCATGCAAAACGCTGTGCTGCTCCCACAGAGATCGAAACAGGCGAGATCATCGGTGGCTTCGCCCATGCGCAGGTAATGGCTCTGGCGGATAAAGTCATCGAAGCCGTAAAATCCGGTGCTATCAAGAAATTCGTTGTTATGGCAGGCTGCGACGGCCGCGCAAAGAGCCGCGATTACTATGCGGAATTTGCTCAGGCTCTGCCCCAGGATACCGTTATCCTGACTGCAGGCTGTGCAAAATACAAATATAACAAGTTGCCCCTGGGCGACATCGGCGGCATCCCCCGCGTGCTGGATGCAGGCCAGTGCAACGACTGCTATTCCCTGGCTGTCATTGCCCTGAAACTGAAGGAAGTCTTTGGTCTGGAAGATATCAATGACCTGCCCATCATCTACAACGTAGCATGGTATGAACAGAAGGCTGTCATCGTACTGCTGTCTCTGCTGTATCTGGGTGTGAAAAACATCCATCTGGGCCCCACTCTGCCCGCTTTCCTCAGCCCCAATGTGGCAAAGGTACTGGTAGAAAACTTCGGCATTGCAGGCATCGGCACAGTAGAAGAAGATATGAAGCTCTTCTTCAGCTAAAAAATCCAAAAACCTCCATAAAAAGAAAAGACAGGACCCATACCATAAGGTCCTGTCTTTTTTCTCTTTTTATTCTGCGGAATAAGGGAATCCCGGCATCAACTGCAGCTTGAACAGATTTTTCTGATGAAGCTGATCGATTCGGTTTTTCTTTTCCTGATCTTCGATTTTGCCTGTGCGGATATATTGATCCAGTTCCGCATAGGTAAAGCCCAGATTTTCTTCGTCTGTTTTCCCGCTCAGACCATCGATGGGTGTTTTCTGGGTTAGCGCATCAGGCAGCCCCAACACTGCACCGATCTTCTTTACTTCCGTTACTGTCAGGTTGCACAGAGGGCTGAAATCCCCTGCCGCATCGCCGTATTTTGTAGAATAACCCACCCAGTCCTCAGAAAGATTGCAGGTATTTGCTACTCTACCGTTCACACTCTGGGAAACGGCATATACCGTCGCCATACGAATACGGGCAGGCAGGTTCGTTCTGCTCTGGCGGGAAATTTCCAGTTCCTTCATTTCCTCCAGGATGCCGTCCACCGCATTTTTGATATTGATCTCATAATGCTTGATCCCCAGATGGTTCACCAGCATATACGCCATATCGATATCCTCCTGCTTGCCGCAGGGCATCAAAACGCCGATGACTCTATCCTTCCCCAGGGCTTCTGCGCAAAGGGCCGCTGTAACAGAGCTGTCTTTCCCGCCGGAAATGCCAACAACTGCGTTGCATCCCTTTCCGTTTTCTTCAAAAAATTTTCTGATCCATTCTATACATTGATCTTTTACTTTTACTGCATCAAACATATCTTTCCACCTTCCTCCATCAATCGCTGATCAAACTGATCCCCATAGTGATCTCTTCCAGAACATCCAGAAGCACCCGAACAGTATCCAAAGATGTAAACATCGTCACATTATTTTCACTGGCACAGCGGCGAATGGCTACCCCGTCCTCGTTATGGATGCCGGAAAGGATGGCTCTAGTATTGATGACATAGCTGACATAGCCTGCCCGGATGGATTCCAAAATTTCTTCACTGCCTTCACTCAGCTTCCCGCGCACTCTGGTGCGGATGCCCTTGCCTTTCAGGAAAGCGGCTGTGCCTGCCGTGGCCTCGATATTGAAGCCCATCTCATAAAAACGGCGGATCAGGGGCAAAGCCTCTTCCTTATCCTCATCCGCCAGGGTGACCAGAACGGTTCCGTAATTCTGCATGCGGATGCCCGATGCCAGCATGGCCTTATACATAGCGCGATGGAGCTTCGTATCATAGCCGATGGCCTCCCCTGTGGATTTCATTTCAGGAGACAAATATGCATCCATGCCGTTCAGCTTGGAGAAGGAGAAGGCAGGCGCTTTTACATAATAACGTCCCTTTTCTTCTGGATATGCCTTGAAAATGCCCTGTTCCACCAGGCTCTTGCCCAGAATAACATATGTGGCGATATCCGCCAGGCTGTAACCCGTTGCCTTGGAAAGGAAAGGCACCGTACGGGAGGAACGGGGATTCACTTCAATAATATACACATTTTCTTCTTTATCTACGATGAACTGGATATTGAACAGGCCAATAATGCCAATGCCCAGCCCCAATTTTTTCGTATAATCAATGATTTTTTCTTTTACCCTATCGGAAATGCTGAAGGAAGGATACACACTGATAGAGTCACCGGAATGGATGCCCGTACGTTCTACCAACTCCATGATGCCGGGAATAAAGACGCGGTTCCCGTCGCAGATGGCGTCCACCTCCACCTCTTTCCCGCGGATATATTTATCCACCAGAACAGGCTTGTCTTCATCGATTTCTACGGCTGTTTTCAGATAATGACGCAGCTGCTCTTCTTTGGCAACGATCCGCATGGCCCTGCCGCCCAGAACAAAGCTGGGACGCACCAGAACAGGATAGCCGATCTCTTCCGCCGCTTTGATGCCTGCTTCGATGCTGGTGACCGCCTGTCCTTTGGGCTGGGGGATGCCCAATTCTGCCAGAAGCTTTTCAAAGGCATCTCTGTTTTCTGCCCGTTCGATGGCGTCGCAGTCTGTGCCGATGATCTTCACGCCTCTTTCCTCCAAAGGTGCCGCCAGATTGATGGCAGTCTGGCCGCCCAGAGTGGCAATGACACCTTCTGGCTGCTCCAGATCGATGACGTTCATCACATCCTCCACGCAAAGGGGTTCAAAATACAGCTTATCGGAACAGGTGTAATCCGTGGAAACCGTTTCTGGGTTATTGTTGATGATGATAGCTTCATAGCCCGCCTTCTGAATGGTCTGCACCGCATGTACGGTGGAATAGTCGAATTCTACCCCCTGCCCGATGCGGATAGGACCGGAGCCCAACACGATGACCTTCTTCTTCTCCGAAACGATAGATTCGTTTTCTTTTTCATAAGTGGAGTAAAAATAAGGGATATAGCTTTCGAATTCGGAAGCACAGGTATCGATCATTTTATATACAGGCAGGATGCCCGCTTCTTTTCGCATGTCAAAAATCTCTGTTTCTTTTTTATCCCAGAGCTGTGCAACAGTTTTATCGGCAAAGCCCATTTTCTTTGCTTCCCGCAAAATTTCGATATTTCCACAGTTTGCTTTGATCTCCTTCTCTTTTTCCACAATATTTTTCAGCTTTCTGAGGAAAAACAGGTCGATCTTCGTTGCTTTCTTGATTTCTTCCACGCTGCAGCCCATGCGCAGCAGCTTTGCAATGGCATAGATACGATCGTCGGTGCCGATCTTGATATAATCCATCAAGGCATCCTCTGTCCAATCATCAAACTTATGATGTTCCAGATGATACAGACCGATTTCCAGAGAGCGGATGGCCTTCAGCAGGCTTTCTTCAAAGGTTCTGCCGATGCTCATGACTTCCCCTGTAGCTTTCATCTGTGTACTCAGGGAATTATTTGCATCCGCAAATTTATCGAAGGGGAAACGAGGCATTTTCGTTACCACGTAGTCCAGGGCAGGTTCGAAGGATGCAGGCGTATTGGCGATCTGAATTTCATCCAGCGTCATACCCACGCCGATCTTCGCAGAAACACGAGCGATAGGATAACCGCTGGCCTTGGATGCCAATGCAGAGGAACGGGATACACGGGGATTGACCTCGATCAGGTAGTATTGAAAAGATTCAGGGTCTAAAGCAAACTGTACATTGCAGCCCCCTTCGATCTCCAACGCACGAATGATTTTCAGGGCACTGTCCCGCAGCATGTGATATTCCTTGTTGGTCAAAGTCTGGGAAGGACAAACGACGATGGAATCGCCCGTATGGATGCCAACGGGGTCAAGATTTTCCATATTACAGATGGTGATAGCTGTGTCGTTGCTGTCCCGTATCACTTCATATTCAATTTCTTTATAGCCCTTGATGCTCTTTTCGATCAGAACCTGATGCACAGGGGAAAGCGTCAGGGCATTTTTCATCATAGGAATGAATTCTTCTTCACTATCGGCAAAGCCGCCGCCGGTGCCGCCCAAGGTGAAGGCAGGACGCAGCACAACAGGATAGCCGATACTTTCTGCTACCTTTAACCCTTCTTCAATGGAATTTGCCACATCGGAAGGCAGGACAGGTTCGCCCAGTTTTTCGCAGAGCTCCTTGAACAGTTCGCGGTCTTCCGCCTGTTCGATACTGCTGCTTTTTGTCCCCAGGAGTTCCACCTGACATTCTTTCAGGATGCCCTTCTTTTCCAGCTGCATCGCAAGGTTCAGACCTGTCTGCCCGCCAATACCGGGCAAAATAGCATCCGGACGTTCATAACGGATGATTTTCGCAATATATTCCAGTGTCAGAGGTTCCATATAGACCTGATGGGCAATGGAAGTATCCGTCATGATGGTGGCAGGGTTGGAATTGCAAAGAAGCACTTCATAGCCTTCTTCCTTCAGGGCAAGGCAGGCCTGAGTGCCGGCATAGTCGAATTCCGCAGCCTGACCGATGACGATGGGCCCGGAACCAATGACAAGTACCTTTTTAATATCTGTTCTTTTCGGCATGGTTCTTTTCTACCTCCATCATTTTGATAAACTGATCGAAAAGATACCCGCTGTCCTGAGGACCGGGCGCACTTTCCGGATGATACTGCACACTGAATATATGATCTCTCTCGCATTTCACACCTTCGATGGTATCATCCAGAATGTTGATATGGGTAACAGTCAAATCTGTCCCCTTCAGGCTTTCCGTATCTACAGCGTAGGAATGGTTTTGAGAGGTGATTTCGATTTTATTGGTTTCCAGATTCCGCACAGGATGATTCCCGCCGCGATGTCCAAATTTCAGCTTATAGGTTTTGCCGCCATAGGCCAGAGAAATGACCTGATGGCCAAGGCAGATGCCAAAAATAGGATATTTGCCCCGCAGCTTTCGCACTGTTTCGATCACAGGCTGCACCTCTTCCGGGTTGCCGGGGCCATTGGAAAGGAACACCCCGTCGGGTGCCAGCTGGTTGATCTGCTCCGCTGTTGTGTTCCAGGGAACAATGGTGACACTGCAGCCCCGTTTGTTCAAAGAACGGACGATATTCTGCTTCATGCCGCAGTCAATGGCAACCACGCGATATTTTTCATTAGGTACTTTCGCGTGCCACAATGTTTTACAGCTGACCCTTGCCACTTCGCCGGAAGGCATGGGACTTTCCGCCAGGATCTTCAGCCCTTCTTCCAAGGGCAAAGCCGCATGTGCCAGCAGAACCTTTCTGCTGCCATAGTCGCGGATAGAACGGGTCAGTTTTCTGGTATCCACACCAGAAATACCGGCGATGTTATATTTTTTCATGACTTCAGAAAGCGTAGCAGTGCTTCTGAAATTGGAGGGAAAATCGTTGTATTCTCTTACGATCAGCCCGCCGATGGTAGGCGTGATGGTTTCATAATCATCATCTGCCATGCCATAATTGCCGATCAGGGGATACGTCATGACTACTGCCTGATCTGTATAAGATGGGTCGGAAAGGATCTCCTGATACCCAACCATGGAAGTATTGAACACGATCTCGCAGACCTTCTGCCCTTCGTATCCAAAAGCGTAGCCGTAATATTCACTGCCATCTTCCAAAATGATTTTTCTATTGAATTCCTTACCCATGTCAGTTTCCCCTTTCCTCTTCGTTTCTTTTTTGAGTTTCGGAAAGTTTCTGTTCAAATCTGTTTTTTCTTGTGTCTGTTGGAATTGCTGTAGGATATTTCCCGCTGAAGCAAGCACTGCAGTAATCTTCATTTCCAATCAGGCCGCCCAGTTCTTCTACCGGCAGATAACCCAAAGAATCTGCTCCGATCATTTCTCTGATCTCTTCCACAGTATGATGGCAGGCGATCAGATGCTCCTCAGAATCGATATCCGTACCATAATAACAGGGATGCAGGAAGGGCGGCGCAGAGATGCGGACATGAATTTCCTTTGCTCCTGCTTCCCGCAGCAGCTTTACGATGCGCCCGCTGGTGGTGCCTCTGACGATGGAATCATCGATCATCACCACTCGTTTTCCTTTGACGCTTTCTTCCACAGCGCTCAGCTTGATACGTACCTTATCCAGGCGGGCATCCTGCCCCGGAGAAATGAACGTTCTACCGATATATTTATTTTTGATGAGCCCAATCCCATAGGGGATGCCTGTTGCCCGGCTATAGCCCAAAGCAGCATCCAAGCCGGAATCCGGCACGCCAATGACCACATCCGCATCAACGGGATGGGCTTTTGCCAGAATTTCCCCCGCACGGATGCGGGCACCATGGACGGAAACCCCATCAATGATGGAATCGGGTCTGGCAAAATAGATATATTCAAAAATACAGAGTTTCTTCTCTTTTGTATTACAATGTTCCAATCTGGAAACAACGCCATTTTGACTAAAAACCAGAATTTCTCCCGGCTCCACATCTCGGATAAATTCTGCACCCACGGCCTGCAGCGCACAGCTTTCCGAAGCCACCACATATATGCCGTCTGCTGTTTTGCCATAGCAAAGGGGACGGAAGCCATAGGGATCTCTGGCACAGATCAGCTTTCGGGGAGACATCAGCACAAGGGAATAGGCCCCATCCAAAACCTTCATAGCATTGCTGAGAGCATCTTCGATGGAATTGGTTTTCAGTCGCTCCCTGGTAACGATATAGGCAATGGTCTCCGTGTCGCTGGTGGTATGGAAAATGGCACCGTTCAGTTCCAATTCGTTTCGCAGATCCGCCGCATTGCTCAGATTGCCGTTATGGGCCAGGGCCATAGTGCCTTTCTGATGATTCACTTCAATGGGCTGGCAATTGATTCGATTCGTGCCGCCAGTCGTGCCATAGCGCACATGCCCCACTGCCATGCTGCCCTTGGGAAATCGATTCAAAATATCCTTTGTGAATACTTCATTGACCAGCCCCAGGTCTTTATGGGAGGAAAACACACCATCCTCGCTGACAACGATGCCGCAGCTTTCCTGCCCGCGGTGCTGCAGGGCATAGAGCCCATAATAGGCCATGCTTGCCACATCGGCCGGCTCCGTGGCAATGACACCAAAAACGCCACATTCTTCTCGGATACTCATTTTTTCTCCCCCTTTGCTCTTTCCAATGCTGCGCCAACGAAGCCCTTGAATAAAGGATGGGGCTTATTGGGGCGGCTTTTGAATTCAGGATGATACTGCACGCCCACATGGAAAGCTCTATCCGTCAGTTCTACTGTTTCCACCAATCTTCCGTCGGGGGATGTGCCGCTGAAGGTCAGCCCTTTCGCCTGCAGCAATTCCCGATAATCATTGTTGAATTCATAGCGGTGTCTGTGGCGTTCGCTAATGGTATCTGCGCCATAGCAGCGTGCCATAGTCGTACCTGCTTTGATCTTGCAGGGATATGCCCCCAGGCGCAGAGTGCCGCCCTTTGCCACTTCTTCGCTCTGGCCCGGCATAAAATCAATGACCTTATGCTGGCAGCTGACATCGAATTCCCCGGAATTTGCATCCCCAAGGCCAGCTATGTTGCGGGCATATTCGATGACGCCGATCTGCATGCCAAGGCAAATGCCAAAGTATGGCACTCTCTTCTCTCTGGCGTATTTCGCCGCCAGGATCATGCCCTCTGTCCCTCTGTTGCCAAAGCCCCCGGGAATGATGATACCATCCAGCCCTTCCAGTTGTTCTTCAGCATTTCCTTCAGTGATCTGTTCCGAATCTATCCAATGGATCTTCACATGGGTATCATGGAAATAGCCCCCATGGCGCAGAGCTTCCGCCACAGAAAGATAGGCATCATGCAGCTCCACATATTTTCCCACCAGACCGATATCCACACTGTAGGGTCTGTTTTTGATGCGTTCCACCATAGCTGTCCATTCTTTCAGGTCAGGCGCTTCTGTCTGCAGGCCCAATTCTCTGCAGACCACTTGGGAAAAATTCGATCTTTCCAGCATCAGTGGTGCTTCATACAGATTCGGCAGGGTGATATTTTCAATAACACAATCAGGCTTTACATTACAGAACAGAGAAATTTTCTGGAAGATGGATTCCTCTAAAGGCTCATCGCAGCGCAAAACGATCATATTGGGATTGATACCCATACCCTGCAGTTCTTTGACGGAATGTTGGGTGGGTTTGGATTTATGTTCTTCCGAACCTTTCAGGAAAGGAACCAGTGTCACATGGATGAAAAGGCTGTTTTCCCTGCCCACTTCCAATGAAATCTGGCGCACTGCTTCCAAAAAGGGCTGAGATTCAATATCGCCGATGGTACCGCCGATTTCCGTGATGACCACATCTGCACCGGTCTTTTCGCCCACACGATAAACGAATTCTTTGATCTCATTGGTGATATGGGGGATGACCTGCACCGTCGAACCCAGATATTCCCCACGACGTTCTTTATTCAAAACATTCCAATAAACCTTACCGGTAGTAAGGTTGGAAAATTTATTTAAGTCTTCATCGATGAAGCGTTCATAATGGCCTAAGTCCAAATCTGTTTCTGCCCCATCCTCTGTCACGTAAACTTCCCCATGCTGATAGGGGCTCATGGTACCGGGGTCAACATTGATATAAGGGTCCAGTTTCTGCGCAGCCACTTTCAACCCTCTGGCCTTCAGCAGCCGGCCAAGGGAAGCGGCCGTAATGCCCTTGCCAAGACCGGATACAACGCCCCCCGTTACAAATATATATTTTGTCATAGCAAATCCTCCCTCTTTCTGTTCTGTTTTTTACAAATTGATCTCTACCGTTTCTTTGGATACTTCAGAAAGCAGAGGACGTACCTTTGCAAGGAATGCATCTACCTGTTCGGGGCATCTGCCGATGTAAAGTTCAGGGGCAAGGAGCTGTTCCATTTCTGCTTCCGTCAGGCCAAATTCCTTCTGGGCCGCCAGACGCGCCAAAAGGTCGCAATCCTCGCCATTTTTCATTTTTGCTGTTGCTTCGTGGGAGCAGGTACGGATAATTTCGTGAATTTCCTGTCTGTCGCCGCCCCGTTTTACTGCTTCCATCATCAGGTTTTCCGTCGCGATGAAAGGCAGATATTCTTTTACTGTTCTTTCTACGATTTTTTCATTGACATGCAGACCATCGGTCACATTCTGCGCCAATCTCAGAATGGCATCGGCACAGAGGAAGCCTTCGGGCATGGAAATGCGACGGTTGGCGGAATCATCCAGTGTGCGTTCCAGCCACTGCACGGATGCTGTCATAGGTGCATTCATGGCATCTGCCATCAGATAACGAGATAGAGAACAGATACGTTCACTGCGCATGGGGTTTCTCTTATAGGCCATGGCAGAGGAACCAATCTGATTTTTTTCAAAGGGTTCTTCTACCTGTCTGTCATGCTGCAGCAGACGGATATCATTCGCCATACGATAGCAGCTCTGAGCGATGGAAGAAAGGCAGTTCAAAATGCGGCTGTCCACTTTTCTGGGATAAGTCTGCCCGCAGACAGCAAAACATTCCGCAAATCCAAAATCTGCGGCAATTTTTCTGTTCATTTCTTCAATTTTTTCTGTATCCCCTTCAAAGAGGTCTACAAAGCTGGCTTCTGTACCTGTGGTGCCGCGGCAGCCAAGGAATTTCATGCTTTCGATAACAAAATCAAGTTCTTCCAAGTCGGAAAGAAAATCCTGCATCCAAAGGGTGGCCCGTTTGCCTACTGTCACCAACTGTGCAGGCTGATAATGGGTATATCCCAAAGTAGGCAGAGCTTTATATTTTTCTGCGAAATCCGCCAAATTGGCAATGACCTGCAGCAATTCTTTTCTCAGATAGCGCAGGCCATCTCTGTAAATGACCAGGTCTGCATTATCTGTTACATAGCAGCTAGTCGCCCCCAGATGGATGATGCCTGCGGCGGAAGGTGCCACCTTGCCATAGGCATATACATGGGCCATCACATCATGACGCACTTCTTTTTCTCTCTGTTTCACACATTCATAGTCGATATCTTCGATATGGGTTTCCAGATCCCTGACCTGTTCCTCTTTGATGGGCAGACCCAGTTCTTTTTCCGCCTTTGCCAGGGAAACCCACAGCTTCCGCCATGTCTGATAGCGGGTATCAGCGGAGAACAGCTCCAGCATATAATCGGAGGCATAGCGGGAAGCCAACGGGGATTCGTATTTCTTTTTCATAGGAATTCTCCTTACTTACTTCTGATGATGATACTGTCTCTTTCAGGGCCAACGGAAACATATGTGATAGGGCAACCGATGGCTTTTTCGATAAATGTTACATAGTCCTGGGCCTGTTTGGGCAGTTCTTCCCAGGTACGAGCCTTAGAAATGTCGCATTTCCAGCCGTCGAAATATTCAATAACAGGCTTTGCTTCGTTCAAAGCAACAGGGAACGGGAATTCGTCGGTCTTCTTCCCATCCAAAACATAATGGGTGCAAACAGGAATTTTATCCATGTAGCTGAGGACATCCAGTTTTGTCAGAGCGATCTCCGTCGCATCCTGCACCTTCACGCCATATTTCGTGGCTACGATATCCATAGGGCCAACGCGGCGGGGTCTGCCTGTTTTTGCGCCGTATTCAAAGCCGGCTTTTCGCAGTTCTTCCGCTTCGTCCCCGAACATTTCACAAACGAAAGGTCCTTCCCCCACACAGGTAGAATATGCCTTTACCACGCCCACGATATCAGAAACATGGGCAGAAGGCAGTCCGGAGCCAATAGGGATATAAGCCGCTGTGGTATTGGAAGATGTGGTATAGGGATAGATGCCATAATCCAAATCTCTCAGAGAACCCAACTGGGCTTCAAACAGGATGCCTTTGCCTTCCTTCTGAGCTTCTTTCAGAATCGCTGTGGTATCGCAGATGAAAGGTTTGATCTTTTCGCAATATTCCTCTATCCATTTTTCCAGCATTTCCATGGTGTAAGGCTCTGCATCGTAAACCTTTGTCAGAGTCAGGTTTTTCCATTCCAGCAGGTCTGCCAGATGGGCTTTCAGTTCTTCAGGATAGAACAGTTCCCCTGCCAGAATGGTTTTCTTCTGGAATTTATCGGAATAAAAAGGGGCAATGCCCTGTTTTGTAGAGCCGTATTTTTTATCCTGCAGGCGCTGTTCCTCCAGGGCATCCAGGTCTCTGTGCCAGGGCAGCAGGATGGATGCTCTATCGCTGATCTTTAGATTTTCAGGGGTCAGAGAAACGCCCTGCTTCACCACATCCTGCATTTCCACCCAAAGATTTTCCGGGTCAAGGGCAACGCCATTGCCCAGAATATTGATGACTCCTTTTCGGAAAATGCCGGAAGGCAGAAGATGCAGCATAAATTTCCCATATTCATTCACGACTGTATGGCCTGCATTGCCGCCGCCCTGAAAACGAACAACGATATCATATTTTTCTGTCAGGAGGTCAACCATGCGGCCTTTTCCTTCGTCGCCCCAGTTGATCCCAACGATTGCACAATTCTTCATAGAATCATCTCCTTAAATATGCTGCAGAAGACGCTTCATCACTTCGCTGTAAGCATCCTCTACGCCGCCCAGATCTCTGCGGAATCTGTCCTTATCCAGCTTTTCGCCTGTTTTCATGTCCCACAGGCGGCAGGTATCGGGGCTGATCTCATCGGCCAGAACAATGGTACCATCGGCCAGTCTGCCAAATTCCAGTTTAAAATCCACCAACGTTACGCCACATTCCGCCCAGAATTTTTTCAGCTCTTCATTGACGGCAAAGGCATATTTTTCAATGGTGGCGATTTCTTCTTCCGTTGCCAGCTTCATGGCAATGGCGTGGGCTTTATTCAGCAGAGGGTCTCCCAAGTCATCATTTTTGTAGGAAAATTCAATAGTAGGCACATCAAATTTCTGACCTTCTTCCACGCCATATCTCTTAGAGAAAGAGCCTGCGGCGATATTACGGATGATGACTTCCAGAGGCACGATGGAAACTTTCTTTACCAGCGTTTCTCTGTCACTCAGCTCCAGAACGAAATGGGTGGGGATGCCCGCCTTTTCCAGTCTCTGCATCAGCAGATTGCTCATTTTATTATTGATGACGCCTTTGCCAACGATAGTGCCTTTTTTCAGCCCATTGAAAGCTGTGGCATCGTCCTTATAAGATACGATCAGAAAACGAGGATCATCGGTACGATAGACCTTTTTCGCTTTTCCTTCGTAGATTTGTTTTCCTTGTTTCATTTATTTCCGCTTCCTTTCTTATTTGCCGCTATCGCCGTAGTTTGCCAGTACCCTTGCGGAGGGGTCGTCTACGTTACAGCCTTCCCATTCCTTATTGGGCATCCAAAAATCTACAATCATTTTTGCCTGATTCGGATAATATTTTTCAAAAATTTCCCGATACAGCAGAGATTCTTTTGTAAAAGGCTGTGCATGGGAATATTTTTGCCGTTTTTCTTCAAATGCTTCATCGGAATAATAGCTTTCCGCATATTCCTTCAGGTAATCCACCATGGAATGACCCACTGCGTCGGAAAAGGCTGCTTTTTCTCTCCAGAGGATACCTTCGGGAAGGTAATCCCCTTCAAAGGCATGGCGCAGCAGATATTTGCCCTTGCCATATTTATTCAGCTTCAATTCCGGATCGACCGCCATAACGTATTTCACGAAATCCAGATCGCCGAAGGGCACTCTGGCTTCCAGTGCATTGACGGAAATACAACGGTCTGCCCGCAGCACATCATACATATGCAGTTCCCGGATACGCTTTTCCGCTTCCTTCTGGAAGGCCGCCGCATCGGGAGCAAAGTCAGTATATTTATACCCAAATAATTCATCAGATATTTCCCCTGTCAGCAGAACCCGAATATCTGTCTGTTCATGGATTGCTTTACAGATCAGATACATGCCCATGCTGGCGCGGATAGTAGTAATGTCATAAGTCCCAAGCAAATGGATGACTGTTTCCAGAGAGGAAAGGACATCTTCCTTGGTGATAATAATCTCCTGATGGTCGCTGTGGATAAAGTCTGCCACCTGCTTTGCATATTTCAGGTCGATGGCGTCTTCGCTCATGCCAATGGCAAAAGTGCGGATAGGCTTTTCACTTTTCTTTGCCGCAATGGCGCACACCAGAGAGGAATCCAGACCGCCGGAAAGGAGGAAACCCACCTTCGCATCGGCAACCAGTCTTTTTTCTACCCCCGCCACCAGCTTGTCGTGGATGTTTTTACATACCGTTTCCAGATCATCAGAAAGCACCTTTTCCACTTTTGCAATATCGCAGTAGCAGATGAATTCACCGTCCTTATAATAATGACCGGGAGGGAATGGCATGATTTCCTTTACAATATCCACCAGGTTTTTTGGCTCACTGGCAAATACGATGGCGTCTTTTTCATCATAACCATAGTACAAAGGGCGGATACCGATGGGGTCTCTGGCTGCGATATATTCCTGTGTTTCGCCATCATAAAGGATGCAGGCAAATTCCGCATCCAGTTTGGCAAACATCTCCACGCCATATTCCCGATACATAGGCAGCAGGATCTCGCAGTCAGATTCGCTCTGGAAGGTATATTTTTCGGATAACTCGTCTTTCCATTTCTGGAAACCGTAGATTTCCCCATTGCAGACCACATAGCTGCCATCCAGTTCGAAGGGCTGCATGCCGGAGGGCGTCAGCCCCATGATGGATAGACGATGGAACCCCAAAAGGCCATTGCCCGTGTCGATCACACGGCTGTCGTCAGGTCCTCTGGAAATGGTCTGCTGAAAGCCCTTCATAAATAATTCTCTTACTGCTTCTTTGGAACAATACCCCATAATGGAACACATATCTTATCCCTCTTTTCTCTATCAAAAGCCCCCTTACTTCACGCTGAACAACAGGTCGCCGTAAGTAGGGAAAGGCCAGTATTTTTTCGCTGTCACTGTTTCTGCTTCGTCGCAGGCCAGTCTCAATTCACACATTTTCACCAGAACGGTATCTCGTACCATATTGGCTTCTTCCGCAATATCTGCCGCCTCATCCAGCCCCAGCAGTGCTTCTTCCAGGGCATCGGCTGCTTCTGCCATGCGGTCTGTCAGGTCGGAAAGCTTCTTCACCAGATCTGTTTCATATTTGCAGGCCAGGCCTGCATCCAGTGCTTTTTTCGCCGCCGCTGTTTTTGCCAGCTCCAGAGCATAGGCTTCCACTGCGGGAATGATCTCGTTTTTCGCCATATCCACCATAGTATTGGCTTCGATGATGACAGTCTTACTGTAATTTTCCAAAGTGATCTCATATCTGGAACGAATTTCCGCATAGGTGAAAACCTTATGGCCTGTCAGTATATCCACATTCTTCTGATCCAGTACATGGGGAATACAATCGGGTGTGGTACGGTAGTTGCTTAAGCCCCTTGCTTCCGCCTCTTCGATCCATGCATCATCGTAGCCATTGCCGTTGAAAATAATGCGTTTATGGTCTTTGATTGTTTTCTGGATCAAAGCATGGAGGGCTGTTTCAAATTCCCCTGCCTGTTCCAGTTCATCGGCAAAAATCTTCAGGCTTTCTGCCACAGCCGTATTCAGCATAATGTTTGCACAGGAAATGCTGTCGGAAGAACCAACCATACGGAATTCGAATTTATTGCCTGTAAAAGCAAAAGGAGACGTTCTGTTTCTGTCTGTGGTATCTCTGTTGAATCGAGGCAGAACTTTTACCCCCAGCTTCATCTGGGTCTTTTCTGCGCCGTTATAAGGTTCATCTTTTTCGATGGCTTCCAGAATGTCATTCAGTTCATCCCCCAGGAAGATGGATACAATGGCGGGAGGTGCTTCGTTGGCGCCCAGTCGATGGTCATTCCCGGCTGTTGCAACGGATACTCGCAGCAGATCCTGATAGTCGTCCACAGCCTTGATGACTGCGCACAGGAACAACAGGAACTGAGCGTTTTCATAGGGTGTATCCCCGGGAGAAAGCAGGTTCACGCCCTGATCTGTGGAAATAGACCAGTTGTTATGCTTGCCACTGCCATTCACCCCCGCGAAGGGCTTTTCATGGAGCAGGCAAACCAGGCCGTGCTTTGCTGCCACCTTCTGCATGATCTCCATAGTCAGCTGGTTATGGTCTGTGGCTACATTTGTTGTGCTGTAAATTGGCGCCAGTTCATGCTGGGCAGGGGCTACCTCGTTATGCTCTGTTTTCGCCAGGATGCCCAGTTTCCAGAGCTCTTCATTCAGGTCTTCCATATAAGCCGTAACTCTGGGCTTGATAACGCCGAAGTAATGGTCATCCAGTTCCTGACCCTTGGGAGGCTTTGCGCCGAAAAGTGTTCTGCCTGTAAAGCACAGGTCTTTTCGTTTTTCATACATTTCCTTATCGATCAGGAAATATTCCTGTTCCGGGCCAACGGCTGTGCGGATACATTTGACAGTATCATTCCCAAACAGATGCAGGATACGCAAAGCCTGTTTATTCAACGCCTGCATGGAGCGCAGCAAAGGTGTTTTCTTATCCAGGGCTTCCCCGCCATAGGAACAGAAGGCTGTAGGGATGCATAATGTCTTCCCTTTGATAAAGGCACAGGAAGTAGGATCCCACGCCGTGTAGCCTCTGGCTTCAAAAGTGGCTCTCAGCCCGCCGGAAGGGAAAGAAGATGCATCAGGTTCCCCTTTAATCAGTTCCTTGCCGGAAAATTCCATGATAACGCTGCCATTAGGGGCAGGTGTGATAAAGCTGTCATGCTTTTCTGCAGTGATTCCAGTCAGAGGTTGGAACCAGTGGGTGTAATGGGTAGCACCATTGGCAACTGCCCAATCTTTCATTGCAATCGCTACAGCATTGGCTACGCTAAGATCCAGTTTTGCCCCTTCATCGATGGTCTTTTTCAGGGAGGCGTATACATCCGCAGACAGCATCGCCCGCATCACTCTGTCATCAAATACCAAACTGCCAAAATATTCCGGAACGGTTTTCTTCATCATAAAATCCCCTTTCTTTCTTTTGAAAAAGGCAAAGGCATCTTCCCCAATAAATGAGAAAGACGCCTTTGCCTTTGGACGGAATAGTAATATGTTCATAAAGAGAAAAGCGCCTTTGATGGTATGAACCTCAAAGACGCCATTGCCTTTATGCACTGCATCATACACCCATCAAAGACATTTGTCAATAATACACACTATAAGTATTTCTGAGATGAGCTATCATAAATTCTGAATTTACAAAAATTACATCAGAAGCTATACTTTAAGTAATGAGCAAAGGCGTTCATTTTCGTGCAGTTTCTGCACCAAAATGACGCCTTTCCCCATTATTCCCAGCGAAGAACCAAAAGGAGGGGTGACCATGAAAGAACGAATATACAGTGTTCTGATCCTGTCATCATCTGCAACATTTCATGCTGTTCTGAAGTCTCTGCTCCCCCTTCCCGATGATGCGCCCGTCTGCTCCGTTTATACCGTAAATGCGGCTAAAAAGGCCCTCGGAACGAAACAGTTTGATTTCATCATCGTTGATACACCATTATCTGATGCATCGGGCAAGCTTTTTGCCATCGATGCCGCCAAAAGAAAAGAATCCGTGGTCCTGCTCTTCGTAAAGCAGACCCTTCTACCTGAGATTTATGATGAAGTGACAGAACAGGGCATCTTCACCCTGGCAAAGCCTACCTCCAAAGCAGCCATCGCCCAGGCCCTTTCCTGGATGGGCAGCGCAAGAGAGCATCTGCGTCGATTCAAAAATGAGACCCTTGCCATCGAAAAGAAGATTGACGACATCCGCGTCATCAACCGTGCCAAATGGCTCCTCATCAGCGAATTAAAGCTGAGCGAGCCAGACGCCCATCATTATATCGAAAAACAGGCTATGGATCGCTGTATCACCAAACGAAAGATTGCAGAGGATATTATCAAGATGTACTCCCTCTAATATTATCCACATCTTATCTTCTCCTTTACAAAATATAAAACCATAAGTGGATAAAGCAAAAAGGCTCCCGAAATTTGGGAGCTTTTTTGTATCATCTTTATTGCACCAGAACGTGCATCATGTTATCTGCGAAAGCATGGGCTCTTTCCTCGATGCCGTCCACCTTCAATATACTCATAGGATCATTTGCCGTTTCCACCATGGAAAAGTAGGCAGGCAAACGGAAGGTCTTATTCATGCTGAGGGCACTGATGACCTGTTCTGCCACGATATTCCCGCCGCTGTATCCGGAAACCACAATGGCATAGACTGTTTTTTCATAGAAAGCCGTCTTTCGGAATAATGCCGTCAGGCGATTGATGAAAGCCGTGATATTGGCACTGAGGGCATCATTATAATTCGGGCAAAGAAGCACCAGAGCATCGCATTTGAGGATGGCAGGATAGACCTGTTCCGCAATGACCCCGCCATAATAGCAGCTGGATTTTTCGCTGTAGTGCATACACATGCGATAAGGGCAACCGCTGCAATCCTGTATGGTGCCGTTTCTCAGGGAAATTTCCTCAATCTCGCAGTCGTGAAGATTTTCCTTTACCATGTTCCAAAGCTCGGAAGTGTTGGATGTCTTGAAATTGCTGGCATGTAGGACGAGGATATTGGTTTTTTTCTTGGGCCTGGGCTGAAATGCCATGACCCGTTCCAGCATTTCCTTTGCAGCGATATGGTAGGCCGTCAGGTTATCTGTTTCCAGGCGCATGGCCTGTATATTGAAATTCTGGAGAGATTCTGTCCCCTCTACCATGGCTCTGCCGGGGAAAGAACAGCCCGCCTGATTTGCCGTGAACATAAATTCCCGGGCAACGGATTTGGTATAGAGTTCGCTTTCCCCATCGACAATGATGCCGCCCACGCTGCCTTTCAGCATATCCGAATGGGTACGGAGGATCTTCAGAAAGTGGAAATATTCCAGATTGATGCCGGAAATACCCAGAGGGATGGCGAACAAGATCTTCTGATTTTTCAGGGGAACGAATTCCTCTGCATATTTGATGACTGTATATTCGTATTCTTTCAAAATCTCATCCAGCAAAGCATTCAGTCGTTCTGTACGCTTTGCGTCGGCGCATTGAGGATAGACCAGTGTTAGTTTTCCTTTCATAAGATCGCCTCCAGACCTTGATATGCTTTTTCGATACGGGAATATAATGCTGCGGGCAAAGGCAGAGCTTCCATCTCCAGCCCCAATTCTGTGGTGCGGTTTTTGCAGCCCATGTAAACACCGCCCAGGAAATTGGAGCTATAGTGCCACTCCCCACGAAGGGTCAGCAGGATAGAAATTGCCGCAGAGGAAATGGCGGGTGCCACATAGGGCTTGAAACCCAGCTCTCTGGTACGCAGGTTGGCTTCGATGGCCAGGCGGGAAAGTTCTTTGGACAGGGCATCGTCGTAATGCTCGATGCTGTTGGCGATAACCAAGTCTTCCCCATGGGGGCCAAAGGCTCTGCCCTCCGTCAGGAAGGATGCAAATCGTTCGTCCTGCTTTGCGTAATAAGCCGCACGGGCGTTCATCACGCCCAGGCCATAGCCCTGCACCTGTTCCGGCCGCAGGCCTTTGCCATCAAACTGTCCTGCTTCGTCTGCATTGGAAGCCAGAAAAGCCGCCTTGCAAAGGGGGTCTACAGGGTCGGAAACCACTGCGAAAAGCCCTTCGTATTTTTCTATTCTTGCTTTTTTGGCAAAGATGGAAACAATGCCCTTATTGGCTTCATATTGGGCCATACGAACATCCTTTACTTCCGAGCCAACAGGAGGGATGCCCTTGGAGGCGCAGAAGATGAATACATCGCAATCAAAAAGCTCCTCTTCCTTCAGAATGACTACTTCGGGCAATTTGTCATACTCCCAGGGATAAGCTGCCTGATTCAGCTCACTTTCCCACCGTTTACAGACCGCTTCATTCATATCATAAATGCCGATTTGGGAGATACAGTCGCCGCCCAAAAGCTTCAGCGCCATCAGAACGGTGCTGCCCACATCTCCCAAGGCCAAGAGATGTACCTTCTTTTTCGGTTTCTGTTCTTTTTCCAGCCGTTTTTTCCATTCTTCCAAGGTATCATAGGAAAGGTTTACCAGGGTCGCCTGCCCTTTGCCGATGGCTTCTGCAATCGCGGCTTTTTCCGCGGCGGAAAGCATCGCCGCCCTTTTCTCCAAAGCATTGCTGTCCAGCCAACGAAGGTCTTCCTCTTCTGCCATCTGCCCCAAATGGGTCAGGCGGCAATGGCCTTTCGCACCCTCCGCCGGGCGTTCTACAGGAACGAGTATGCCATTTTTCCACGTTTCGACTTTCATATCCATTCCTCCTCGTATCTTCATTTCACAAAATGCTGCAAACGGATGAGCCGCTCGATATCATTCATCATATAGACCGATGCAGAAAGATGTTCTTCATAATGCATGCAGCTGCCCTCATCGGGACATCTGGGAGAGATAACAGCTTCATTCAGTCTCCCCAGTGTTAAACTGCACTCAAAGATGCGCTGATATTCCTCTTCCAACACCTGTAAAATTTCTTTTGTATTTTGCAAGCATGTCATCGACAGATCATAAATAGCTTCCCTGGGGGCATCCTGGATGAATCCGGGCATTACATAGGGCAGCTCCAGATTGACGGAAGGCAGAAGGTTGCCCTGCTGTTCCCCGCCCCGCTCTACGCTGTCCCCGCCGATGAAGGGATACATAGATGTCTCCGTGAACCAGGCCCGCAGAGAGGGAATAAAATACACGCTTTCTGCTTTTCTTCCCTGAATTTCCATCAAGTCTCTGCCCCTGCCGGAAAGAACACCCACGATAATGCGGTCGATCTCTACCTCTTCCTGCTTGAAGATGGGATCTAATTCCCGGATGCGGTAGCCCTTATGGAGCAGATCGTCCACCAGAATGACCGGTCTGCGGAAGGATTTGATGGTTCGCACCTGGCAATCCAAAGGCAGATACTGGGGGAATTCCTTGATGCGGAAGGAACGGATATTCGGACGGAAGGCCTTTTCTGTATGGAGCATTTTCGTCACAGTATTGGGAATGATGATGCCTTTCAATATCTTGCCAAAGGGCACGCACATCTTCTCGCCCAGAGCGCGGACGGGAAGGGTCTCCTTGGGTACATGGTTTGCTTTTGTGATACGTTGGATGAGCTGATTCTGCAGGATGCCTGCATCAAAGGAAATGACCAGTTCGCCGGGGTAAAGCTTTGTCAATGCCTTCTGCAGGCGATGATGGGATTCCTTCAATGTCCGCAACACCCGTTCATTGCCGTTGAAAGGCTCCTTCAGGGCGGTCTGCATATTATGGTAAAGGGTAATCGGATTTTTCATATCCACAACGAAAATCTCCCGTTCCCCCCGATGTTCCAGCGGAACAAAGCCCTGACGCAGCAGGACATCCCTGTGCTTCCGCTCCATTTTGCCGCTGATGGGACTAAAGATGGCATAGGTAAAATCTTCCTCAAGGCATTTCGCCAGAGCTTCTGTCAAAATGACCTGACAAAGACCATCTATCTTAGAATCCTGTCTTGTCCAGCAGGCCGTCAGCAGAACGATCCTGCCGGAGGTATGCTCTCGAATATAAGCCGCGGTATCCATATCGCCAAATTCACCATAAAGTTCCGTTGTGGCCAGCTGGCGATAGATGATGATCGCATCGGGACGTCCTTGCCCCTCATAATCGAACACCACCGTCATACGGCTGCCGGCTTCCGTCAGCGCGGAACGAAGCAGCTCTGCCGCTCCTGCTTCTATGCTGTTTCGCAGGATCTCTGCCCCCTCCACGCCCTGATAATGACCGATCTCCACCGCTTTTGTTTTCAGCAGCTGCTTATACTGGGGTTCTCTGAGATAGAGACTATATTTATAGATATAATTCTGCGCCACAGGGTCGATGAGATTGGAAATATCTCGATTGTGGTCAATGTTTTCACGGATGCGGGTGGAGGAAATATCCTCAAAATAGGCAGGCAGCTTCAGCTCCACCACTTCATTCTGGATACAGCTATAGGCGTTTTCGATTTTTTCCCCGATCTGCTCTGCGCTTTCTCTGCGGAAAAGAATATGGGGGAAGGTCTGGATGGAATCTGCCACAGGCGGCAGCCGATAAGAGGATGCATTCTGTACCACATCACTGCCTGCCACCATATAGACCTCCTTGCCGGGGAACAATGCCCGCAGCCGTCTCAGATCGATAGGATTTGCAATATTCACAGGGATATTTTCCGGGAAAAGGTAGATATTTTCCTCATTGGCAACGGAAATTTCCATGATTTTCCGACGCACCAAATGGGGCTGCGTCTTTTTCGACCAAGAAAATTCATCCAATGCCAGATAAACGATGAAACCCATATCCCGAATCTCTCTGGCGATCTCCTTGTGTCCCAGGGAGAAAGGATCATAGGTGCCGGGGAAAAATGCTACTTTCTTCGGCTCTTCGAAGGAGAAGCCGCCTTTTTCGAAAAGATATCCGCTGAGGAAACGATAGATATGGTTCCAGGTCATGGTGTCATTGAAAAAGGTCAGTTCCGATTTTTCATGCCCTGCGGACAGGGTCACCAGCTTCTTGCTGAGGATAGCAAAGAACTCTTTTTTCTCCTCCATGGAAAGACCTTCCGCGGCAAATAATTCATGGCCTGCCACATAAAAGGCCTCTCGGCTAACATTTTCCTGATAGCTGGAGCAGCCCCGCAGGAGCATGCCCAGCATCTGTTTTTTTCGTGTCTGATAGATTTCTTCCGTTTCGCCAAAGCGCTCTTTATAATCTCCATAGCTGCGTAGCATCACGCCGAGAGTATCCAGAGCAACGCTGGCTACGCGGTCATTGGTACTGATGAGCAGGCGATGCAGATCCAGCAGGAATTCGTCCAGCTCTCTGGGATGCAGATACATAACGAATCTGCCCAGATATTCAGGAATATATTTCGAAAATTCAAAAGCGCCGATCTCCAGCCCCTTCATCAATTCGATGGTGACTTCATTCAGCTGATCCCAGGAAAGGAAGGGGGCCAGGCGCACCAGCGTCTCCCCTGCGAAGTGGCGCACCGTCACTTGTTCGCTGACCTTCAGCAAATTGGAAAGATGGGCTGCTGCATGCAGTTTTGGCATGGACTTGCCCCTGCGGATGCGTTCATACAACAATTCGATATGGATGATCTTCAGTTTCCAGGGCGTTGCCGCCTTCAGGTTATCCAGGAAAATATCGGAAACGACCGCTTCTGCTTCCCAGATACGCTCTGCAGGAAGATAACGGAACCGTTCCAGTCCACGTAGCCTTTCTGCGATGCAATACTGCAAAAATTCCAGAGAAGTATTCCCCTCTGTGGGAACAGAGGCAGCGATGGAAAGGATCTCTTCTTCGAATCCTGCAAATTCCATCCGTTTCAGCACCAGCAAGACTGCCCCGCGGATCTCCGGATGGGGATGACAGGCATAAGCCTTCAGGAAGGAAAGCAGCCTCTTTCTGCCCGCTTCGGAAAGCTCCTGTCGGAGGATATATTCCATGGTATCGATCAGAATAAAGGCAGTCTCCTCTGCCCAGTCGGTCTTTTCATAATAGGCCAGCAGAAGGGAAATATATTTTTCCCCGTCCTTTCTGCGGCAGTTTTCCGCCAGCGTATGCACGACCCTTTTCAGACCATAGCCCAGCCAGCGGCGATGACGGTCTGTCATTTTATGGTCAGGGTTGATGATCAGCTCCAGATATTTTCCCCAAAGGGCAAAGCTGTCCACCTCATCCAGCACCAGAACTGCTCCTGCAGGCAGCTCCTTGGCATATTCGATATCATAACGGGCAATCAACATCCCCAGAAGGTCTGCCGCCTGTCGGCGGATGTCCCCTTCTCTGTGGATCATCAGTTCATACAGGAAGGCGCATACCATCTGCTTCTGCTTCTGGCTCATATAGGTATGGTATTCAGAAAAAATATTCAAATAGGCGCGGGAATCTTTCCAATCCCGCGTACTTCTGGCTGCTTCCAGGGTCTCCCCGAAGGAAACATCTCTGCTCAGCTTATACATCAGTCGGATATTGTGCTCTACCGCCATGTTTTTGAAAACATCCACGGTTTCGCCAATGGTCAGCAGGGCCGGTTCCTTTTCGGAAACAGGCGTCAGGCTTTCTTTCGTCAGGTCTGTATTCACCCCAAGGCTCTCCATGTATGCTTCAAAATCCTGCAGGCGGGAATACACATGGCGATAGCGTTTTTCCTTGGCATCATCCACATTGTCCAGTTTCTCCAGGATAACGCGGAAGGAATCCTCCAGAGAAAAGAACCCCATGATTTCTTTGCCATTCTGATAGCCGTTATTTTTCACCCGAAAATCCGCGTAAATGAGGATCAAAGATTCGACAGGCAGATTTTCCAGTTCCAGATCCCAGGTAGAATGGTTGGCGGCAATAGAGCCGATCTCCGACAGCCCATGGCTGCGGAACCAAAGGTCCGTATAGTAATAATGCAGATAGGGGATTCGTTTCATCTCTATATCCCTGCAGCCGTATTTACCGATATCATGGCCCGCAGCCGACCCGGAAAGCAGACCCAGGTCTACGGGAACGCCCGCCTTTGCCAACTGCCTGCCTACGTGCATGGCTATATGATGCACCCCGGCCACATGGGCCAGTGTATCAAAGGGCATCACTTCTCTGCCAATGCGCATCAGTTCATAGACATATTCCTGTTGGAAGGCTGTCAAAAAGCGAATGTACTGTTCCAGATAAGGGCTGTTCGTCAGTTCCTCTGCTGTGGCAAAGGCAAAATCCCGCGTCCGCTCATGGGGAAGGTGTTCCTTTTCCTCTCTGAGGAAGATCCGCAGAACCTCCAGATAAAGCAGAACAGCACCTTCGGGAATTTCTCCCAATATAATATCTCCTCTGCCGCCATAGATACCTTTGATAATATAGTCATATATATAGGGCAGCCAGCCTTTCCCGGGAGTTTTCCCCGCAATGCTTAGCATCGCATTTTCACATAAAGAAAGTACTGCACCGCAGGAAACTTCCTTCCTATTTAAAGCAGCATCGATGCCCGAAAGCCAGTTCTTCTTTTCCAGCAGAGCCGCCGCATCCTTTTTCTTCAGGGATGCGCGTTTTAAAAAATCCTTGTCGAGTAAAGCCGACTGGATGGTTTTATAGATCACGTTCACTTGCTTATTCCGCATACTTCCGCCTCCCTCTATTTTATCCAATTATAATTTTACGCCATTTTCATTTCAATAGAATTTTATATCATTATCCATATATTTTTCTTATAGTTTTATTCAACTCTCCTTATCTCTTGTTCTGATTTAAGTGCTTTTTGAAAAACAAAAGTAAAATTGCACAAATAATTTAAAATAAAACGAATGGTAAAATTTAACAACCCATTTTTTTGATTTCTGCGAAATTCAATTTTTTACATCATATTCCTGATAAATCATATAAGTCAGGCAAATAAACCCTGGCGAATATTTTAAATTACGCTCCAAATATTAAAAAAAACGCGCTTTTTTATTTGTTTTTTTAATAAATTCGATCAAAAAAAGAAGTTACAATAAAAAATATTAACGTGATTTCAATTTTGAACAAAAAATCGAAACAAAAACTGATAAAACAGAACAAATTTTAGAATCCCCTGAAAAAAACACCAAAAACACAAAAGTCCCCTTGAAAAATACATTTCTGCTCCATAAAATGAGCTCAGGATGATTCCGATATAAAATTCAGATAAAAAATACTCTTTCTGAAGCGCACAGAAAGAGCCAAAGAGGAGGTTAAATTTTATGACAACGTTTTTAATTGGGTTAGCGATTCTATTAATCGGCGGTTTTTTATACGGAAAATTTGTTGAAGGCCTTTTCAAGCCCGATGACAGACAGACCCCCGCCCTCAAATATGAAGACGGCGTAGATTATGTTCCTATGAGCAAATACAAAAATGCTCTGATCAACCTGCTGAATATTGCCGGCACAGGCCCCATCTTTGGGCCTATCCAGGGCATTCTCTTCGGTCCCATCGCATTTATCACCATCCCCATCGGCTGTGTCATCAGCGGTGCGACCCACGACTACCTCAGCGGCATGATGTCACTGAGACAGGATGGCGCCCAGATGCCCGGTATCATGCGTAAATTCCTTGGCAACAAAGTATATCATGTTTACAATATTTTTCTTTGCTTCCTGATGCTGTTGGTTGGCGCCGTATTTACATATACCCCCGGCGACCTTTTCGCGGGACAGATCGTTGGTCTGGATAGCGTCAACATCTGGACATGGGTCATTTATGCAGTGATCCTTGCTTATTACCTGACGGCTACACTGTTCCCTATCGATAAGATCATCGGTCGTATTTATCCTATTTTTGGTGCGATTCTGCTGCTTTCCGCAGTGGGCGTTTTCGGCGGTATCTTCGTAAAAGGCTATGAACTGACAAATCTGGATCTTTCCGGCGGCTTCAAGGGTCTCTTCAATATGTATCCCATGTGGGATGCAGCCGGCAATACAGGCGCAGGCACACCTTTCATCCCTGTATTCTTCGTAACAGTAGCCTGCGGTATCACATCCGGCTTCCATTCTACTCAGTGTACTCTGATCGGCAGAAGTGTTCGTTCTGAAAAAGAAGGTAAATTCACATTCTATTGGATGATGATTCTGGAAGGCCTGATCGCTATGATCTGGGCAGCAGCTGCAATGGGTATCTACAATGCAGGCTCCGTCAGCGGCGCAACTGCAGTCGTTGGTGAAGTAGCAAGAGATATTCTGGGCCCCGTTGGCGGTATCGTTGCTATCCTGGGCGTTATCGTGCTTCCCATCACTTCCGGTGATACAGCCCTTCGTTCCTGCCGTTTGATGGTCGCTGATTATCTGCATATCGATCAGAAAGCAAAGAAAAACCGTGTTCTTGTTACACTGGGACTCTTCATCCCCGTTATCTTCATTCTGGTCTATGCAAAAATGAACGCAGAAGGTTTCAATATCCTTTGGAGATACTTCGCATGGGCAAACCAGACCATCGCCGTATTTGCCTTTGCAGCCATCAGCATTTATCTGGGCGCAAAGAAAGGTGCTCCTAAATTTGCACCTCTGATCTCCCTGATCCCTGGCACCTTCTATCTGTTCATCATTTCTTCCTTCCTGCTGAGCCAGAAGATCGGCTTCGGTCTGTCTCTGCATACCTCTTACATCATTGCCGGTGTATTGTCTGCTATCTATTTCTTCGGCATCCTCCGTGCAGGCAAGAATTACGCAGAAAAGCATACAGAAGAATAAACCTGAACTACCAAAGAGCATATAAAACACAAAAGAAAAACAGCCGGATATATCATCCGGCTGTATTTTTTTGTAATTATATATTTAAAATGAAGCTCGATCACCGGAACGATCATGCTCTGCCGATGATATTTCTTGCAACATAAACCCCGCTGGCAGAAGCATGAGACAGGGAATGGGTGATACCGCTGCCATCACCAATGATATACAGACCCTCATAGGCTGTTTCCAGTTTTTCATCCACAGCTACTTCCATGTTATAGAATTTTACTTCCACGCCATACAGCAGTGTATCATCATTGGCAGTACCGGGAGCAATCTTATCTAGCGCATAGATCATTTCGATGATACCATCCAGGATTCTCTTAGGCAATACCAGGCTCAGATCACCGGGTGTTGCGTTGAGGGTAGGTGTCATAAAGGAATCACCCATACGGTTGGGTGTACTTCTGCGTCCGCGGATCAGATCACCAAAACGCTGCATAATCACACCGCCGCCCAGCATATTACTCAGACGGGCAATGCTTTCGCCATAGCCATTGGAATCCTTGAAGGGTTCAGAAAAATGCTTGGATACCAGCAGTGCGAAGTTTGTATTCTCTGTCTGCTTTGCGGGGTCTTCATAGCTGTGACCATTTACCGTAACGATGCCGTTTGTATTTTCATTTACCACAGCGCCTTTAGGGTTCATGCAGAAGGTACGCACCAAATCGCCGTATTTTTGGGTACGGTAAACAATCTTGCTTTCATAAAGCTCATCTGTCAGGTGAGAAAAAACTTCCGCAGGCAGCTCTACGCGCACACCCAGATCCACACGGTTAGACTTTGTGGAAATATTCATTTCCTTACATACCCGTTCCATCCATTTGCTGCCGATACGGCCAACGGAGATCACGCATTTTTCACAGCTGTAGGCCGCATCTGCACATTTTACTTCATAGCCGCCTTCGATGGACACAACAGTTTCCACAGGTGTATCAAAGAAGAAAGTTACTTTATCCTTCAGTTCTGTATACAGATTTTCCAGAACGATATAGTTGATGTCCGTGCCCAGATGGCGCACGGAAGCATCCAAGAGATGCAGGTCATTCTGGATACAGAGTTTTTTGAATTTTGTGCCTGCAGTAGAGTACAGCTTTGTGCCCTCGCCGCCGTAGCGCATATTGATATCATCTACATAATGCATCAGATCCAATGCCTGTTTTTTGCCAATGTATTCATACAGTGTGCCGCCAAAATCATTCGTAATGTTATATTTGCCATCGGAAAAAGCACCTGCGCCGCCAAAGCCGCTCATGATGGAACAGCTCTTGCAGTGGATACAGCTTTTGATCTTATCCCCATCGATGGGACAGTGCCGTTTTTCCAGAGAATGTCCTGCTTCAAATACTGCCACCTTCAGCGCGGGGTTCAGCTTTGTCAGCTCATATGCAGAAAAAATACCCCCTGGACCTGCGCCAATAATGATCACATCATACTTCATCTTCCGTCCTCCTTGTTTCGCAAACACACATACAACGAAAAAAAGCTGTTTCGCCAAGCTCACCCAACGAAACAGCTGCATAAGATTCCAAAAAAGACTGACCGTTGCATGCAATAAAATAATGTCGTTATAGTTAACTATTCCGGTAGTCTGTAGAAACATTTGCCCAATCGCAAACATATATAACGAATAAAGGATAGCACATATTACTCAGAAAAGCAACTTTTAAACTTCTCACCAGACTCTCAGCAACATGGCTCTCTGTAAAGGCCTCATTGCCGTTATCTTCGCTTCAACGGTTTATCTTATGAAATTTTTGCTGATTTTTTAGCGCGTTAATCCGCGCTTTTCAATAGAAATTCTGTTTTTTGTAAATTTCTTTTCCTGCTTTCTTCTCAAAGCAGTCCTACGCTCTGCAATGCCTGCTCCAGGTCATGGATAATGTCTTCCGCATCCTCGATCCCAACACTGAATCTGAAAAATCCATTATGGAATTCTTCCGGATACAGATACTGACGCTCATCGTCCTCACCAAGAAAAACGATCAGGCTTTCATCATGGCCCAGTGAAACCGCCGATGTGATGACCTTCAGCTGGCTGACAAATCGATTATGGGTATCATGATCGGCCTTCAACCCAAAGGACAACACGCCGCCAAAACCAGGAGACATTTGTTTCTTGGCAATTTCGTGTCCTTTGTGACTTTTCAGGCCCGGATAGGATACAAAGCTGACACAGGGCTGTTTTTCCAGCCATTCTGCCACTTTTTGTGCATTTTCATTATGCTGCCGCATACGAAGGGGAAGCGTCACCGACCCACGCATGATGAGCCATGCGTTGAAAGGACTGATCGTGCCGCCCAGATTGATCTGGGACTGGGCGCGAATAATATCCAGAGCCTTTGTTTTCCCAATAATCGCACCGCCCATGGAATCCCCATGGCCATTGATATATTTCGTCAAACTTTCGATAACAAAATCGGCACCAAGCTCGATGGGTCTCTGATTATAGGGAGAAGCAAAGGTATTATCCACAGAAAGCAGGATACCTCTTTCATGGGCGATCTTTGCCAGCTCCTGAATATCGGAAATAGCAAGGGTGGGGTTCCCGGGGGTCTCAATATGGATCAGCTTTGTATTTGGTCGAATGGCCGCTTTCACTGCTTCCAGATCGGATACATCCACGATAGTCGTTTCCACATGAAATTTTTTATTGAATAGCTCATTCAGCAGACGATAAACTGCAATATAGGTGACGCTGGAAAATACAACATGATCGCCGCTTTCCAGCAATGCGAAAAACAATCCGGACAGTGCAGCCACCCCGCTGGAGAGGACGATACAGTCCTCCCCGCCTTCCAGGGATGCCAGCTTTTCCTGTAAATATTTCTGATTTGTGCCGCCATTTCTTGTATAAAGATTTCCTGCCGCGCTTGACCAGTTCATCGCAGTCGGATCATAGGGCAGCTCATAGCTATTTGCCATTGTAATGGGGCGCTTGATAGCTCCGCTTTCACGATCCACATCATTCCCTGTATGAACAGCCCTTGTCTGGAATCCAAATTCTTTTCCATAGGTTCTTTGCGCCATGATACCATCCCTTCTTTCCTGTTTGCTCTTATTTTACTGCATCAAAGCCGCCCTGCAGGTCTGCGATGATGTCGTCGATATGTTCTGTACCAATGGACAAGCGGATGGTGTTGGGTTTGATGCCCTGGTCCAGCAGCTCTTCTTCTGTCAGCTGGGAATGTGTTGTTGTTGCGGGATGGATAACCAGGCTCTTTACGTCAGCAACGTTTGCCAGCAGGGAGAACAGTTTCAGATTATCGATAAATTTATGCGCTTCTTCCTGACCACCCTTGATTTCGAATGTAAAGATGCTTGCGCCGCCATTAGGGAAGTATTTTTCATACAGGGCATGGTCGGGATGTTCAGGCAGAGAAGGATGGTTCACATTTTCTACCTGAGGATGATTTGCCAAGAATTCGATGACCTTCTTTGTATTTTCTGCATGGCGATCCAGTCTCAAGGACAATGTTTCCACGCCCTGCAGCAGCAGGAATGCATTAAAAGGAGAGATCGTTGCGCCTGTGTCTCTCAGCAGGATCGCTCTTACATAAGTGACAAAGGCCGCGGGGCCTGCTGCATCTACAAAGGATACACCGTGGTAGCTGGGGTTTGCTTCTGCGATGGGTGCATATTTACCGCTTGCCTTCCAGTCGAATTTGCCGGAATCTACGATGATGCCGCCCAGTGTTGTGCCATGGCCGCCAATGAATTTTGTTGCGGAATGAACAACGATATCTGCGCCGTGTTCGATGGGGCGGATCAGATAAGGTGTACCAAATGTATTATCGATAACCAGTGGAAGGCCATGCTTATGAGCGATTTCTGCAATGGCATCAATATCGGGGATATCACTGTTGGGGTTGCCAAGAGTTTCCAGATAGATTGCTTTTGTATTTTCCTGAATTGCACCTTCTACTTCTGCCAGATCATGGGCATCTACGAATGTTGTTGTGATGCCATAGCGAGGCAGTGTATGAGCCAGCAGATTATAGCTGCCGCCATAGATCGTTTTCTGGGCGACGATATGTTCACCGGCTTCTGCCAGTGCCTGAATGGTGTAAGAAATAGCCGCTGCGCCGGATGCCAGCGCCAAGGCTGCTACGCCGCCTTCCAGGGCTGCCAGTCTCTTTTCCAGTACATCCTGGGTGGAGTTTGTCAATCTGCCGTAAATATTGCCGGCATCTGCCAGGCCAAATCTGGCTGCCGCATGGGCGGAATTATGGAAAACATAAGATGTTGTCTGGTAAATGGGCACTGCACGTGCATCTGTTGCGGGGTCT
>NZ_JAFUMA010000084.1 GCF_017483025.1 Anaerotignum sp. | reverse complement strand
TTCCACTACGGTGCAGACAAAGTTATCCTGGTTGACCACCCCATGCTGGAAAACTATGTAACAGAACCTTACACAAAAGCTGTAACAGGAGTAATCAAAGCATACGATCCTGAAATCATGCTGTTCGGTGCTTCTTCCATCGGCCGTGACGTTGCTCCCAGAGTAGCAGCCCGTGTGAAAACAGGTCTGGTTGCAGATACAACAGGTCTGAGAATGGCGAAAACAGAAGCTGAACTGGCGAAAGAAGCTGAAATGGGTAACGCAACACCCGAAAGAGCTCTGCTGATGACACGTCCCGCTTTCGGTGGTAACATCATGGCTACACTGATGTGCCCCAGAACAAAACCTCAGATGGCTACAGTACGTCCCGGCGTTATGAAAATGATCGCTAAAGACGAAACAAGAGTAGGCGAACTGATCAAATTCGACGTTAACTTCACAGACGCTGATATGAACGTTGAAATTCTGGAAGTTGTTAAAGCAGATCACAAATCTGTTGACCTGACAGAAGCTAAACTGATCGTTTCCGGCGGCCGTGGTATCGGTTCCGCAGCAGGTTTCGACATCATCAGAGACGTTGCAGATGCACTGGGTGCTGAAGTTGGTTCCTCCAGAGCATGTGTAGACGCTGGTTGGATCGAAAAAGACAGACAGGTTGGTCAGACAGGTAAAACAGTACGTCCTGACCTGTACATGGCATGCGGTATCTCCGGTGCTATCCAGCACGTTGCAGGTATGGAAAACTCCGAACTGATCATCGCTATCAACAAAAACGAATCCGCTCCTATTTTCGAAGTAGCTGACCTGGGTATCGTTGGCGACCTGAAACAGATCCTGCCTAAACTGGCTGACGCTGTAAGAAAATACAAAGCAGCGAAAGCAAACAGCTAATTTTTCCTAAACGGAGAAAACTGATTTAAAAGCGAAATGCTCCCGTCCCACTTGTGGGGACGGGAGTTTTTTGCATTTAAATCAACTTGCGGAGCAAGTTGCATAGCCCGAAGGACTTTCGCTAATTAAACAAATTATAAATTTGTTTGAAAATAAAACTTTTTTGCGGTAGGAAATAGACAAGAGCGGGAAGGATATGCTATACTTTTTTTCGAATATCGCAAAGGAGGCGACGAAATGGAAGTATTGAAAGAGAAAAAAGAATTTGATTTGAAAGCGATGATGACATCTGAATTTCCCGAGGTGCGGCTGGAACAGGCAAGACCTTTTATGGAATTGATGATGCAATATAGATGTGCGCTGATGGAAGTGGAAACAAAGCTGAATGTATTGAATGCAGAATTTACCATGCGAAACAATCGAAATCCTTTTGAGTCCATCAAAAGCCGCATCAAATCTCCTGTGAGCATTCTGGAAAAAATGCACAGAAAGGGATATGAACTTTCCGCAGAAAGCATTGAGGAAAACCTGGCGGACATTGCGGGGATTCGGGTGATTTGTTCTTTCCCTGATGATATTTACGCAACCGCGAAGTTGTTGACACAGCAGGATGATATCACGGTGCTGGAAGTGAAGGACTACATCAAGCATCCAAAGGAAAATGGCTATAGAAGTTTACATTTGATTCTGGAGATTCCAATTTTCCTTTCCGAACAGAAGAAGAATATGAAAGTGGAAGTGCAGTTCAGAACCATTGCCATGGATTTCTGGGCGAGTCTGGAGCACAAACTGAAATATAAAAAGGATATTGAAAATGCGGAAGAGATATCCAAAGAATTGAAGGAATGCGCGGAAGCCAGTGCGGCCCTTGACCTGCGCATGCAGGCTTTGAGAGATCGAATTGAGGCGGATCAGGAATGAGTACGGAAGAAAAGAGATTTTCAGAAGAGAATATCGTTTTGCAAAAAGGGCGCCGTGGTGCAATGAAGGTTATTTATGGCCGCACGGCGGTAATCGCGTTGCTGTTTGTGATCCAAATTTTGTTGATGATTTTACTGGTGGATTTTTTCAGCCAGTATATCCCCGTGATCTTTGGTGGATATATGGTTTTTGCATTGTATATTGTTCTGATTATCATCAACAAAGAGGAAAGCCCGGAAAACAAACTGATGTGGACCATTATAACGATGTTACTGCCGTTGGTAGGAGGGGCTTTGTATTTGTATGTGGAAATGCAGCCGGGATATCGACTGCTGGAAAAGCGGTTGAACAATATTTATAAACGGACAGAAGATTATGTAAAGCAGGATATTGCCGTGATGCACGCATTGGAAGAGGCTGACAAGGGCACGGTAAGACTGGCCAGATATGTGCATAAAAACGGGAATTTTCCTGTGTACCAGAACACAAGAGTGAAATATTTTCCATTGGGGGAAGATAAATTTGCAGCGATGCTGGAGGAACTGGCGAAGGCGGAGAAATTTATTTTTATGGAATATTTTATTCTGAAGGAAGGGTATATGTGGGAGAAAATACTGGAGATTTTGGAAGAGAAAGCAAAGGCTGGAGTGGAGGTTCGTGTGATGTACGACGGGACCTGCGCTATGTTTGATCTGCCTTATAAATATCCTGAGGAATTGAAGGCAAAGGGCATCCAGTGCAAGATGTTTGCCCCGATACGGCCGATTCTTTCCACCCATTACAATAATCGCGACCACAGAAAAATTCTCGTCATTGACGGGAAGGTGGGGTTTACAGGTGGCATCAACATAGGGGATGAATACATCAACCGGGTAGAGAAGCATGGCCATTGGAAAGACACGGCGGTGATGCTGGAAGGAGATGCAGTGCAAGGGCTGGCGATGATGTTTCTGCAGATGTGGAATGTTTCTGAAAAGCAAGTGGAGTATGGAAAATATCTTGCAAAAGAAGAAAAGGATTTGCAGGCAACCGGGTTTGTGATGCCCTATGGGGACAGTCCCTTTGATGACGAGCTGATCGGGGAAACGGTCTATATGGATATTCTGAACAGAGCGGAGGAGTATGTGCATATTATGACGCCATACCTGATCATTGATCAGAGGATGATCACGGCGCTGAGTTTTGCGGCGAAAAGAGGGGTAGATGTGAAGCTGATCCTGCCCCATGTGCCTGATAAAAAATTTGCTTTTGCCTTGGCGAAGAATCATTACCCTGCGCTATTAAAGGCGGGGGTGAAGATTTACGAATATACGCCCGGGTTTGTACATGCAAAGGTATTTACCAGTGATGATGAGAAAGCAGTGGTAGGTACCATTAATCTGGATTACAGAAGCTTGTATCTGCATTTTGAGTGCGGCGCGTTTTTATATCGGGTGGAGGAAATTGAAAATATTGAGAAGGATTTTCAGGAAACGCTGGCAAAATGCCAGGAGATCACACTGGAAAATTATAAAAAGGGGACATTGCTTCTGAGAATCGAAGGATGGCTGCTGAAGTGGCTGGCGCCGCTGATGTGAAAAAAGCGGAGAAAACTGTTTTGGAAATATAAAAGCATGCGACTGCTTGCAGGAACGCATGCTTTTTATATGACAAAATAATTTGTGGAGTAAATATATGAGTAGGGCCTTAGCCCTACGAATAGGTTTTAGAGAATGATGAAAGTCGTCTTTTTTTATTGCGGAAAAGGGCGGATTTTGCTGAAGAAAAAGGGGCTGCGGCGACAGCGTTTGACAGGATATGCGGAGAAGAAATGGTATCTTTGTAGACAGGAATGGAAAGATACGATTTTCAGTCTGAGTAACGAGAAGAACGCAAAAGGAGGAAGCAGCATGCAATATTATTTCGATGGTGACAGCAATTTATATGCCAAGGCAGGACAGGATTTTTCCGTGCCAGCAAGAACGAAGCAGATGGGGAGCATTGAGAACCATGTGAAGATCTTCGTGGAGGATTATGTTTATACATATCTGTACCAATACGGGAGAAGCGGCGGCGGAAAGGAAAAACTGGCGGCGCTGATCGGGAAGCATTACGAGATCGAAGGGCAGGATGTGCTGGTGATTTCCGGGGCGATCCAGGGGAAAGGAACGGTGCAGCAGAACGGTGTAGAATGTTTCAGTGACGAGACATGGGAATACATTGGCGGGCAGATGCAGACCTACTTCAAGGGAATGAGTGTTGTGGGTTGGGTGCATTGCCAACCTGGTTTTGGAGCATTTTTAATGGCGCGAGACGAGGCTTTCCACAAGGAATATTTCAAGGAGAAATGGCAGGTGCTGTTTGTGGTAGATACCATGGACAAGCTGGATACCTTTTATATTTACAATGAGGAAGGAAAGGGGCTGCGGCAGGCCAGAGGGTATTTTGTTTATTACGACAAAAACCGGGAGATGCAGGAATATATGATGGAGAACAGCATGATTCGACCCAGAGAAGAAGCAGAAGAAGGGGGCCGACAGGCGGAGGTTTTTGCAGCGGAGCAGACAGAAGGCCGACAGCGACAGAGAAGAAAGCCCACAGCAGAGGAACGGATGGATGCAGCGAAAGAAATTCGAAAGGTGCTGCAGAAGCGAGAGAAGGAAGTGAAGCAGGCAAAGAAGGAACATGACAGGGTACTGGCGGCAGTGAGCGGTGTGCTCTGTGTGGTTTGTATTTGTATGGGGCTGGCCATGATGCAGAGTTTGGACAGGCTGCGGATGGTGGAAACAGAACTGATGGCCATGCAGACTTCCTATCAGACCCTGGCAGAGGATTTTGAAGGGGTGAAGGTACAGAGTGTATTTGCGGTACAGCAGGCGGAAAATGTGCAGCAGTCTGCGACGGCAGAGAAGGTGACAAATAAAAAATATACCGTGGAAAGCGGGGATAGCTTAGGATACATCAGCAGGAAATTTTATGGAGATAACAGCGGGATCGCGCGGATCATGGAGGCTAATGGGCTGGAGGATGCGGACATGATCTACGAAGGACAGGCGTTGTGGATCCCAGAATAAAAAAGGGACCTATGGTTTGAAAGAGACCATAGGTCTTTTTTATTTGGGGATTGACAGGAAAACACTTAAATGAAAAGTTAAATGCTAGTGGGTTATAAACGTTGTAAATTTGCGGAATTTGCAGAACTGAATTCTGCATTTTTTCTTAACAAAGGCGGAATACTCACTTATAATGAAAATAATAGCACAGATTTTACTGTTTTTTTGCATACCAAATAAGCATCTGCAATTAGTGTGCGAGACTAAATTCCACATGCTGGGTGTGTAAGAGTAAATTCTACAGTGAAATCTGCCT
>NZ_JAFUMA010000083.1 GCF_017483025.1 Anaerotignum sp. | reverse complement strand
TCGGCTGTATGTAATTCTTCGATGTAAACTTCTCTTATATTGATAACGAATCCTTTGAGGAACACTTTGTGCCTGTACCTGAGCAGGGCGGTGGCAAGCTGATTCCAGAAGGTACGAATAAACCTGGTCATGTATATACCATCTCCAGAGGTGGTAAAGGCATGGTTGGCGTATATAAACTGGAAACACAGGTGGCACCTGGTAATGGCAGTTTTATCAAAACGGGTATTGGTACAGATAGAGATGCGAAAGAAGCGGCAGATACAGCATTTAGATACCTGAAGGCGAATGGTAATCAGATCAGTCAGAGTATTAGTACAACGACTAAGGACTATATCGTGAACTATCAGGATCTGAATGGTTATGGCATGACAAGTAAACTTACATTGCCTACATTGATCGCTATCTGTTCCGCTGCACTGGGCAGACCTACATTGAGCAGTCTTGCTGTACTTGGTGATATCAGCATCAGTGGCACAATTATGAAAGTAGATGAACTGGCAAATGTACTGCAGGTATGTCTGGATAGCGGAGCTAAGAGGGTATTGATGCCTATCACTTCTGCGGTAGATTTCGGCTCTGTTCCTAGTGATCTGCTTGGTAAGGTAGACCCTATTTTCTATCAAACCCCTCAGGATGCCGTATTTAAGGCGCTGGGCGTTGAATAATCGGAAGAACAGGTGAGGTTTATGTTCAGAGAAAACTTTACAAAGATGCTGCAGAAATATCCAAACTGCGTAGAGGATAAAAAGATATTTGCGGCTTATATGAAAGATTTATTTCCCGGTGAAAAACTGATGACGAACGTACTGACATCTCTTCTGGAACTGGGAATTATCGAAGATATAAATCTTTCCACTGAGCTGAATGCGCCTTTTTCCTATAGATATACAAAAAACCTGATGGATAACTATGGATACAGTGAGGAAAATGCGGGCAATGCAGTTTTCCTCATGTGTGTCTGTTATGGTGAAGCCGTATTAGGTAAAACCTGTACATTACAGCCACAGGCGGCTGCAGAAGTGACCAGAGATGACCCGAAAGTAGGGGGCTTATATCAGGATTTGTTTTCTTTCCGTATGAATGGCAGCAAGGCAGTGATCACTGGGTGTAATGATGCATCCATTAGAACACTGGTTGTACCTAATAAGCTCCAGGGGAAATTCATGCAGTCTATAGATAGACAAGCGTTTTCTGGTATGGCTAATTTAGAGCAGGCAGTTGTAACAGAAGGCTTTGTAGACATTGGATCTGCAGCATTCGAGAATTGCAATAAATTACGTCAGGTTATTTTACCTTATGGAATACGAAGTATTGCAGACAGAACATTTGCAGGATGTAGTTCTCTTACAACGATCAATATGCCGGAAACTGTGTTTTCTATGGGCAATTATTCGTTGTCTGGCACAGGCATAAAGTCGGTTATGATGCCAAATTCAGTAGTTATTATTGGTCGTGGTGTATTCCGGGATTGTGATAAATTGCAGGATATTAAGCTGAGTACTTCCATGACTGAAATATCTGAAGAAATGTTCTGGGGATGTACAAATCTGAAGAAAATTGTATTTCCTTCTAATGTTCGGAAAATTGGTAAAAATGCTTTTTGTGGCTGTACCGCAATGAAAGAATTTATGATCCCTGATCATGTAGAGTATATTGACGATGAAGCGTTTAGCGATGTTTCGCCTGAGTTTGTTATTCTCTGTGAAATGGGCAGTGAAGCAGAGAAATTTGCACAGAAACATCGCATGAAATATCAGTTGATATAGGAAGAAGGTGGCTGAATGGGGTTTTTTGACTGGTTGTTTGCGCAGCCAAAACCAGAGTATCCAATGATCCCTTCTATGATGGATCAAATACATATTGACACGATCATGCAAGGCAGGCTGCCTTCTATTACTACAACTCAGATTTATCTGCAGAAAGGGGAGGTTTGCTATTATGCTGACCGCTGCAGACTGATGAGTGAAAAAGTGGTGAAAGACTATATCTCCAAACATTATGGTGGTTCTGTACCCGGTTTATTTTCGGGCACTAGATGGGGTTACGGTGTTTCTGAAAGAAAGCAGACCGGAGAACATATTGAAACGGAATTTTTCGATGGCTTTTTGTTTGTTACAAATAAAAGAACAATCTTCCTGCATAAGCAGGCTGGGTTTGATAAACGACATACATCTATCACATCGATTAAACCCTTTTCTAATGCAATTGAAATGCAGTATGGCTCGAAGTTTTACTGTATTTTTGTGCCAGATGGATATTTGTTGAACGATTTGTTTGAAATGCTGCATTAAGGGGTGAGACAAAATGAAAAATGGTTTGGAAAGTGGACAGATATTGACTTCGGCCAGTGGTAATGCGTATAAAGTAGTCCAGTTATTGGGCGAAGGTGGTCAGGGCTTTGTATATGAAGTGGATTGTAACGGTCAGCGTTACGCACTGAAATGGTACAAGGGGAAAACTGCTAGAAAAGAACAGAAATTGATCATTGAGAACCTTCTGCAGCAGCCGAAACCTTCAGAAGAATTCTTGTGGCCTCTTGATATGCTGACAAGAGGGGACTTATTTGGCTATGTGATGCCGCTGCGTTCTAAAAGATTTAAGGATATCCCTGCGTTATTAAAACGCAAGGTAGAACCTTCTTTTGAGACGCTGTGCAAAATTGGCTTTAATTTGGTAACTGCATATAGAAAGCTTCATGCCAGAGGATATAGCTACTGTGATATCAACTTCGGGAATGTCTTCTTCGATCCTGATACAGGAGATATCCTGATCTGTGATAACGATAACGTAACGATCGATGGCATGGAACAGAGCCAGGTAATTGGTACCCTTGGGTTCATGGCACCAGAACTGGTAAGGGCCAATGTATATAACACCCCTGAGAGACCTTCTACAGCTACAGACCTGTTTTCTTTGGCAGTATTACTGTTCTATATGTTTATGATGCATCATCCACTGCTTGGCGCCAAAGAAGATGTGATCCGCTGCTTTGATTATAATGCACAGGTGAAACTCTATGGTATGGAACCTGTATTTATCTTCGATCCCGTGGATAAATCTAATAGAGCGTTAAAAGGATCCCACGATAATGCGATCATTTTCTGGAGTTTGTATCCGGATTATTTCAAAGAGTTATTTGTAAAGGCATTTACAGATGGCATGACAAATCCCAATCGTAGAGTTCAGGAAGTAGAATGGCAGAGAGCTTTTATTCAAATGCTGAATAACATTATGGTTTGTCCTGATTGTGGCGCTGAAAACTTCTATGATGAAGCAAAAGAAAAACAGATGGTCAGCCATATTTTCTGGGGTTGCGATAAGGTTCTTAATGTTCCTGTGAGCATCAGAATTGGGAATAATAAGATTTTATTGAACTCTGATACAAAGCTGATGGAACATCATTTGAAGGATAATTATAACATGACAAAAGTAGTTGCTTCCGTTGTCCAAAATCCTAAGAATCCAAGCATCTGGGGTCTGAGAAATGAAACGAATGATGTTTGGGTCTATGTTAGACCGGATAATACCCAAGCAACATTGCCTAGTGGTCGTTCTGCAACGATCGCAAAAGGCTGTAAGATCAAATTTGGACAAGTAGAAGGTTGCTTTGAATAATAAAGGAGGACAAGCATATGGCAGAAAGAAGAAGACCCGGTGGCGAACTGGCAAACAGACCTTTACATTTCTTCTGGGTAGTAGACTGTTCCGGTTCTATGATGGGCGAAAAAATTGCCACAGCAAACTATGCGATCAAGGATGCTATCCCTGGTATGCGTAAAGCTGCAGAAGAAAATCCCAATGCGCAGCTGCTGATTCGTACACTGAGATTTGAAACAGGCGCACAGTGGATCACACCTACACCCGTACCCGTTGATGAGTTCGAATGGGAACCTCTGGAGTTAGGTGCTTTGACATCTATGGGTATGGCATTTGATATGCTGGCAGATCAGCTGGAAATGCCTCCTATGTCTGAAAAGGCGCTGCCTCCTGTAATCGTATTATTATCTGACGGTAATCCTACAGATGATTATAGAACAGGTCTGAATAGACTGCTTAGCCTGCCTTGGGGCCGTAAAGCTGTGAAAATAGCGATTGCGATTGGTCAGGATGTTGATGTTGCGATCCTGGAAGAGTTCACAGGCAATAGAGAACTGGTTCTGCAGGCAAATAATGCAGATCAGCTGGCTAAGATGATCAAATGGGCTTCTACAGTGGCGAAACAGGTATCTTCTCCCGTTAGCAAACCTGCACCTGTTGATGTGGCAGGTGAACCTGTACAGTCTAATGTGCCTCAGATGGTTAATGTAGATGATATTCCTGATATTGATGACGATCCCGTCGGCGATGTTTGGTAAGAGGTGACGAAAGCATGAATGTTAAGGTTTATGCGAAAAGTGTGCAGGGAGCGAATCACATTCGGAAAGATATCGTATGCCAGGATAGCTGCTACTGGAGTAAAAAAGCTGAGAATGCGGTGATCATGGCGATTGCAGACGGTCATGGCTCAGAGAAATGCCTGTATAGTGACGAGGGCGCGTATAGAGCAGTACATGTATTCTGTGACATTATGCAGGATGTTTTGAATGAATATAACGGTGATATTGCGTCTTTGAAGCCATTGATCGATGACAATCAGATTTTAGCAAAAAAGATCAGTTCCCTGTGGCACAAAAGAATTACACGAAAGCATAATGATGAGCATAGAGAGAAACTGGACATTGAGGGTACTGGCGAAATCAAAAGAAGAACATCTATCAGAAATGCTTTAAATAAAGCGAGTCTGTCGAAGGTGGACTACATGTTATATGGCACTACGCTTCTTGGGGTGGCTGTATTCGGTGATTCAGCATTGGTCTATCAGATCGGTGATGGTGATATTCAGCTGGTGACAGAGGATGGCGTACGCTCT
>NZ_JAFUMA010000082.1 GCF_017483025.1 Anaerotignum sp. | reverse complement strand
GGAAGCTCATGCCCGTTCTGCAATGGTTCGTGTCGATAAGGGGGTAATCAAATGAGCAGATTTATGAGTCCTCGTTTTGCGGGGTTGGAAGCATATACACCAGGCGAACAGCCCAGAGACCAGGTATATGTGAAATTGAATACGAATGAATCTCCTTACGCACCTTCTCCTGAGGTGTTTGCGGCGGTTTCTGCGGCGGAAGTGGGAAAACTGAACCTGTACCCCGACCCTACAGGTAAAGTGTTGAAAGAAAAACTGGCGGCACTGTATGGCGTGGAAGCGAAAAACGTATTCCTCTCCAATGGTTCCGATGATATCCTGAATTTCGCTTTTATGGCATTCTGTGACAGTGAAAGAGGGGCAGCATTTCCAGAAATTAGTTACGGTTTTTATCCCGTTTATGCAGACCTGTACCATGTGGATAGCAAAGTGATTCCTCTGAAAGAGGATTTCAGTGTGGATTATAAAGATTACTGTGGTATTGGCAGAATGGTAGTCATTGCGAACCCCAATGCCCCTACAGGCATGGAAATCTCCCTGGCGGAAATCGAAGAGATTTTGAAATCCAATCCCGATAACGTGGTTATCATCGATGAAGCATATATCGACTTCGGCGGTACAAGCTGCGTGGATTTTATCAAGAAATACGACAACCTGCTGGTGGTGCAGACCTTCTCCAAATCTCGCTCCATGGCGGGGGCGAGACTGGGTTTTGCCATCGCCAGCGAAGGTATCATCGAAGATCTGGAAAAAATCAAATATTCCACAAACCCCTATAACATTAACCGTCTGACGTTGATTGCGGGGGAAGCGGCTGTGGACAGTAACGATTACTATGTGGAAAATGCGAAGAAGATCGCAGAAACCAGAGAACTGACAACAGCCAGACTGAGAGAAATGGACTTCACCGTGCTGGATTCCAAGGCGAATTTCATTTTTGCAAAAAGCAACTCCATCAGCGGCAAGGTTATTTATGAAGAATTGAAGAAAAAAGGCGTTCTGGTACGCTTCTGGGGTAAGGCGAAGATCGAAGATTTTGTTCGTATCACCATTGGCACCCCCGAGCAGATGAATATTTTGTTTGATAAATTAGAGGAAATTATTGCAGAACAGAAAGGGGACTAATATGAGAAGCAGTGAAATCAAACGAAAAACCGCAGAAACTGACATCAGCCTGTCCCTTTGTCTAGATGGCAGCGGTGAAAGCAGCATCAATACAGGCGTTGGTTTCCTCGACCATATGCTGACCCTGTTTGCAAAGCATGGTCGTTTTGACCTGGATGTGACCTGCAAAGGCGATATTGAAGTAGATGACCACCATTCCGTAGAGGACATTGGTATCTGCCTTGGCATGGCCTTTGCGGAGGCTCTGGGTGACAGCAGAGGCATTGCCCGTTACGGTGATATCACTCTTCCTATGGATGAAGCCCTCATTCTTGCGGCAGTGGATCTGGGCGGCAGAAGCCATCTGGAATATGGTCTGGAAATCCCTACAGAAAAAGTTGGCACCTTCGATACAGAACTGGTGGAAGAATTTTTCATCGCATTCGTCAGAAATGCAAAAATGAACCTGCATATCCTGCAGTTCCGCGGCAGAAATTCTCACCATATCATCGAAGGTACATTCAAGGCGGTTGCCCGTGCGCTGGCGAAAGCAGTGGCGGTGCAGGAAGCCTATAAAGACGAAATTCCTTCCACAAAGGGGGTATTATAAATGATCGCGATTATTGATTACGGCGTAGGTAATCTGTTTTCCCTGCAGAGTTCCCTGAAATTCATCGGGGCGGAGGCAAAGGTGACAAACAACATTGAAGAAATCAAGGCGGCAGACCGCATCATCCTGCCCGGCGTAGGTGCATTTGAAGATGCCATCCGGAAACTGCGTGAAAGCGGTATGGAAAAGGTGGTTCTGGAAGAAGCGGCTAATGGCAAACCTCTGTTGGGCATCTGCCTTGGTATGCAGATGCTTCTGGAAAAGAACTATGAATATGGCGTGCATGAAGGTCTGGGGCTTATCAAAGGCAGCGTAAAACCCATTGCCCCCATGATCGGCGAAGGTCTGAAGGTTCCCCACATCGGCTGGAATGCTCTGATCTTCCCCAAGGACAGAGAAAAATCCAAACTGTTCAAATATATCAACGAAGGCGACTGCGTGTATTTCGTACACTCCTATGCTGGTGTGGACTGTGACGAATTTGTTTCCTCCAGAGCGGAATACGGCGCAGAACTGACTGCTTCTGTGGAATGCGGCAATGTATACGGCACCCAGTTCCACCCCGAAAAGAGCGGTGAAGTTGGTCTGAAAATTCTGAAAGCATTTTGTGAACTGTAAGGAGGTAACCCAATGGAATTATTTCCTGCGATTGATCTGATTGGCGGCTGTGCGGTGCGTCTGGTAAAGGGCGATTATGCACAGAAAACCGTTTATAGCGATAACCCTGCGGAGGTTGCCCGTTCCTTTGCGGCGGCAGGGGCGAAATACCTGCATGTGGTAGACCTGGAAGGGGCAAAAGACGGCGGCACACCCAATCTGGAAACTATTAAAAATATCGTGGAAAAGGGCGGCCTGCTGGTAGAAGTGGGCGGCGGCATCCGTTCTGAAGAAGTCATCAAAAAATATCT
>NZ_JAFUMA010000081.1 GCF_017483025.1 Anaerotignum sp. | reverse complement strand
ATGTCGGAAAATATTTGCCGATGATAGATATGAAAAAGCACTTCATATGAAGTGCTTTTTTAATTGATGTTTTGTTTGATTATTTCAACAAGTACAGCTTCATCTTATTACTGTAGAGATCTAAAGGAAATAATAAGTTTTCCGTTATCCCATTGGATAAATTCGCTATCGCTCAGTTTAGGTTTTATGTTGTCCTGATACACTTCTCCAGTGCGGAAAGTGGAGAGTAGGATTCCTGCCAGAGCCATATGGATGACCAAAGCCGTACCGCCGTAGGAAAGGAAAGGCAGAGCGATGGGGGCGAAGTAGGTTACGCCAAGATTCGCAATGATATAGAGCAGGGTTTCTGCGGCAAAAGTGCAGAGGATAGAAAGAGATACCATCTGCCCCAGAACACTTTTCTGTTTTAGGCATTTGCGGAAGCCGAAAATAAGAAAAACTGCTAAAAGTCCTGCCAGTGTGATAAAAACGATCCAGCCATATTCATAAGTCAGATAGGCCAGAAGATAATCTGTGCGGACACTGAAATAGGGCAGATATAAAGCCGCATCATCAGGCTGGAATAGGATGTTTTTATCAAGGAATGCAGAATTGGGAATGAAGGGATCGCCTTCTCCGAAGAATACAGCGTTTTCCAGCATTCCTCGCAACAGGGTGGGAACATATCCGGAACCTGTGGGATCTGCATCGGGATGCAGGATATAGGTCAGTCTTGCCAGCCGATATGGTTCTGCAAGTAATACCATGCCAATGCCAAGAATACCTGCAAGGATGAAGAAAAGTAGGACTGGTTTTGTCTTATCTCCAAACCATTTCTTCCATGCGGCAACCGCCATCAGAATGCCTGCGGAACATACGAATACGAAAAGACCGCCTACAGTATGGCTGGTTAGTAACAAACTGCAGAAAAGGGCTGCGATGACACCACTTCGAAAATAACCATTTTTCCCTTTTTCCCGTAGTTTATAGAACATTCCGCAGAATGCAAGGGGAAACAGCAAAGACAAAGATGCAGGACTCATGCTGAATGGGCCAAAGATAAACCAGCTTTGACCATAGGCAGTAGTGCCAAAAAACTGCATCCAGAGGTCCATGCCAAAAAGCAGTACAAAAAGTAGGTGCGGGTGATTTCTGATAATGGAAAAATCGAGGAAATATGCCCCGATAAAAACCAGCAAAGCGACACCGAACATAGCGAACTGATAAGGGATAGAGCCGCTTTTCACTTCCAGTACTGAGCCGGAAGTCAGTCGATATTGAATGATGAAACCAAGGAAAAATAGTACCATCACCAATGCGATCATGCCTTTCTGTGGTGCAGGCTTATGAGTCTCATCTAATGCTGCCCCCACAGACACAGGGTCCCCCATTTGCAGAAGAGCCTTTTCCTCTGCGGTACTTTCGCTGTCGCCCATATCCATGTAAGCATTTTTCTGGTCGATGAGATGATTTTCGATTTCCTTAGAAACCATATTGTGAGCATTTTTCCAGCGGATCTGCTCGCAGACTTTATCTGTATATTTTTTGAACTGATCAGAAGAGTTCACAGGCCAGCCCTCCTTCCAGTACTTTGGAGACAGCAGAGGCGTATTCTTTCCATTCCTCAGTTTTTTCTTTCAAATGTTTTTTCCCTTTATTCGTCAATCGGTAATATTTACGAACACGAGCAGAGTCTGCATTATCTTCATAAGATTCCAATAAGCCTTTTTTCTCTAATCCATGGAGAAGAGGGTAAAGGGTACCTGCTTTTAACTGAAAGGTATTATCAGAACGGCGTGCCAGTTCTTCAATGATTTGATAGCCGTACATGTCTTGACCGTCCAGAAGCTTTAGAATAAGCGTCGCAGTACTTCCAGATAATAATGTTTTATCAATAGTCATTTTTACACCCCCATATATAGATAGTCGATATATTTATATCTTGATTATATATAGATAGTCTATATATGTCAAGAAAACAAAATATATAAATAAGAATTGAATATTATGAAAACTATTGACAAACAAAACATACAGATGTATGTTATATATAAACATACAAGTGTAGGTTATGAGGTGATGATATGGAAAAACAGAAACTTCCTGATACAGAATTAAAGGTGATGCAGGTCATTTGGCATAATGAAACACCGATCAGTACAGTTGCAATCCGTGAGGAACTGCAGAAAGAACGTCCTTGGAATCTTTCTGCTTTACAGACTTTACTGGGCAGATTGGTAAATCGTAGTTTTTTAAAGACAGAAAAACAGGGGAAAAGCAGATATTATGAACCTCTGGTTTCTGAAGAAGAATATCTGGCAGAGGATAGTAAGAGATATTTTCAGAAATGGACAGGCGGTTCCCTGAGAGACCTTGTTGCTTGTCTTTATGAGAATCATACTGTAACGAAAGAGGAACTGGAGGATTTGAAAGCCTTTATTGAGCAGGAAACAAAGGAGTGATGATATGGTAATTTTTCATGAATATCTGAAAATCAGTCTTTGGATCATACCAGTGATTTTACTTGCTCTGTGGCTGTTACCAAAACTTTCCCAGAAATACTCGTCAAAGCTATCGTATTTTGTATGGCTGGTAATTGCTGTGAGATTACTGATTCCCTGGAATATGACATTGCCGGCGGAAACGGCACCGATCCAACTGGATATTCCGCAGGAATCTATTATGGAGTGGACCCCTGTTGAAAATCCAGTAGAGAACATTACCATCAATACAGGAAATGAAGTAAATGCGGATAATTATGTTTTTGTTGAACCGGAAATAAAGGAAGAAGTGAGAAAAGATTTCACAGTATCTCACGGACAAATCACTTTACTTCTTTGGAGTATTGGTGTGATTGCATCTGTTTTACGTCCGATTATTGCAACATTTCGGTTGAAAAAATTGATCAAGAGATGGGAAAAGCAGCCGTCTGAAAAAACAATAGAGGTCTATAAAAAGACGACAGGTGAGAGAAAACCTCCTATTGCTATTTGTTCGGCATTGGCTACGCCTATGGCTGTTGGGCTGGTTCATACTAAGATTTATCTTCCCCATGAGGAGTATAGCGAGCAGGAGATGGAAATGATCCTGAAACATGAGCTAATCCATTGGGAAAGAAAAGATTTGTGGTATAAGTTTTTGTTGTTACTGGCAAGAGGGATTCATTGGTTTAATCCATTCGTATATTTGATGGTAAAAAGAGCGAATCGAGATTTAGAAATTTCCTGCGACGGGGAAGCAGTGAAAGAAAAAGATATGGATTATCGAAAGGCTTATGGTCTGATGATTTTACATGAAGCAGAACGGGGACTGCAGAGACAGGTGGCACTGACTACTTGTTTCACCGATGGTAAACGGGCGTTGCAGGAAAGGCTGGTGGAGATCATGAATGGTAAGAAGAGAAAGAAAGGTAT
>NZ_JAFUMA010000080.1 GCF_017483025.1 Anaerotignum sp. | reverse complement strand
CGAACAGTGCTCTTGCAGCTTCCTGTGCTTTTGTTGCCTCTGCTTCGCCGTGAACGATCTTTGTCAGTTCGAATGCCAGGATTTCTTTTGCTTTGTTGATTTCAGCGCCTTCCAGTGCACCCAGACGACGCACTTCATCCATAGGCAGGAATGTCAGCAGAGACAGACATTTTTCAACGTCTTTATCGCCAACGTTTCTCCAGTACTGATAGAATTCGTCAGGGGATGTTTTTTCGGGATCCAGCCATACAGCGCCGGAAACAGTTTTACCCATTTTTACGCCTTCGCTGTTTGTCAGCAGTTTGAATGTCATGCCGTAAGCGGGTTTCTGTGCTTTACGACGGATCAGTTCTACACCGGCGATGATATTGGACCACTGGTCATTGCCGCCCATCTGCAGAGAACAGCCGTATCTCTTGTTCAGTTCATAGAAATCGTAGCCCTGCATGATCATGTAGTTGAATTCCAGGAATGTCAGGCCGCCTTCTCTTTCCATACGTGTTTTGAAGCAATCTGCGGAAAGCATTCTGTTTACAGAGAAGTGTGCGCCGATCTCGCGCAGGAACTCGATGTAGTTCAGGCCTCTCAGCCAGTCAGCGTTATTTGCCATGATAGCGCCGCCTTCGCCTTCATTGAAATTGATGAAGCGGGACAGCTGTTTTTTGATGCATGCTACGTTATGGTCGATGGTTTCTACTGTCATCATTTTACGCATATCCGCTTTGCCGGAAGGGTCACCGATCATAGCTGTGCCGCCGCCTACCAAACAAATGGGGCGGTTACCGCAGCGCTGCATGTGTGCCATAGCCATAACTGTCAGGAAATGACCAACGTGCAGGCTGTCTGCTGTGGGGTCGATGCCGATATAGAATGTTACGCCGCCTTTTTCAAAAAGGTCTTTGATTTCTTCTTCATGGGTCAGCTGTTCGATAAAACCGCGTTCTTTCAATACTTCATAAGCATTCATGATTGCATTCTCCTTTGCATTTTATATAGGTTTGATTGATTTTTCAGCGATAATATTGGGGTAAATATAAAAAGGTCTCAACGTCAAAAGGACGAGAGACCCGTGGTACCACCTTAGTTCATGTTCCGAAGGAACATCTTTGGGCCCCTGTAACGTAGGGCATACGTTGTGCCATTTCCTGCACAAAGCTCATGAGGCGTAATTTACAAATACTGTGCTGCAGGCCTTTCACCGACCGATCTGCTCTCTGTGGTTGTAACCAGTATTGCTTATAAACTCAATCATCGCCGTATTCTCAATAGATTACGGGAAAATTCTATCATACGTTTTTTTGAAAGTCAAGGGTCGTTGCCAGTTCTGCGATACGGATGATCATTTCCACCGCTTTTTCCATGGACTGCACAGGAACAAATTCATAATTGCTGTGGAAATTGTGGCCGCCTGCGAACAGATTGGGGCATGGCAGACCCATGAAGGACAGTCGGGCGCCGTCTGTACCACCGCGGATAGGCTGAATGATAGGAGTGATGCCGCAATCCAGCATGGCCTGTTTTGCCAGATCGACGATTTCCATATGAGGTTCCACCTGAGAAAGCATGTTGTAATATTCATCGCGAAGTTCCAATTCGATGGCACCCTGATGCTGGGTATTTTTACGTTCTACGATCAGACGGATCAATTCTTTGCGTCGTTCAAAGGAATCTTTGTCAAAATCGCGGATGATATAGGTCAGTGTTGCAGAAGTGACATCTCCTTCAAAGGAACAAAGATGAAAGAAACCTTCGTAGCCTTCTGTTTTGGCGGGAATTTCTTTTTCGGGCAGGAGAGAGGCGATTTCTGTACCGATGAGGGCGGCATTCACCATGACATTTTTTGCTGTGCCTGGGTGTACATTTTTCCCTTTGATGCGAATGATCGCACGGGCTGCATTGAAGTTTTCGTATTCCAATTCGCCGATACGGCCGCCGTCCAGAGTATAAGCAAAATCGGCGTTAAAAGCTTTTACATCAAAGAAGTCCACGCCTTTGCCGATCTCTTCATCAGGGGTAAAGGCAATGCGAATGTCGCCATGGGGAATTTCGGGATGAGCAAGAAGGTACTCCATAGCAGTCAGAATCTCTGCAATACCGGCTTTGTCATCGGCACCCAGGAGTGTTGTGCCGTCAGAGGTGATAAGTGTCTGACCGATATAATCCTTCAGCGAAGGAAATTCTGCGGGGGAAAGGCTTGTGCTGTTCAGAGGGATCGTTCCACCATCATAGTTTTCTACAATATTAGGAAGAATATTTTCGCCGCTGGCATCGGGACTGGTGTCCATATGAGCAATGAAGCCGATGGTAGGGGCGTTTTGCACAGTGCCGGGGAGTGTGGCAGTCACATAGCCATATTGATCGACAAACACGGACTGCAGTCCGATCGTTTCGCATTCCTTTGCCAGAAAAGCAGCGAAGGTCAGCTGATTTTTCGTGCTGGGGAAAGTGTTGGACTCTTCATTGGATGTGGTATGGTGTTTTACATATGTTAAAAAACGTTCTGCAACTGTTTTCATAATAGCCTCCTTAAGATAGAATCAGTAATGATGCGATTTATATTGTAGCATGGTTTGGAAGGAAAAGCCATATACGTGGATTTTGTTTTTTAGTATTATAATGTAAGAAAAAATTTTGTCAAAAAAATCGAAAAAAGGGGTTGACAGTTTTCGACTTTTCCTGTAATATCTATATCACCGCGAGCGACACGGAAACATGGCTCAAAGGTTGCTGAAAAAGAAATTTAAAAAAAGAGCAAAAAACCTCTTGACAACCGGTGGACGGTAAGATATAATAGTCAAGGTCGCTGCTCAAGAAGAGGCAACTAAAATCCATGGAGAGATGTCCGAGTGGTTTAAGGAGCTGGTCTTGAAAACCAGTGACTCCGAAAGGGGCCGTGGGTTCGAATCCCACTCTCTCCGCCAATTGAATATCGCATTATGAACTGAGAGCATTTATGGAGAAGTACCCAAGTGGTTGAAGGGGATCGCCTGGAAAGCGGTTAGGTCGTTAATAGCGGCGCGAGGGTTCAAATCCCTCCTTCTCCGCCATTTTATTTTAAACCAAGTTCAGATGCGGTTGAAAATAAAAAAGTTCTTAAAAAGAGCTTGACAAGAAAAAGAAGATTTGATAAAATAATCTTCGCTGCTGAAAAAAGCAGATTGATCCTTGAAAACTGAACAATGGATATAAAACACACAACCCATAGTCAATTCAAGCAAACGGAAACGAATGCTAAATGACTTTTGCCGGTTTAGCAAAACCGGAAGAAAATTAGCCAGAATATCTGGCTAGGACTTAAACTTTAATATAAGAGTTTGATCCTGGCTCAGG
>NZ_JAFUMA010000079.1 GCF_017483025.1 Anaerotignum sp. | reverse complement strand
TTCTACGGCCTTTTACAACCAATTTATCCATAAAAACATACATCCTTCCAATGATTTCCAAAAGGACAATATATATCATCTGAACGGGCGGAAATGCCGCCGTTCCTCAAAAAATAGTCGTTTTCTCTATATTTCGCCCTATAACATTAGAATTATATCACGAAAATGTTGCAGTGCAAAGCATTTTTTTCGCAAAGCCTTGATTTTCGGGGAAAACAGCTGTTTCTCTTGCTAAAATTCATTTTGAACATGGGAAGGCCAACCTCGAAATATAGCCGTCTACTCTCCCGCGCTTCGCTTAGTCGGTATACTCCTTATTTTTCGCCTCCGCAATGCAATAAAAAAAGACACCCTTTTAGGTGTCCTTTTTATTGCATTGCGGAGGCCGGATTTGAACCGACGACCTCCGGGTTATGAGCCCGACGAGCTACCGGACTGCTCTACTCCGCGTCGATATAAAATTCTTATTACTAGCTATTATTATACCCCAGAGAAGGGGATTTGTCAAATCCCCTCTCTGCTTAAATGCCATCCTTAAACTGGGTCTCCAGTTTCTCCTTCCGTTCCTTCCAATCAGGCATCAGCTGTGCCAAGAGATCATAAAAGGATTTTCCATGATTGGGATAGCGGAAATGCAGCAGTTCATGGAGCACTACCTGCTCGATACATTCTTCTTCCGCCTTCATCAGCTGCAGATTCAAACGGATGGATTTGCCCGTAGTGGTACAGCTGCCCCAGATGCTTTTCATATTCCGGATTTTGATTTCCGGTCTCTTTATACGATATTCTGCCACAAGAGGATATATTCTATCCATAATTTCTTCAAATTTTTTCTCCGCATTGTTTTTCAGCCAGGCAAGATACTCCTCCTTCAGCACATCGGAATACATTTTGGGGGAATACAGACAGATCTTATCTCCTTCAATGAAGATGCGCCTTTCGCCCCTTTCCAGCACCAGCTGATAAGGCCGCCCCAGATAATAGACCGTTTTCCCGTCATACAGACTGTTATCTGGCATACCGCTTTTGATCTTTTCGATCTCCGCCAGGTGGGTGATGATCCAGAAGGCCTTGGACTGCACAAATTCATCAATCACCTCAAACGGAACGTTTTTCCCTGCAGAAACCACCACTTTGCCATATTTGTTCACACGAAGATTGATATACTTCACGTTTTTGCGGGACAGTTCATATTCAATTTCAATGCCTTCATACTGGATATTATGAATGGACATGGAAACCCTTCTTTCTTTTTCGCTTACAAAAAATTTCTTTATTATTTTACACTTCCGAAAAAAAATTGTCTACCACAGATTATCGACAAGAAAAAACAGACTTGGGAACAAGTCTGCCTTTCCTGAAGCCTATGCGTATTTTATGAACGATATTTCCTTATGCTTCCGTGCGGTTCAGAATTTCCATGAATTCTTCCCCTGTGATAGTTTCTTTTTCCAGCAGAAAAGCAGAAATTTCGTCCAGTTTATCCATATTTTCGCGAATGATCTCAACAGCTTTATCATGGGCCTGTTTCACGACTTTGATGACAGCCCCGTCGATTTTGGATGCGGTTTCGTTAGAGCATGCCAGAGAAGTATCCCCACCCAGATACTGGTTCGTCACCGTTTCCAGCGCCACCATACCAAATTCTTCGCTCATACCATAACGGGTGATCATGCCTCTGGCCAGGCGGGTCGCCTGTTCGATATCATTGGAGGCACCCGTTGTGATGGAGCCGAATTTCAGTTCTTCTGCCACACGTCCCCCAGTGAATGTGGCAATTTTATTGAAAATCTCTTCTTTGTTCATCAGGAATTTTTCACCCTCATCCACCTGCAGGGTATAGCCCAAAGCGCCGCTGGTTCTGGGGATGATAGTGATTTTCTGCACTGGTGCAGAATTTTTCTGTTTTGCAGCCACCAGCGCATGGCCTACTTCATGGTAAGCAATGATCTGTTTCTCTTCCGGAGAAATGACAGCACCTTTACGCTGATAGCCCGCCAGAATCACTTCCACACTTTCCATCAGGTCATTCTGTCCTACTTTTGTACGGCCCATACGTACCGCACGGAGAGCCGCTTCATTGATGATATTCGCCAGCTCTGCACCGGATGCGCCGGATGTTGCTCTGGCAATGGCATCAAAGTCGATGTTGGCTTCCATTTTGATCTTTTCTGCATGAACTTTCAGAATGGCTTCTCTGCCTTTCAGGTCGGGCAATTCCACAGGGATTCTTCTGTCAAAACGGCCGGGATGCAGCAGGGCTTTATCCAGCGTTTCAGGTCTGTTGGTGGCCGCCAGAATGACAACACCTTTTTTGCCATCGAAACCATCCATTTCTGTTAACAGCTGATTCAGGGTCTGTTCCCTTTCGTCGTTTCCGCCCAAGCCATTGCCGTCACGTTTTTTACCGATGGTATCGATTTCATCGATGAATACGATACAAGGGGCTTTTTCATTTGCCTGCTTGAACAGGTCTCGCACCTTTGCCGCACCCATGCCAACGAACATTTCTACAAATTCAGAACCGGAAATGGAGAAGAAAGGCACTTCTGCTTCCCCGGCAACAGCCTGAGCCAGCAAGGTCTTGCCTGTGCCGGGAGGGCCTACCAGCAGCGCACCTTTGGGCATTTTGGCCCCCACTTCCGTATATTTCTGGGGATTATGCAGAAAATCCACGATTTCGTTCAGGGCTTCCTTCGCTTCATCCTGCCCTGCAACGTCCTTGAAAGTCTTTCCTGTCTGGGCTTTCACGTAGATCTTCGCATTAGATTTCCCGAAGGACATGGCGTTGCCGCCTATACCGCCCATCTTATTCATGGCCTTTTTCATCACGAACTGCCACAGCAGGAAGAAGCCCACAAACATGATCAGGCTACTGACCCATGGAGATACTTCCTTGGGCTTTACTTCGCCAAAGGATGCGCCCGCTGCATAAAGTCTGTCTACCAGCTGAGGGTCATCCATGCGGACAGTAGAATACACCTTGGGGGCATCCTCTGCAAAAAGAGTCGTTGTGAGTTCTTCCGCAGGTTCTTCCTTCAGGAAAAAATAGATCACGTCTTCATTGATCTCCGCCTGTGAAATATTTTTATCAGCTATCTCTGTCAGGAATACATCATAATTTACCTGCTGGATGGCATTTTTTGCAATATTGGGCAGGAAAACCATATTGATGATGCCCATTACCAGCAACGCAATGAGCCAGTAATACAGCAATGGTCGTCTTTGATTTTTCATATCCATAGCAATGCAACTCTCTTTCTCTTTCTATTTCTATTTCCATTACACTTTCATTCTATTATGTAGCCGAAGGGGAATTCCCTCCGATGTTATTAGTTTTTCATTCAAACGTTTCTACCCAATGAACGAAATGTAAACAATTTATGAATCTTACAAAATTATTCCTTTTCTTTTCGGATATGGGCGCCTAATCGGCGCAGCTTTTCATCGATCTTATGATACCCTCGCTCGATATGATAGATATCGCTGATCTCCGTTTCCCCCTTGGCCGCCAGAGCAGAAAGGATCAGAGCCGCGCCAGCCCTCAGGTCGGTGGCTCTTACCTTCGTTCCTGTCAGGGTGTCTACGCCTTCGATGATGGCACTGCGGCTATCTATTTTAATATCTGCTCCCATCCGCTGCAATTCCCCTGCATGAGTGAAGCGATTTTCAAAAACCGTTTCCGTAATCACACTGGTGCCCTTTGCAATGGTCATCAGGCTCATGAAAGGCGCCTGCATATCCGTGGGGAAGCCCGGGAAAGGCATGGTCTTCACCTGCACAGGATGGAGCTTTCCCTTCCGCCAGACCCGCAGACCTTCTGCAGTCATCTCTGTTTTTACATTACATTCCGCCAGTTTGGCAATGACAGGCTTCAGGTGTTCTTCCTGCACATTTTCCAGAAGAATATCTCCGCCGGTGATAGCCGCCGCCGTCATAAAAGTGCCTGCTTCGATGCGGTCGGGGATGACGGCATGGGTGGCACCATGGAGTTCTTTTACCCCCGTAACAGTAATGGTGTCCGTACCGTCGCCCGCCACCTCTGCGCCCATTTCCCGCAAGAAATCCGCCAGGTCACATATTTCGGGCTCTGCCGCGGCATTTTCGATGATCGTTTTGCCCCTTGTCAAAACCGCCACCAGCATAATATTTTCCGTTGCCCCTACACTGGGAAAATCCAGATAGATACTGCCGCCCTTCAAGCTTTTCGCCTGCAGCTCCACCACGCCATGCTCCTGCTTATTTTTCGCCCCCATGGCCTGAAAGCCCTTCAGGTGCAGATCGATGGGGCGGCTTCCGATCTGGCATCCCCCCGGCAAAGGCAGCCGAGCACAGCCACACCGCCCCAGCAGCGCCCCCGCCACCAGAAAAGAAGCACGCATCTTGCGTGCTGTTTCATATAATCCTTCCACACTGGAGATCTCCGCCGCCTCCACCCGCAGAATCTCTTTTTCCTCATCAAAAAACACCCGTGCCCCCACTTCCTGCAGCAGTTCTGCCATATGCCGCACATCAGAAAGGGGCGGCACATTCCGTATCTCACAGACCTCCTTCGTCAAAAGACACGCCGCCAGAATTGGCAGCACCGCGTTTTTGGAACCGCTGATCTTTACTCTGCCCCGCAAGCCTTCGCCCGTACCCGCAACGATAAATTTTTCCATCCCGCATCCCTCGCATCCTAAAAAATTTACTGTTGGTAGTATGCCCGCTGAAAGGAAAGAAAGTCCGCTGCCACAAAAAAATCTTTCAACAGAAATGTAAATTTTTGAAAAATATTGATGCAGAATAATACTTTACATTTCTTCCAATTCTCATTATAATAACTGTTAGAAATCAATTACCCTTTGCGGGCGTAGTTCATCGGTAGAATGAGAGCTTCCCAAGCTTTAGAGGTGGGTTCGATTCCCGTCGTCCGCTCTTTAAACCCTTGATATTTCAAGGGTTTTTTCATTTTCAAAATCAAAGGTAGTCAAAGAGGTAGTCAAATACATCTCTCAATAGGATCAAGCTAACACCAAATGAAAGGAGAGCTTGAACTTGTTCCCCCAAAAATAAAAGCTAGATGCTTCTCAGCATCCAGCTTTTTTTATTTGTCCAGTTTATCCCACGAGCGTCCTTTTTCGAAGATTCTCAACTCAATATAATAAAAC
>NZ_JAFUMA010000078.1 GCF_017483025.1 Anaerotignum sp. | reverse complement strand
TCCGCTCTGGGGAGCAGAGGGATCTGTCTTTCCAGTTCCTCAGAAACTGCTTTTGCCAGGGCTTCGCTTTCCGTTACCAGAACGGCAGAAGCCATTTTGTCATGTTCTGCCTGAGAAAGCAGATCTGCCGCCACAACAACTGCATCGGAATTGCCATCAGCAATCACAAGGATTTCACTGGGGCCTGCGATCATATCGATGGAAACCTGTCCAAAAACCTGTTTTTTCGCTTCCGCAACGAAAGCATTGCCAGGGCCAACGATCTTATCTACTCTGGGCACGGATTCCGTGCCGTAAGCCAGAGCCGCTACTGCCTGTGCACCGCCGATTTTAAAAATACGGTCTACACCAGCCACTTCTGCCGCTGCGATGATATCGGGATTCAGTTTGCCGCCTTTGGCAGGAGTTACCATACAGACTTCCTTTACGCCCACAATTTTTGCAGGGATACAGTCCATCAGCACTGTGGAAGGATAGCTTGCTGTGCCGCCGGGAACGTACAGACCAACGCGATCTAAAGGGGTGATTTTCTGTCCTAAAACCACGCCGGGGCGTTCTGTAATGACGAAATCAGTACGTTTCTGTTTTTCATGGAAGGCACGGATATGAGCCGCCGCTTCTTTCAGAATTTCGATAAATTCTGCATCTACTTCCGCCAGAGCCGCTTTTCTTTCATCTGCAGAAACTTCCAGCACCTCTGCCGCTGCGCCGTCGAATTTTTCGCAGTAGGCTTTCAGGGCTGCGTCGCCGTTCTTACGCACATCGGCAATGATTTCTGCAACCACGTCTGCAACCGTTGTCTTTTCTTCTTCTCTTGCAAAAATTTCATCTATTTTAATGTCTTTGTAAGCATATGTCTTTATCATGCTTCCACTCCCTTACAAATCCAGTTTCATATAAATTGTATCATCAATAGGGCTGTCGTTATAGCAGGGAATTTCGTAAAAGCCCCTTCTCTGATACATTTTGATGGCTGTTTTCAGAAAAGGCAGCGTATCCAGGAGCATCGCCTTGTAGCCAATCTCCCTTGCGTCCTGCAAAATAACCTCCAGCAGTTTCTCGCCCATCTTTTTCCCGCGGAACTGGGGGCGCACATACAGGCGCTTCAATTCGCACTGCTGTCCTTCCTCGTCCAGTTTTTTCAGCCCTACACAGCCTGCCAGTTTATCCTCCACATAAGCCAGATACAGTCTGCCTTCAGGCATACCATATTTGGATGCAGGATTCGCCAGTTCCTTATCATATTTCTGTATTTTCAAATACTCAGCGAATTCGCTGTCGCCTTCGATGAGCATATCTGTATATTCCTTGAACAATTCGCCTACCTCCGCAGGGCGGTCGTAAGCATATACCAGTTTCAAATCTTCCATGGATTCCTCCAAATTTCAGTCTTTCTTTTCGATATTCTGCGCGATCAGATCACACATTTCTTTGATTCTTTTGTTATTGAATTTATAGCTAGCCTTATTGGCAATAAATCTGGCACTAATGGGAATGATCGTCTCCTTCACTTCCAGATTATTTTCCTTCAACGTTGTACCTGTTTCCACAATGTCCACGATGACATCGCTCATTTTCAGGATAGGCGCGATTTCAATAGAGCCGTGGAGCTCGATGATATCGATCTCTCTCGACTGTTTTCTGTAATATTCCCTTGCGATATTGACAAATTTTGTCGCTACTCTGAGGGTATGTTCGGAATCCGTTCTTTCCCCTTTCACACTGGCAACACACATACGGCATTTACCCATGCCCAGGTCTAACAATTCGTATACGTCGGAGGACTGTTCCAGCAGGATATCCTTACCCACAACGCCAACATCCGCCGCGCCGCGTTCCACATAGACCGCCACGTCAGAGGGTTTTACCCAGAAATAACGTACACCGTTTTCTTCATTTTCAAAAATCAATTTTCTGCCACCTTCATGGATGGCGGGGCAGCCATAGCCGATCTTTTCAAAAATATCATAAGCCTTTTCGCCCAGTCTGCCCTTTGGCAGCGCGATGTTAATCCAGTTCTGCAACGATCTCAAGCCCCCTGTCCTTCATGCAAAGCAATTGTTTATATTTCACATTGCCTGTGTTTTTCTTCTGTACCAACACGCTCTGGCCATTATCAGTCAGCATCTGCGCTGCCTTTGCTAAAGCTGCCACGTCTACATCGTCTTCATAGGTCAGCAGTGTATCCACATCATATTCCTTTTCTGTGGATTCAAAACGTTCCAGCAGGTCAAGATATACTGCAAAGCCAATTGCATCTGCATCCTTACCCAACTTACGAAGCAGATTATCATATCTGCCGCCGCTGAGAATACTACTGGGCACGCCGTTGATGAACCCCTGGAAGATAATGCCTGTATAATAATCCATGTCGTTGACAATGGAGAAATCCAGATTCACATTTTTTTCATTGCCGCCGATTTTCAGACAGCGCAGGATGTCTTCCAGTTCTTTGACTGCCTGTTCCATTTTTCCATTGCAACAAAGGGCTTTTGCCTTTTCCAGTGTTTCTTCCAGCCCGCCGTAAAGGCTCGCCAAAGCTTCCAGTTTCTGTGTCATATCATCCGCCAGATTTACTTCCTTACAGATATTGCGGATGCCGTGGGCATTCTTTTCGCTGATACAATCCAAGATAGCCTTCTGCTGCACGTAAGGCAGGCCGATTTCTTCCATCAGCCCCGCCACAAAACCCATATGGGAAACATCCATAATGTATTCGTCACTGATGGCTTTCAGACTCTTCTGCGCCAGCAGCAGTGTTTCCAAGGTAGCATATTCATCCACTTCACCAATGTATTCCAGACCTACCTGCATGATCTCCTTATATTCGCCTGCGCCCTTTCTGGCACGGTAAACATTTTCATTATAATATACACGCTCTGCGCTGTCTCTGTTTCCTTTTGTATTTTTTACGATGGAAAGGGTCACATCCGGTTTCAGGGCCAGCAGTTTGCCGTCCAGCCCTGTGAATGTCAAAATCGTTTCGCTATTCAAAAAACTTCTGTTATCTGCATAAAAGTCGTATTCCTCAAATTTGCTCATTTTGAACTTACGATAGCCGTACTGTTCAAATAATGCCCGCAAGCTGAAGATGACCTGTTCTTCTTTTTTTAAAAGCATTTCTGCCTGTTTCATGCAAATTCCACTTCCTTCCTATGCTACAACTATATTATAACACCAAAACGCTTTAGTCAAGTAGAACGCTAAAGTAATTTTAGTGGAAATTTACCTTATAGTGTACACTATTTTATGCAATCTGCCAAGAGGACAACTGTCTTTTATGGATTTCGACAAAGAAAAAGGACACAGTCTAATAACCGTGTCCCTTCTTATCTTATTTCAATTTCAATCGAATCCCTACACTGCGATAATCTGCATCTGCCGCCAGGTTTCCCTGTTTCATCCATTCCAGCTCTCCCAAAGCTTCCAGCTTTTTCAAGAAATCTCCGTAGTTTTCCACAGGGATCATCGCAGAAACATCATCCCCATCAAAGGCTTCCTCATAGCCGCCCGCTTCTGCAATCGCCTTTTGAATCTCCGCTATTGCCGCTTTTTCATCGTCTACCAGCAATATCGCAATATCCGTCGCTTCCGCGGCAGATCGTTTCACAGAAAAAGGTGCTGTTTCTTCCGTTGTTACCGAAGCTGTTTCGGGCACCGCCGCCATATCAATCGTCGCTTCTTCCGTCACTGCAGCTTTGTTTTTCGTCTGGGCAGGCATGGCGCCTGCATCCACACCATCTGCCACAGGTGACGCACTGCTCCTCTTTTTCTCGTTGGAAGAAGTCGCAGAAGAAGCATCCACCTGATATTCCACTGCCGCATCATCCGTTGTTTCTTCTATGGTCATGCCTTCCATAGGCTCCCCTGCATCATAAGCCACCATAGTATCATCCGTTGTTTCTTCCATCTTCTGCACAGCCTCATTCTGGCTCTGGCGCATGCCCAGCATGCCATTGATGCCGCCTGCCGCCACGACAACCAGTGCCGCCGCCGCAATCATGCTCAGTTGTTTCCATTTAGGTACTTTCTTCTTTGCAGGGAAAGGAACCACGTTGGACGCCGCTTCCGCCTGCAGTTTCTGCATCAGTTCTGTATGGTATCCCTCAGGGAGCGCCTCATCAGGAAGGCTCTGCAGGGCTTTCTTCATTTCCCGCACAGCATCCAGCTCTTCTCTGCAATCCGCACAAGCCGCCAGATGTTCTTCGACTTTTTCTGTTTCTTCTGCAGTTGTTTCCTTCTCCAGATATGCCCAGAGCAGTTCTCTGCAATCTTCACATTTCATAGCCTTCCCTCCTTTCCTTTCTTATGACGGGGCTTGCCGTCATTTCGTTCCCTGATTTTCAAAATTTCATTTTTCAGCTGATTTCTTGCCCTGGAAATGCGGCTTTTCACCGTCCCCATGGGCAGTTCTATAATTTCCGATATTTCCTCATAAGAAAGCCCTTTCACATCTCTGAGAATGATCGCCGCCCTATGTTCTTCCGACAGGGTATCCAAAGCCTGCAGGATCTCGCCTTTTTCTTCACCCCGCATCAGGCTTTCCTCCGGTGTATCCCCTTCATCGGCGATCTGTCGCTGCATACTGCCGTCCTCATTTTCCAGTTCTTCCTCTAAAGAATAGTTTTGCTTTCCTTTTCTTTTTCGCATCTCGTCAATGCAGGTGTTAGTCGTGATACGATAAAGCCAGGTGGAAAACATGGATCGTTCATCGAAATTTTTGATATTTCTATAGGCCTTCAGGAAAACCTCCTGGGAAATGTCTTTTGCATCCTCACTGTGATTCATCATGCGAAGTGCCACATTATATACGATTTTTTCATGTTTCAGAATCAGTTCTTCAAAAGCCTGCATATCCCCCTGCTTGGCTTTCGCGATCAGTTCCTTTTCCCTACGGTCAGTCATAGACGGTTCACCTCCGTTAAGCTGCGCCCAATTCGTTATAGTAATTCCCCTTAACTTTCGATAGATGTGAAAAAAGAGACGAAAAAAATTTTCGTCTCTTAAAATAAAATCGAGGCGACAGGATTTGAACCTGCGACCTCTACATCCCTAATGTAGCGCTCTACCAAGCTGAGCCACGCCTCGACATTTTTCGCCGCTCGTTCAGCGGCTTATTTATATTAACACAGGATTGATTACCTGTCAATTGTTTTTTAGGTTACTTCCGGAAAAATTTTTCCAGAAGAGAGAGAGTTTTCAAAAAAAATCGAGGCGACAAGATTTGAACTTGCGACCTCTACATCCCTAATGTAGCGCTCTACCAAGCTGAGCCACGCCTCGATATTTTCTGTCGCTGTCGTTCAGCGACTTATTTATAATATCACAGGATATTCCAACTGTCAACAACAAATTTTGTATTTTTCCAAGTACATAAAAGAGAAAAATTTAGCTCCCGCCAAAGGCAGGAGCCAAACGCTTTCTTACTTCAATTCTGCGATTACTTCAACTTCGCACAGAACGTTCTTAGGCAGTGTTTTTACTGCTACGCAGGAACGTGCGGGTTTACCTGTGAAGTATTTGCCGTAAACTTCGTTGAATACAGCGAAGTCGCCCATATCAGCCAGGAAGCATGTTGTTTTTACAACGTCTGTGTATGTCACACCGTTTGCTTCCAGAACTGCGCCCAGGTTTTTGCATACCTGTTCAGCCTGTGCAACAACGTCGCCTTCGCCTACGATAGCGCCTGTTGCGGGGTCCAGAGCGATCTGGCCGGATGTGAACAGCAGACCATTTACGGAAACTGCCTGGGAGTAGGGGCCCAGAGCTGCGGGTGCTTTATCTGTGCTTGTAAATTTCATTTTCATTACCTCCAAAAAAATAAATAATTTAGTTGGTTTTACCTAACGTATTCATTTTAGTCCAAAGACATAATTCAGTCAATGTATTTTCTTCAGAAACAGAATTTTTTTCATCCATTTTACTTTTTTCTCATCTTTTTATTCCATTTTTACTGAAATTCAGGTAAAATAATAAGAAGTATGGTCTTTTTACAGAAAAGAGTAAGATAATTCCAGACAGAAAGGAAAGAAAATATATGAGCAACGCAGAAGCAATCCAGAAGCGTCGTATTTTTGGTATCATCTCCCACCCCGACGCAGGTAAAACAACACTGACAGAAAAACTGCTGCTGCACGGTGGTGCTATCCGTGAAGCAGGTACAGTAAAGGCAAGAGGCAAAAACAAATTCGCAAAGAGTGACTGGATGGAAATTGAAAAACAGAGAGGTATCTCCGTTACTTCTTCCGTTATGCAGTTCGAATATGACGGCAAAGTGGTATCCATCATGGATACCCCCGGTCACAACGACTTCGGTGAAGATACTTACCGTATCCTGACATCCGTAGACAGTGCTGTTATGGTTATTGACGCAGCGAAAGGTGTCGAAGCACAGACAGTAAAGCTGTTCAAGGTTTGTTCCATGCGTGAGATTCCTATCTTCACTTTCATCAACAAACTGGACCGTCAGTCCAAAGATCCTCTGGATTGCATGGCTGACCTGGAAGACGCCCTGGGTCTGCCCTCCACAGCAGTCACATGGCCCATCGGCAATGGCCTGACTTTTGAAGGTATTTATGACAGACTGGAAAACAAAGTTTACCTTTATAAACAGAAAAACGGCGTGATCGAACTGGGTGCCAACGGTGTATACGGCGATGCCCTGGAAGGCGTTATCTCCGATGCAAACCTGGACATCCTCCGCGGCGAAATGGAACTGCTGGATGGTGCAGGCAACCCCTTCGACCTGCAGGCGATCAAAGAAGGTAAACTGTCCCCCGTATTCTTTGGTTCCGCTCTGGCAGATTTCGGCATCACACCTTTTCTGCACCATTTCCTGGAATGGTCTCCTGCCCCCGGCGTAAGAAAAACAACAACCGGCGAAGTAAATCCCAACGATGATTTCTTCAGCGGTTTTATTTTCAAAATTCAGGCAAACATGAACCCTGCCCACCGTGACAGACTGGCGTTCTTCCGCATCTGCTCCGGTACTTTTAACAGAGGCATGAACGTTACTCTGTCCAGAACCGGCAAGCAGATGAAGCTGAGCCAGTCCACCCACCTGATGGCCAACGACCGCGAAACCGTAGAAACAGCCATTGCCGGCGATATCATCGGTATCTACGACAGCGGCAACTTCCAGATCGGTGACACACTGACAGACAGAAAGGAAAAGCTGTTCTTTGAACCTCTGCCTACCTTCCCTCCTGAATTATTCTGCCGTGTGCGTCCTGTGAACTCTCTGAAAGCAAAACAGTTCCAGAAAGGCGTACAGCAGCTGGCGCAGGAAGGTGCCATCCAGGTATACCACAATGAATTCAATGATGTTATCCTGGGCGCGGTAGGTCAGCTGCAGTTTGAAGTATTCCAGTACAGACTGCTGAATGAATACAATTCCGAAATTCGTATGGAGCCCCTGGAATATCAGGTAGCACGTTGGGTTGCCCCCGGTTCTCCTAAGGATGTAAAAGAATACGTAGTAGCAAGAAGCACACTGGTATACGACCACTTCGAAAGACCCATCCTGCTCTTTGCCAACCAGTACACACTGAACAACTTCATGCAGAAAAACCCCGAAGTGAAGCTGGTAGAAGCCTTGGATGTCGATGACACAGAGCATCTGGAAGCTTGATTTCGTGAGGCCCTGCCTCACACTCCGCCAAAGGGGTAACCCCTTTGGAAACCTACACGCAAAAGCATTCTCTTTTGCAAACTCAAGAAAATAAAATACCCCGGCTACAATAATATGTAGTCGGGGTTATTTTTGTTTCAAGTACAGTTTTTCGATATCAGAAAGCAGTTCTGCCACATTTTCTTCCTTTGTTGCCCAGCTTGTACAGAAACGAACTGCGGAATGTGTTTCCCCTACTTTACACCAGAAGGAGAAAGCATATTTTTCCGCCAATTTATCCATCATTTCATTGGGCAGGATAGGAAACTGCTGATTTGTCTTGGAATCAAAGAGCATTTTAATACCCTTTGCTTCGAAGGCTCTGCGAATTTTCATTGCCAGACCAACTGCATGTTTGGAAACTTCAAAATACAGACCATCTTCAAATAATGTTTCGAACTGGATGCCCAGCAGTCTGCCCTTCGCCAGCATGCCGCCTCTCTGTTTCAACAGGTAACGGAAATCTTTTTTCAGGGCAGGATTTACGATGACAACAGCTTCGCCCATCATCGCTCCAACCTTTGTGCCGCCGATATAGAACACATCCGCCAGATTTGCAATATCGTTCAGTGTGTAGTCGCAGCCTTCTGCCGCCAGAGCATAGCCCATTCTAGCACCATCAATGAACAGAGGCAAACCACATTTGCGGCAAGTCGCGCTGATGGCTTCCAGTTCTGCCTTTGTATATGTTGTGCCATCTTCCGTAGACTGGGAAATATAAACCATACCGGGCTGCACCTGATGTTCATGGGTTTCATCGTTCCAGTGAGCATCATAGCCGTTCTGGATAGCTTCTGCGGTCAGCTTGCCGTCCTGTGTGGTAGGCAGAACGATGACCTTATGGCCCGTTGCTTCGATGGCACCTGTTTCATGTACATTCAAATGGCCAGAATCTGCACAGAAAACACCCTGATGAGGACGCAACACTGCCGCGATGACTGTCATATTTGTCTGTGTGCCGCCAACGAGGAAATGCACATCCACATCTTCCCTGCCGCAAGCCTGTTTGATCAGTTCTTTTGCTCTATCACAATGGGGGTCAATGCCATAGCCCGCTGTCTGTTCCATATTTGTTTCAATCAATCTTTCTAAAATTCTGGGGTGCATACCTTCAGAATAGTCACATTCAAAACGAATCATTTTCAGTTCCTCCTTATTCTTCATTTATATATGTAAGAATTTTCATCATGTTCATAGGATACCATGGATGCCTCTCTTCCGCAATATTCGAAATCATCCGCCACACAAAAAAGAGGTGGTTAAAACCACCTCTTTTATATCGTATCGATTATTTATAATATTCAACCATGGATTTGAACAGTTTCATATCATAATTACCTGCAACGTTCTGATACAGACCATCGCCGATACGTTCTGCATGACCCATCTTACCCAGTACACGACCATCGGGAGAGATCAGGCCTTCGATGGCATGTGTGGAGCCGTTGGGGTTGAACTGAATATCGTTTGTAGGCAGACCATTTTCGTCTACATACTGTGTCAGAATCTGACCTTTTGCTGCCAGATCCTGTACCATCTTATCATCCATCAGGATACGGCCTTCCCCGTGGGAAATAGGCACATTGAAGATATCGCCGGCTTTTACATTTGTCAGCCAAGGAGATTTTTCTGTAGCCAGTCTTACACGAACGATCTTGGACTGGTGTCTGGAGATTGTGTTGTAAGACAGTGTAGGGCATGTTTCATCTGTATCGATGATTTCGCCGTAAGGCACCAGACCCAGTTTGATCAGTGCCTGGAAACCGTTACAGATACCAACGATCAGACCATCTCTTTCGTTCAGGTGTTTTGCAACTTCTTCCTTGATTTCGGGGTTGCGGAAGAATGCTGTGATGAATTTACCGGAACCATCGGGTTCGTCACCACCGGAGAAACCGCCGGGGATGAAGATTGTCTGAGACTGTTTCATTTCTTTTGCGAAACGTTCGATGGAATCAGCAATGCCTGCAGCAGACAGGTTGTTGATTACAAAGATGTTTGCTTCCGCACCAGCGCGTTCTACTGCTTTTGCAGAGTCGAATTCGCAGTTTGTGCCGGGGAATACAGGGATCAGCACGCGAGGTTTTGCAACGGGTGCTTTCGCCTTGTATGTGATGCCTTCTGCTTTTGTTGTGAATGTGGGGATTTCCACTTTTTCAGCAGCAGCCGCTGTATTCATGGGATAGATTTCTTCCAGTTTATTTTCATAAGCTGCGAAGATTTCTGTCAGAGCGATGCTGTCTGCACCGTAAACGATGGCGTCGCCACCTGTTGTACCCAGAACTGTACCAACTGCTACGTCTTCTGTCAGTTCCAGAACGAAGGAGCCGTAGTTATAGCCAAAGATATCTTCTTTTGTTACGCCGTCAGCATATGTAAAGCCGATATCGTTACCCATTGTCATTTTCAGAACAGCTTCAGCTACGCCGCCCAGTGTAGGTGTGTAAGCAGCTGCAACCTTGCCATCTCTCATCAGACCTGTCACAACGTCGAACAGTTTTTTCAGGCTGTCTGTTGTAGGCAGACCTTCTGCATCATATTCGGGTTTCACCAGAACGACTTTATGGCCTGCAGCCTTGAATTCGGGAGAAATGATATTTTTGATGCTGTCTACTGTTACTGCGAAGGATACCAGTGTAGGAGGTACATCGATATTTTCAAAGGAACCACTCATAGAGTCCTTACCGCCGATGGCAGCGATTTCCAGACCTTTCTGTGCCATGAATGCGCCCAGCAGTGCTGCCAGAGGTTTGCCCCAGCGTCTGCTGTCTTTGCCCAGTTTTTCGAAGTATTCCTGGAAGGACAGGTAAACTTCTTTGAAATCTGCACCAGTAGCGATCAGTTTTGCAACAGATTCTACAACTGCCAGATATGCACTGTGGTAAGGGCTCTTTTCTGCGATGAAGGGGTTGTAGCCCCATGCCATCAGGGAGCATGTTGTAGTGTCTCTCTTTTCTACGGATACTTTATTAACCATAGCCTGGATGGGTGTTTTCTGGTTTTTACCGCCGAAAGGCATCAGAACTGTACCGGCACCGATTGTGGAGTCAAAACG